>NZ_JBIAUK010000012.1:0-223226 GCF_042892775.1 Streptomyces sp. NPDC001717 | reverse complement strand
CACCTCCTCGGGCGTCGAACCCCATGCGGCACCGGCAACACGAGCGGGTTTCGTTCGACGCCCTGCGGGGGCGCCCCACCGCACACCCGACCCCGACGGCGCGGGGGTGCCGAGTGGAGGCCGCCCCGCCGAGCACCGGCGTTCGACGCCCTGCGGGGGCTCGCCGTACACCCGTCCCCGACGGCGCGGCGGCACCCCGGCGGGGGGAGGCCAGGCCGCGGGTTACGCCGGAGGAGGCGCGTCCGGCGGGGGCTCCGGCAGGACCAGTACCGCCAAGGCCCCGCCCCCCTCCGCCCGCCGGAACGACAGCGACGCGCCGATCGCCTCCGCCTGCCCCACCGCGATCGTCAGCCCCAGCCCGTGCCCCTTGCCCCCGTCACTGCGGAACCGCTGCGGCCCGTGCTCCATCAGGTAGTCGGGGAACCCGTCCCCGTGGTCCCGTACGGTCACCACCGGCCCGTCCACGGTCAGCACCACCGGCGCCCGCCCGTGCTTGTGCGCGTTGGCCACCAGATTCCCCAGCACCCGCTCCAGCCGCCGCCGGTCCGTCTCCACGTGCGCGTCCCGGACCACCACGAGCTCCGTGTGCGCGTCCGTCCCCGAGGCCCGTACCACCCGCCCCGCGAGCCGCCCCAGCTGGTGCAGGTCGGTCTCCACCACCTCGCTGCCCGAATCCAGCCGCGAGATCTCCAGCAGGTCCTCCGTCAGCTGCCGCATCGTGCGCACGCGCTCCCGCACCAGCTCCGTCGGCCGACCCTCCGGCAGCAGCTCGCTCGCCGCCTGCAACCCCGTCAGCGGTGTCCGCAGCTCGTGCGCCACGTCCGCCGTGAACCGCCGCTCGCTCTCCAGCTTCGTCTGCAGGCTCCCCGCCATCGTGTCCAGCGCCCCGGCGACCGTCGACACCTCGTCCTGGTGCCGTGAGGGATCCTTCGTGCGCGGGTCGCCGACCCGGGCGTCGAGGTCGCCCTGGGTGATCCTCCGCGCCACGGACGCCGTCTGGTGCAGCCGCCGGGTCACGCGGGTCACCGCGAAGGCGCCCACCAGCAGCGTCCCGCCGATCGCGAGGACCGACGACCCGATGATCGCGTTGTCCAGCCCGTTGATGGTGCGCGCGCTCTGCTCGTAGTCGACGGCCGTGGCCAGCGCCCGCCCGTCCGCGGGCGCCGCCGCCCACATCGTCGGGCGGCCGTCGAGGTCCGCCACCATCGTGCCCCGGTGCCCTCTGACGGCCAGCGCCCGCAGCTTCGTCGGCAGCCCCGCGGGGTCCAGCCCCGAACCGGGCGGCAGGGCCTCGCCGGCCTCGTACGCGCGGGAGACGTCGTGCAGTTTGCCGAGGGCCTTGTCCCGGGCCGTGGCCACCGTCTGCCGGGTCACCTCGACGTGCACGAGCGCACCCAGCAGGGCCGCCAGGGTGCAGCACATCACCACGATGAAACACGCCGACTTCCAGGTCAGCGTGGCCGTCCAGGCGGGCAGCCGGACCTTCACAGCGAGCCGGTCCCGACGCCGGGGCGGCCACCGCCACCGCCACCGCCGCCGTTGCCGCGCCCGCTGCCCGTACCGGGCCCCGTACCGCCCCCGCCCCCGGGAGCCTTGGTACGCGACGGAGTCCTCCCGCCCGAGGGCTTCGCCGGTTCCTGCGGATTGGCCGGCACCCGTACGATCTGCTCGCGCGTCGGCAGCATGGTGAGCTGCTTCTCGTCCCAGGACCAGGCGGTGATCAGCTCGTAGCCGTTGTTGCCGCTGGGAGCACGCAGGATCACGTCCTGGCCGGCCAGTTCCACGGTGATCACGCTCTGCGTGGTCGCCATGATCCGGTTGAGCCGCCCGTCGGGGTCCGCCGTGTACACCCGTACGGACATCTCCTTCTCCGGGACGTCCGGGCCGGTGCCGAACTCGATGCCGATGATCAGCTCGTCCTTGCCGTTCCCGGTGAGGTCCCGGTAGTACGGCTTCAGCACCGGGCACCCCGCCGGGCCCGAACCGTCCTCCGCGTCCTCGTCACCCTCCCGGCACGCGAGGATCGCGGAGGCGGTCTTCGCGGGCATTCCGTCGGGGCCGACGTCCGTGCCCGGGTGCGCGCGCAGCTCCGCCTGGACCAGTGCCACCGGGTCGACGGCGTGTACGTCCTGGTCCTTGACGGGCGGGATCCCCTTGACGTACTCGGGCGGAGCCCCGCCCGGATCGGCGGGCGGCACGGTCGCACCCTTGCGCTCCGGCCACAGGTGCACGGGCCCGCGCGCGGTCGGCGTGGCGCCGGCACCGGCGAGCCCGCCCGTGTCGCCGCAGCCGGTCAGCAGCGGGAGCAGCGCGACGGCGCCCACGACGAGGACGGCGGCCGCTGCACGCAACGGAAACCTGATCACAGAACGCCGCGCCCTCCTGCCCGCGCCACGACAGCCGGTCGCGTCAACCTTATGCGGAGCTCCACCCTGTTTGCCCACGGTGTTGACGCGCGTCAATGATCCGTGGCCCGTCCGTATCCGCTCCGTATCCGGCGCGCCCCGCAGGCCACCCCTCCGCGGCCGGTTCCTCGGCGGGTCGCCGGCTGGGCTGCTCGACCGGCCGTCCGACCGGTTGCCCGACCGGTCCCTCAGCCGTTGGTCCGGCCGCGCCGCAGCATCGCGAAGCCGAGCCCGGCCGCGCCGATGGCCGCGATGCCGCCGCCCGCGGCGAGCAGCAACACGCCCTCGCCGGGCCCGTCGGCCAGATTGCCGAGCCGCTGCACGGTCCCCGCCTTGCCTGCCGCGGCCACGGGGACGGTGTGCCCGCTGCGGGTGGCGGTCTTGTGGCCGTCGCCGGCGAGGACGTGGCCGCCCTGCGGGTCGGTGACGTTCCCGGCCCAGGAGGTGAGCCGCCCGTCGGAGTCCAGCGCGGCATGCAGCGCCCCGGTACCGCCGGCGGAGCCGTCACCACTGGTCAGAGTGGTGGTGCGGTGCCCGTCGGCGCCCAGGATCTCGGCCTGGTAGACGCCCTTCGAGACCCGGTAGACGTTCGCCGTGGACACCCCGTCCGCGAGGGCGAGGGTCTTGACGAGGGTCCGCTGCGGGGCGGGGGAGTGCGCGGAGGAGGCCGCGGGCAGTCCCTCGGCGAGCGCGGCGGCGGTCGGTACGGCCAGCAGGCTTCCGGCGCAGGCGGTCACGGCGGCGGCGCGAACGAGGGTGCGACGGCGGACGATGCTCACGGGGAGTCCTCCGATGCTGGTCAGGGCCTGGCGGGTCCAGGTGGGACAAACGTAGGGGCCCGCCGTTGCGGCGGAGCCCCGTTCGTGTAACAGCGGAGCCGCAACGTTCCGTCGGAGTCGTTACACATCCGGGGGATTGCCGTGCGCGGCCGGGGCTGCTCCCATGGACGGTGGGGGGTGAGCTCGATGTCGGCTCTCAAAGTAATGCCGTCAGCCGGCCGCGCAGGCCGTGGTCGGCTGTACGTCAATCGGCCCGACGGGCAGGCGGTGGCCTGGTACGACCGCCAGGCGAACCGCATCAGCGTCCTGGCGGACGACCACCGGGAAGCGATACTCGCGGCACTCCGCCCGTATCTGAGCGGGACGGTCTCCATAGGCCCGCCCCCGGTCCCCACCGCCGCCGACCTGCGACGCCTGGCCCTCCCGCCGGACGCGGACCTGGCGCCGAACCGGCCGGGGGAGGCCCTGCTCGGCGAACTGGAACACGGCCCGGCGGGCACCCGGGCCCGCCACCGCCTCCGCCAGGACCTGGTGGCCCAGCAGCGGATGGGCGACGTGCTCGACGCCCTGGAGCCCGACGGCTGGCGCATCCTGCACTGCGTCCCGCTCCCGGGCCTGGGCCGCATCGACCACCTGCTCATCGGCCCGGCGGGGATCTTCTGCGTCCGCACGGCCCCCGGCCGCCGTCAGCGCGCCGCGGTCGGCGACCTCCTGCTCACGGTGGGCCGCGCCGAACCCCGCCCGGACCCCCGCTGGCTCCGCCGCGCGGCGGCCCGCGCGAGCCGGGCCCTGGAGGCCGAGGTCATCCCGGCCCTGGCGCTCG
The DNA here is from genome assembly GCF_042892775.1 of Streptomyces sp. NPDC001717. NCBI lineage: Bacteria > Bacillati > Actinomycetota > Actinomycetes > Kitasatosporales > Streptomycetaceae > Streptomyces > Streptomyces sp. NPDC001717. The sequence continues at coordinate 219,219 of NZ_JBIAUK010000012.1, read as the reverse complement.
TGGACGCCTCCCGCGTGGACGTGGCCCCCACGGTCCGTGACATCCGCATCCTCCAACCCCTGACCGCCCTGCCCTCCCTCACCACGGCCCCGACCACCCTCAAACCGGGCGACGTGGAAGCCCTGTTCGCCCTGGCCCGGGACACGAGAACCTACTTCAGCCCCACCGACGGCCCATTCGGCCCGTCCGGCGTTTGAGGCGCGGGCTTTCAGCCCGTCCGGCGTTTGAGGACCGGGGTCCGGGGCGGAGCCCCGGTTCGGGAAGGGGCGGGGTGGGGGACAGCGCCGCAGGCAACACCCGCCCGCCCGCCCGCCCACGCCCCCCCGCACACCCTCAGGCCGAGGTCCGCTTCCGCGGCGTGGCAGCCTTCTTCGAAGCCGCCGCCGTCTTCTTCGCCGCGGCCGAAGTGGACTTCGTACCCCCCGCCTTGCCCGCGGTCGTCGACTTGGACGTCGACTTGGACGTGGATTTGGCGGTCGCCGTCTTCTTCGAGGCCGCCGCGGTCTTCTTGGCCGAAGCCGCCGTCGACTTCTTCCCCCCGACCGCCTTCGGCGCAGCCGCAGCCGCAGCCGCAGCCGACGCCGCACGCTTCCGCCGAATCGGAGTGACCTCGGCCTCCGCCTCGCCGGCGTCGGCACCGGCGTCGGCGCCGGATTCACCCACACCCTCCCCCCGAGACGCCTTCGCCGCCCGAACACTCCGCTCCAACGCCGCCATCAGGTCGATCACCTGCCCGCCGGCCGGCTTCACCACCGCCTCGGACGACGGCTCGAACGCCCCACCCGCCTTCGCCGTGATCAGCTCCTCCACGGCCTCCCGGTACTCGTCCTTCAGCGAACTCAGCTCCACGTCCCCCAACGTGGCCATCAGGGCGTCCGCCAGGTCGAGTTCGGCGTCCCGTACCGAGACCGAGGCCTCCGGAGCCACTCCCTCCGGCTCCCGGATCTCGTCCGGCCACAGCAGCCCGTGCATCGCGATCACGTCACCGACGACCCGCAGCATCCCCAGCCGTTCCCGTCCCCGCAGCGCGTACTTGGCGATGGCGACCTTCCGGCTCCGCTTCAACGCCTCCCGCAGCAGCGTGTACGGCTTCGCCGCCGTCGCCCCGTTCGCCGCCAGGTAGTACGCCGCGTCCATCTGGAGCGGATCGATCTCCTCGGCCGGGACGAACGACATGATCTCGATGGTCCGGGCGGTCGCGAGCGGCAGCTGCGCCAGATCCTCCTCCGTGATCGGGACGATCGACCCGTCGGCCTCCTCGTACCCCTTGCCGATCTCGGCGGCCGGCACTTCCTCCCCGTCCAGTTCGCACACCTTCCGGTACCGGACGCGGCCCCCGTCGGCGAGGTGGATCTGGCGGAAGGAGATCGAGTGGCTCTCGGTGGCGTTCACGAGCTTGATCGGAATGCTGACCAAGCCGAAGGAGATCGCCCCGTTCCAAATGGATCGCATCGCTCGCCCGCTTCGTCCGGTTTCGTGGCAGTCTCATCGTATGACGCCGATCACATTGGTGGAGGGCCGTCGCATCACGCTCAGCAATCTCGACAAGGTCATCTACCCCGAGACCGGCTTCACGAAGGGCGAGGTGCTGCACTACTACGCCACCGTCGCGGCCCCCTTCCTGGCTCACGTCGACAACCGCCCGGTGTCCTTCCTGCGCTACCCGGACGGCCCGGACGGGCAGCTCTTCTTCACCAAGAACCCGCCGCCCGGTACGCCCGACTGGGTGAGGACCACCCCGGTGCCCCGCTCCGACGAGCCGTCCGCCGAACAGGTCGTCGTCGCCGACATGCCCTCCCTCATGTGGGCCGCGAACCTGGTCGTCGAGTTCCACACCCCCCAGTGGCCCGCCGGCAGCCCCGCCGTCGCCGACCGCCTGATCCTGGACCTCGACCCGGGCCCGCCGGCCTCCGTCGTCGAGTGCTGCGCCGCCGCCCTCTGGCTGCGCGACCGGCTTGCCGCCGACGGCCTGCGCGCGTACGCCAAGACCTCGGGCTCCAAGGGCCTGCACCTCTCCATCCCCCTGGAGCCGACCCCGTCCGCGCAGGTCTCCGCGTACGCCAAGGCCCTCGCCCAGGAGGCCGAAGGCGCGCTCCCGGCCCTGATCGTCCACCGCATGGCGAAGGCCCTGCGCCCCGGGAAGGTCTTCGTCGACCACAGCCAGAACGCCGCCGCCAAGACCACCGCGGCCCCCTACACCCTGCGCGCGAGGATGCTGCCGACCGTCTCCGCGCCCGTCTCCTGGGAGGAGGTCCGGGCCTGCCGCACCCCCGACGACCTGCTCTTCCTCGCCGACGACATCGGGCCGCGGCTCGCCCGCGACGGAGACCTCTTCGCCCCTCTCCTCGATCCCGACCTGGCGGGGCGACTGCCGTGATCCGCGTCGCGCTGGCCGCAGCCGTACGGACACTGCCGCGCGGGGCCGGACTGGCGTACGAGCCGAAGTTCGACGGCCACCGCCTCCTCGTCGTCCGCACGGAGGACGACGTCACGCTCCAGGCCCGCTCGGGCCGCATCGTGACCAGCGCCTTCCCGGACCTGGCCGCGGCCGCCCGCCGATTGCCCGCCAGGACGGTCCTGGACGGCGAGGTGGTGGTCTGGCACGGGGGGCGTACGGACTTCGCCCTGGTCCAGCGGCGCGCGGCGGCCACCGCGGCCCGCGCGGCCGCGCTCGCGCAGAGCCTGCCGGCCTCGTACGCCGCCTTCGACGTCCTCGAACTGGCCGGCCTCGACCTGCGCGCCCGCCCCTACGAGCGCCGCCGCGCGCTCCTCGTGGACCTGCTCCTGCCCCTCGGCCCGCCCCTCCAGCCGGTCCCCATGACCACGGACCCGGAACTGGCCGCCACCTGGTACGAGACCCTCCCCGCCAGCGGCATCGAGGGCCTGGTCGTCAAACGCCTGGACCAGCCCTACCCGGCCGGGCGGCGCGGCTGGCGCAAACTGCGGCACACGGACGTGCGCGACGCGGCGGTGGTCGGCTACACGGGCACCGCCCGGCACCCGCGCGCGCTGGTGCTCGTCCTCCCGGCGGGCGACGAGACCCCCCTGGTCTCCAGCCCCCTGACCTCGACGGTCCGATCCGACCTGGCGCGGGAACTGACCACCCGCCCCCGATCCGCCGACCCGCCCTCCACGGTCACGGCGATCGGCTTGGGCGAGGTCCCGTACCACCCCCTGGACCCGCCCCTCACGGCCGAGGTCCGGGCCACCTCCGCCCGCCACCCGCCCCCGGAGGTGCTCCGCCTCCGAACAGACCTCTGACCCGCGCCGACGGCGCGGGTCAGAGGTCTCGATCATCGACGATCAGGAATGGGCGCCGCGTCCGGCGTCCGGCGGAGCCCCCGGCTGCGGGTGCGGGCCGGGCCCCTCGACTCGCTCGTACCCCGACTCCCGTTCCTTCCTGACCTCGTCCGGATGGCTGGAGGTGGTGGAACCGAAGTTCCCGTACCCCTGCATCTCATGGGGCCTCAGCCCACCGTTGGGGATCTCCACGGGGTCCCGCTCCTCGCGGACCTCGTAGACCGCCCCGCCGTTCGGCAGGTGCGGTTGCTCCTCGGGGGCCGGGGGCGGCGGCTCCTTGGCACGTACCCGCTGGCCCAGCTTGAACCCGCCGAGCAGCATGGCGACGACGAGCAACCCGACGACCGCGAACCACGCGATGTTGGTGAGAACCGCGTCCACGCTCAGGATCATGTCCATATGACCCATTTTCCCGCACATCCCACCAACATGCGCACTTCGGTACGCGCTCCGTTAGGCACTCCGGGTCAGGGATTGATGGGCCCCACGGTGTCCCGCAGCGCACCGGCCCCGATCCGGGCCCCGAGCACCCCGAGGATCTCGGCACAGATCGCCAGCGCCGTCTCGGCCGGCGTCCGCGCGCCCAGGTCCAGCCCGATCGGCCCGTGGACCAGCCCCAGTTGGGCCTCGGTCACCCCGGCGGCGATCAAGCCCTCCCGCCGCCGCGTCGCCGTACGCCGCGACCCGAGCGCCCCGATGTACGGAACCCCCTCGGCCAGCGCGAACCGCAGCGTCGGCACGTCGAACGCCTCGTCGTGGCTCAGCATGACCACGCACGCGGCATCCCGCCGCGCCGCGATCACCTTCTTGGCCTCCGCGGCCCCGTCCACCATCACGGCTTCCCAGCCCAGCAGCAGCGCCTGCCTCCGGATGATCTCCGCGAGCTCACCCCCGCCCCCGATGACCACGTACGGAGCCGACGGGTACGCCTCGACCAGCACCAGGCCGTTGTCCCCGTACAGCGCGTCCCGCCCGGCCCGCCGAGTGGCGAGCAGCTCCCCGGCCCGCCGCCCCGCGTCGTCGACCGCCGCCCCGTCGGCCCGGACGACCTCACTGACGGCCTGATCGGCACCCTCGTTCAGCCGGGTCACCAGAGCGACCCCGACCCCCTCCCCGAGCAGCTCCCACCATTCCCCCGGAACGGCGCTCAGGGGCTGCAACAGCACCTCGGCCTGCCCACCACAGGTCAGCTTCGCCTCCTCGGCTTCGGCCCGACGCACGGACACCTCGCACACCCGCGCCGTCACCCCGGCCCCCATGGCCCCGGCCTCGGCGACGAGCTCGGCGTCGAAAACCCCGTGGTACAGCCCGCCGAAACACTCCCCCCGGGCATCGACGAGCACGGCCCCACCCGGATCCCGCGGTCCGAACCCCTGCTCGGTGACGGGCCGCGCCAAGTAGGCCACCCGCCCCTCAGCCACCCACTGCCGCGCCGTGTCCACCAGCTCACGCATCCGCGTCGCCCCATCCTCATTGTCAGAGCACGCCACAAAGTGCCTGGTCAGCAGCACAAGGTGGCCTCACCACCCAACCTACGCAGCGGCCCCACCCCCACCCACCCCCCAATCCCACAGACCGCACCCGACCCCCCTCGTACGGACCACCGAGCGCCCCCGAAGCCGTTCCACGTCACCAGGTGGCGGCGGTCGCGGCGTGGTGCTCGGCAACGACCGCACGATCCAGTGGGTCTGCCTGCGGAACGTACAGGGACGAACCGTCCGCTCGACCCTCGGGTGGTCGAAGACGCTCGCGCACGAACTGCGGCGGTAGCGGGGCTGCTGGGACGTCCGTTCCCTGAACCCGGGCCTTCCCGGCGATGGTTGCCCACGGTCGAGACGTAGCCGTAGGACTCCTCCACGACGTCCTCGTAGCCGGCGTTTCCCTGGAACTGCCGTTCCTCGCCCATGACCAAGAACGACCAAGCGTTGTCACGCGCGATCGCTGTCGCAACCTGCACCGCATCCGAGCGCGGATCACACGGACGGCCACTGACACCGGGTTCGGCCATCAGGAGCAACGCTCAACGGCATCAGGTTGCAGCCTCAACTCCTGTACCTGATAGCAATCCGAGTAGACGGTGGCGATGACCGCTCCACACGTGCACACCAGGTTGGGCCCCCACTCACCGTCCATCCCGCAGCAGTAGCCGCGGCGCATCCTGACGTCGGGGTGTTCCTCCAGCCCGAGGCCGTCGCCCGGGTTGAGCACGATGGTGCCGCTCGGGCCGGACTCGACGAGGAGGCCGGACGATTGGTCCAGCACGTAGGGCGGCCCGCACGGATCGGGATCGACGGCGAACGTCCCGGGATGCATCCGCACGATGGGATCGTCGCAATGCCCGCTCGCATCCGAGGCCGACGCCTCCGGCCGGTACCACCCGTCATCCGTATCGGGCTTCGGCAGAGGCCGCTCGGCAACCGTCGACGTCACAGCACGGCGGCAACCGCGGCACCGGAAGAACGTCATCGTGAACTCGCCTTTCCACCCACTGACCAAGCACCATCGACCAGCCGGTCATCGCCCGGTCCGCGGCGCGCACACATCCGGGAGCCGCCGGCGACACATCGAGCCGCCGCGCGGCCCCGACAGACGGGGACCCACGCGTGACAACGACAAAGGCCCGGACTCAGTGGGACTGAGTTCGGGCCTTCATGCTTGGCACTTCAGCAGTTCAGCGGGTTGATCACGCTGCGCTTGCTGGAGTGCCCCCGGCAGGATTCGAACCTGCGCACACGGCTCCGGAGGGCATGCCTAAGGCGGCCCGAGCAACCGCTCTGAGCTGCAATTTTACCGAGACGGATCCCGTCAGCCCGCGAGCTCTATCGCACACCGTGCACGCGGCTTCCGTCGTTGGAGGCGAGCAGGCTCCGCAGGTGGGCTCTCCAACCCCTACCCGGCTTCGCCAGCTACCTGTGCGGCCAGCGTTCATCAGTTGAGGGTTGGCTGCTTCGGTCCGTTCCCCCTCCTCATGTCCCTCTGCCCCGGCATCATGAGAGGTAAGGGATGGGGGTGGTGCGCGGTGGCTGGACGTCGGCCGTCACGTCAGGAGATCAATCGGGGGCGTAGCCGCGAAGGGTTTGTCGGGCGCCGTGGTGAGCTGGCTGTGTTCCGAGATACTTTCGCGCGGGACCCAGAGGAGATCGACTTTCCGTATTTGTTTCATGTGCATGGCAATGGAGGGGTGGGGAAGTCGACGCTCGTTCGGCAGTGGGAGGCGACAGCACGTGAGCACGCCTCCGTAGTGACGGCTCTCTTGGACGATGAGATTCATGACGCCCTGGAGGCGATGGAGGCGATCAGCAGCCGACTCGGTAGGCAGGGACACCCACTAAAAAAATTCGACAAGCAGTTGATTACCTACCGCCAGCGCCGGCACCAAGCCGAAAACGAGGGACCCTCGCAACAACCGGGCCCAGGTGAGCCGGGAAGTGTGGATCCAGCACCCGCGTCTCCCTCGAGCACCGTGCTGGCGCAGGTGGGTCTCGTTGGTTTGGGCATGCTGCCCGGCGTCGGAGCCTTCACCGGGGCTGTCGACCCTCGTCAAGTGGCACTGGGTGCGGATCGAATGCGGGCGATACTGAACACGCGGCTACGCAGTCACGACGATGTGCAACTGGTTATGAGGCCGCTGGAGAAGCTCACGCCGGTATTCCTCGAAGATCTGGCAGAGGTGGCAGCTCATTGCGAGCGAGTGGTCCTGTTTTTCGACGTGTTTGAGCGAACCGGGCCCATCCTTGATGCTTGGTTGCAGGACATCATATTTGGCGAGAACCATTGTGGGTTGCCAGTTAACGTGCAGATCGTGCTGTCCGGACGGCTGCGCCTGGATCCTCGAAACTGGGGAGACCGGTTGGGGCAGGTGACCGAGGTGGGACTAGAGGTATTTACTGACGACGAAGCCCGCGCATTGCTTGCCACCCAAGGCGTCACCGACGAGCCGAGCGTCGAGATGGTTCTGCGCCTATCAGGGCGTCTGCCGCTTCTCGTCGACATGCTCGCCCGCAGCAGCCCAGGAACCGCTGCCAGCATTGGCGATCCCTCCGAAACGGCAGTTGAGAGATTCCTTAAATGGGAGCAAGATGCTAGTCGGCGAGAGGTGGCTCTCATTTGCGCTTTACCTCTTCAGTTGAATGAGGATATCTATCGCGCGTGTGTCCCGCCTGCCGCCGCCGACGATTATGCATGGCTTCGCTCTCTGGCATTTATCTCCCATCAGGCTGGCCGTTGCCGCTATCACGATGTCGTAAGATCCTCGATGCTGCGCCTACGGAGGACCCAATCCCCCTCTCAGTGGCAAGAGGCGCATATCCGTCTTAGTGACACCTTTCGAGAGTGGCGCTTGGCTGCTGAGGCTAGCTTGGGTGAAGATCCAGACGAGTACTGGGAAGATTTCACCTGGCGTGAACAGCGGCTCAATGAGACCTACCACCGCTTGTGTGCGCATCCAAAATCAGCCCTGCTTGATGCCGTTCGGCAAGCAATCAATGCCATCGACCATGACGTCGCAATCTTGCGCCGGTGGGCACAAACCATCACGCAGGCAGGGCGCGACACCGAGGACGGCACCCTGATCTCCTTTGGGGAACGTCTCGAAGCGGCCGGGGAGCAGGATTCCCCCGCCATTGCTGTACTGACGCTCCTTATCGGCACACCCAGTCTTGATGCTCCATCGCGAGCTCTGGCCTACACTGTGCGCGCTCGTGAGCATCGGGAAGCAGCAGATTATGAGTCGGCTCTAGCTGACTACGCCGCAGCCTTTAAGGCCGCTCCGGCAACTGCTCGATGTCACGCTGGCCGGGGGGAGACTTACCGGCTGATGGGTCAGTACGACCGCGCCCTCGCCGACTTGAATCTAGGAATCGCACTCGACGCCCGGGCGGATTGGGCCGTATACAGCCGTGCGGAAACATACCAGGCGATGGAGCGATACGAAGAGGCGATCGCCGACTACACCAGCCTCATCGAAAGTGACCCTCAAGACTTCTGGTCTGTCGCAGGGCGCGGGGCGGTGTATCGAATCACAGACCGCTACGAAGAGGCGCTAGCCGACTTCAAGCAGGCTCTGCAACTTAACCCTCAATCTTCCTGGTGTGTTATTAGCCGGGCGTATACCCTCCAATTCATGGGCCGCTACGAAGAGGCACTCGCCGACTTCGATCAGGCCCTGCAGGTCGCCCCTCAATCCGCCTGGGCAACTGCTGGCCGCGCGCTGACACACCGGCTTAAGGGCAGCTATGAAGAGGCCCTCCTGGACTACAATCGCCTCGTCGAACTGGACCGAGAATCCGACTGGGCGGTTGCCGGGCGTGCTCTCACGTACCAGTTGATGGGGCGTTATGATGAGGCGCTCACTGACTTCAACCACGCCCTGCGGCTCAATCCCGAAGCCGATCAGGCCTTCGCTGGCCGTGGGCGAACGTTCCAGCTTATGGGCCGATACAGCGATGCGCTTACCGATTACAATGCCGCTGTTCAAATCGACCCCGACGATGATCGTAGCTTCGTGGGGCGCGGGAATGTTTACCGAACCATGGGCAGGTACCACGACGCACTTTCCGACTTCAGTCGAGCGGTCGAATTGGATCCTGACGACAGCCAAGCCGTCGTGGAGCGGGCTCAGACTTACCAGGCTATGGGTCGGAACCATGATGCGATCAGTGACTATGACCACGCCCTCCAGCTCGATCCGCGGTCCCCTTGGGTCTTCGCTCTTCGCGGCGAGACATACCGATCCATGGGCCGCTACGACGACGCAATCGCCGACTTCTCCCGAGCGATTGAGCTAAGTCCAGAGTACGGCTGGGCGCTCGACGGTCGAGCAGAGACCTATCTGCTAATGGGTCGCGTGGAGAATGCGCTTCTTGATTCCTCCGCCGCCATTAGGCTTACCCCTGAAGAGGTCGGGCATCATTTTGTCCATGGAATCGCCTTGCGAATGGCGGGAAGCAGTGAGGCTGATGCGCATTTCCAGCGAGCGATTCAGCTGCTCTCTTCTGAGGTGCCGAGAGATGATTACGCGGCGATATTTCCCAATGCTGGACTTCTGTTGGTGCACTGCGCCATCCCGGATTGGGCTAATGCCGCGACGCAGCTGCAAGGACTGATCGAGCAAAGCCCCCCGCCCCATCTGATCCATGAAGTGCTGGATACGCTGTCTATGCTTAAGCAGATATGCCCCGAGACGGCATCTGTAATCGGCTCGCACATGGAGCGCCTTCGGGAATTTATGATCACACGGACAAGCGAGTTTGCTGCTTGAGCCCCCTACCGTCGGCCCCCTCCCGGAAAGCCATCTCATGTGATGTTGATGGTCAGCCCGCCGGTCGTGGTGGGGTGGCCGAGCGGCTGGTGCCGGATCGATCGGTGGGTTATGCCCCCAGCGGGCGGCCTCGGTGGTGCCGTCGCCGCCAGTGGTGGGCGGCGGCAGCGCGGCGGCCTGGAAGGCGGCTGGGCTTCGGCAGTGGCAGGGCTAAGGGGCATGGCCGAGCCGGATGCAGGGCACATCGGTCGTGGCACTCTTGGCAGCACACCCGCATAGACAGGAGAGCAAGTGTCGCAGGCCAGTCCCCGAGGGACCTACGTGGTCATCTCGGAAGCGCTGCGTTCAGGGATCGAAGGCGGAGAGATCGTTGACGCTTTGCCCTCAGAGGCTGACCTTGTCAGCGCGCACGGGGTCTCCCGAAACACGATCCGTCGAGCTCTCAAGCTGCTCGAAGCCGAGGGCCTGCTTGAGTCTGCTCCTGGTATCGGCTGGCGGGTCGCCCGTGGTGGCGACCGCCGCTCTCTTGTCGAGCGGATGACTGAGGTGATTGCAGACGAGTCGCTTGCGATCGGCGATGCGTACCCGTCCGAGGCCAAGCTCTGCGAGCGCTTCGGGGTATCCCGCACGGCAGTACGCCGTGCCCTTGCCCAGATGGAGGGGAACGGCTTGCTCGACACTGTCCACGGCAAGGGGCGAACAGTACGCGCCCTCCCCGCTCCCACCGGCCGGCCGTAACCTTGGCCGCCATGGGACTGACCACGTGGGCGTACTCGCTCTCCGAATCGCTGCTGTCCGATCCGCTGCCGCGCCGCTGGGTGCACTCGCTCGGGGTTGCCGAGCGTGCCCGTTCCCTGGGCCCGATCCTCAACGCTGACGCGGAGCTGCTGGAAGCGGCTGCGGTGCTCCACGACATCGGCTACTCGCCGAGCCTTGCCACCACCGGCTTTCACCCGCTGGACGGGGCCCGGTTCCTCCGCGACCAGGAAGGCGCGGACGATCGGGTTATCCGGCTCGTGGCGCACCACTCCTGCGCCCTCCTGGAGGCCGAGGAGCGAGGGCTCAGGCAGGAGCTGGAGAGCGAATTCGAGTTGGAGCGACCCGAACTCGTGGACGCGCTTCTCTTCTGCGACATGACGACGACGCCGGACGGGCTCCACACCACGCCGGCGCAACGGCTGGACGAGATCGTGCAGAGGTATGGGCCCGATACCATCGTCGGCCGGTTCATCCAGCGGGCGGCGCCTGAGATCCACGCAGCCGCGGAGCGGGTTGAGACCCGCATGGCCAAGGTTGCCGCTGGAGATCACCCGATGTAGGGCTCGTGCCGCGAGTCGTCCAGGCCGTGCTGGATGCGCAGCCGCATGGACGGGTGAATGTCCAGGCCGTCGAGGTCCGCTGGGTCCATCCAGCGGACCTCTTTCGACTCGCCGCTTGTGCGCAGTGAACCGCCGGTCGGGTGGGCGCGGAAGCAGATTGAGAACTGCTGCCGTACCTCTCCGTCGTCGTACGCGAGCACGTGCTGAGGGTCGGTGTAGAGCCCCACGATGCCGTCGATCTCGACCGTGATCCCCGTTTCCTCCTCCACCTCCCGGACGACCGTGTCACCAATGCTCTCGCCGATGTCGTGGCCGCCCCCAGGGAGCGCCCACAGGTCGTTGTCGGTCTTGTGGATGACGAGCAGCCGCCCGGCATTGTCACGGACAACCGCCGTCACTGAAGGGACGACGGAGTTGGCCGCTGGCGCGTTGGGGTCGCGGAAGTAGTCGATTCGGCTCATGCGTGCGGACCTCCGCAGTCGGCGGGCGATGCGATGGGCCTGGCTGTTTCCCAGACCCGTTCGATGCTCTCAGCGTATGCGTCGAACAGCTCCCCTCCCGGGACACGCTGGAGGTGCAGGACTGGGGCCATGTACGCGCCGACCCCGTACAGGTGGCCGTTGGCCAGCATCTCGTCATCAGCCCGGTAGATCGAGTTGTAGAGGGTGGTGGCATGGACTCTGAACTCAACCCCGGGGAGCCCGAACAGGGGGGCGTAGTTGACGAGGGCGTTCCGAATCTTGCTGGCCATGGCGGAACCGATCCCCTCATCAGCGCCGCGAACCGCTACGGCGGGGCTTTCAGGGTCGCCGAGCATGAAGCGGATAGAGACGCCAGCCGCTGACTTCTCCTTGACCACCTGGTGGAACGCGGGGTCCTCCGTGAGCCAGAAGCCCGAGTAGACGAGCACGTCGAAGTGCTGCTTCGCCTTTGAGTAGAGCTGCGGCCACAGGCGGTTCGGCACAACTGATCGATGCGGGTACAGCTTGATCAGCTCTGCGTTTCCTGCCTCTGTCACCTCGGCGGATGTCCGTTCCTCCGGCCAGAGATAGGACACCTCGCACTGGAGGAGCGAGGCTGTGGCGTACTGAAAACGGCGGTAGGGCTTGCGCTTTGGATCGCCGATCCAGCGCTCGATGGTCTTCGCCGATACGCCCAGGCGCGCCCCCACTTGATCGAGCGTCAGGCCGCTTTCGATGATCGCGCCTCGGAGTCGTTCGTTGGCCACGCCGTGCTCTCCCCCTGGGACGACTTGGTGCGACTTCACCGTAGCGAAGTCGTCCACAAGTCGTACATGTGCGGGGTCGAGCGTCTGCGGCGCTGAGGCCAATCTGTAAGCAGATCGAGCGCGAGGGACTCGCAGAACCCAAACAGCCGAAGGGCTTGACGGAGCGAATCCCTCTCTGCAAGATGAGGAACACGTAATACATGTTCCTCATGCCCGGAGGAAAGCCCGAGGGGGTGAGTACGAAGGCAGCGTCCGTTCTTTAACAACTCAACAGCGTGCCGACCCAGCCACCTGCTCATGGGTGGTCGATGGGTTCGAGCGAAACGAGACGGGGCGTGATCCCCGTCCCCGTGGCGGCGGGTAGTCGTCGGCGGCAACACCTTCTCTTGCGTGCTGGCTCTGGAGAACACCCCGCTTCGAAGGGGGGTGCCACCCGGTACGCGCCGCCCTGCTGGCGTCAGAGCAGTGACGATGACGCACCCGACTCCCAGGCTCGGGACCGGAGCACCGTGGCAACGGCGCACCGGTGAAGCCATGTCCCTCCGCTTTGGAGGCTCCTGTGATCCACCGACATCCACGGGCGCCGGCCGTGCTGGACCGGTACGGCCAGCCGCGCCCCTCGCGTCACTGCGCACATGCCGTGCGAGCCATCTGCGGGCTTCACCGCCCGGCGTTGCTCGCACGGCTCGCTCTCCCTTCCGCAGTGCTTGCAGCGCTGCGGCCGGTTGCCTCCCCCGCCCGTCATGTACGGGCGGGGTGCGGGGAGCCGTGAAGTTCCGGGCTTCACCCCGGGGCGCTGCCTCTCACCACGGACCGAGGCGCCCCGGATCCCTTCGCCCATCAGGAGAGATCCACATGCGTTCGTACATCGGTAACCACGAGATCGTGAACCCCGCCGAGTTCGAGGAACTGGCGCTCGGCTTCGATGAACTGCCCCTCGGGCTCGACCGAGACCTGTTCCGCGGCCCGCTCACCCCCGAGACCGCCCAGGAGCGGGCGGCCCGTGAGGCGGTGGCCCGAGAGGTCATCGCCGAGCTGGCTGCACTGGGCGAGGGCGGTGACGAGATCGCCGCGTGGGACGCGCTCTACGCCGACGCGCTCACCCGCACGGTGCCGTTCCTGCGGGCCGCGGCCCGTGACGCCGGCCGTTCCACCCGTACGGGGGAGGCGGCATGAGTCACACCGTGACGGCCCTGTCCGCAGCACTTCCGCTCGTCTCCGGCTGGTCGGTGCACAGCCTGTGGATGCGGCGCCGGATCGATGCTGCCCGCCGCGACCCGCTGTCCGGGCTGTGGACACGGGACGCCTTCGAGGGCCGGGCCCGCAAGAGCCTGGCCCAGAAGTGCCAGCGCGCGGTGCTCGTCTTGGACCTCAACCGGTTCAAGGAGATCAACGACACCCTCGGCCACGCGGCCGGAGACGCGGTCATCCGCGAAACCGGGCAGCGCCTGGGCCAGTGGGCCGAGGAACACGCCGGGATTGCCGGACGGCTGGGCGGCGACGAGTTCGCCGCTGTCATCCCCGGCTACGGCATCGACAAGCTGCGCGTGGACCTGTTCATGCTGACCGGCCGACTCGGCCAGCCGGTGCCGTTCGACGGCCGCCCGATCGAGGTCCACGCGTCCATCGGTGCTGCCTACCACCGCACCGGATCCGGCGACCTGTCGCTACTGCTGCGGCGCGCGGATGAGCAGATGTACAAGGCCAAGCAGCACGGCGGAGGCTGGCGCATCGCGCACCGGCTGACCGTCCCCGCCATGAGCACGGTCAACGGCCGCCGCGACGGCCGCCCCGGAACCCGTGGGGAGGCGGCGTGATGAAGACCCGCACGTCACTGACCGTGGTGCAGAGGGTCGTACTGACGGCCGCGTTCCTGCCCATGCTCGCCACCGGCGTCGCCGGTGGCGTGGGCACCTACAGCAACATCAGCCGCGCCTACGGCAAGGGCACAGCGCTCGGCGCGGTCGCGGCCGGTGAGGGTGCGACCGCAGTGCTGGCACTGGTGCTGCTCGGGCTGACGATGCTCGGCCAGTCCTCACCCCGCATCATCCGGGTGGGCTTGTGGGCCCTGCCCGCTGCCGCCTCGGTCATGGCGGCGATGGCCGCCGATGACCCGGGCCGCACCGTCATCTACGCCGTGACCCCGATGGGCATGTGCGTCGCGGCCGAGGGCATGGCGTTCCTCGCCCGGCGGATCGTGGTCCACCAGGACGGCCGCGACGCCGAGGCAGAGGCCAAGGCGGCCGCTGTGGTGCGGTCCCTGGCCTACCACCGCGCTCGTGCCGCGAACCACCCGTGGGCGCTGGTTCGGAAGTGGTCCGACCAGACGTCGTGGCGACTGGCCCGCAAGGTCGGCTTGGGCGACGCGTCGCTGGGCGCCCGACTCTTGGACGTCCAGCGCGACCGGCTCACCACCGGCGCGGACGCCGCCCTGGCAGCCATGTTCACCGCCCCCGCAAACCAGGATGAAACGCTAGAGATCACCGCAAATCGGTTGGGGTCTGACCTGCACGAGTCGACCCCCGAGGCGCCGACCGTGACAGCCGACGTTCCTGCGCTTGGGTCGGCCGACCCGATCCCCGTCATCGAGCCGGTGGCCCTGCCCGAGGCGGTTGCGGTAGTCGAGTCGGTCGAGCTTCCCCAGACGGCTCCGGTGAAGTCAGTCGCCGCTGTGGAGTCGGCTCCGCGTCGGGCTACCGGTCGGGTACCGAAGTCGGCCCGCACTCCCCGACCGACGCGCGATTCGGATGAGCTGCTGAATGAGGCCCGGTCGGTCACGGCCAACTGGACCGATGGCGAGCTGACCGCCGAGGCCATCCGCAAGGCCGTCCGTACCTCCTCCGCCAACGGGCGTCTGCTCCGCGACACACTCAAGGCCGAGCGCGCCACCGCGGCTGAAGCGACGGCCGCGTGATGGCCGGACAAGGCATACCCGTCTACTCCTGGCGGCTCGCCCCGGACGGGCTTGCCACCCGCCGTCAGCTCCGCGCGGCCGGCCTGCGCCCCGGCGGACAGGACGTCGTGGCCCAGCTGGAACGCCGCCGCCGACGACGGGGGCCGCTCACCGCCTACCTGTACCGCGTCGACCTGGCCAAGCCGGTCCGGCCGATGACCCCGGGCAAGGCCGCAGCCCTCGCGAAGGCGAACACCGCCCGCCGGACCTGCCCCGAGTGCCGCACGGACGCGGGCTACGTCATCCCGACCTCGCTCGGCATGTGCGTGCCCTGCGCCTACCCCGAAGACCAGCGCGCCGCCTGACCAGCACGGCGGGCCCGAACACCTCGCTTTTCGGGCCCTTCCACCCCAGTCGACATGAGGGAGCAGACCACCGTGTCTGATGTCCACGCCACCGGCCAGAGCGAAGAGCCCGAGCGCACCGGCGCCGAGGTCTTCGACATCACCACCAAGCGCCCCGCCAACCCCATTCCCGCCCCGGCAGCTCCGCCGGCCGACCCGGGCGACGACGAGGACGACTCGCCCCGGCCGCGGCCGGTCGACTCGCCCGACCTGCCGTCCCCGGGCGTCACCACGTACAAGCGCCTGCCGATCATCCCGAGCTGGCTGAAGTCGAAGCCGGGGTTCGTGTCCACCACCCAGCGCGCCGCGAGCAACGCGTTCTACGCCACGGCCTTCCACGGCATCCGCACCCCCTGGTACGCGCTCCAGCTCGGCCTGCATGCCCCGCGCGGCATGGCCCGCCTGGTCCGTGACACGAACCGGTGGGTGTGGGACGCCGAGGCGGCCCCCCTGAGGGCGTACGAGGTCTACAAGGAGAACACCGCCGAGTACCTGAAGCTCTCCCGGCAGCGGGACAGCCGGGTACGCCTGCGGACGCTGGTCACCACCGTGGCGCTGATTTTCGGGACCGGCTTCGCGCTGACCATGTACGTCATGGCCCCCGGCTGGCTCGCCGTGCTCGCGTCGGCGGCTGTCCTCACCGCCGGTTTCTGGGGGGCACCCCAGGACCAGCCGGTGATCGGGCCCGCCGTCCTCAAGACCGAACTCCAGAAGCTCACGGGCACGCTCGTGCTCCGGGCGCTGGACAACATCGGAAACGCCAAGCTGTCGGCCGCCATCAAGAAGGGCGGCGACATGAACGGCCTGCGGTTCACCTCGGAGATCACCCGGGACGGGCCCGGCTACCGCGCCGACCTTGACCTTCCCTGGGGCGTCACCCCGGAAGACATCATGGAGGCCCGCAAGCCGCTCGCCTCCGGCCTGCGCCGCAAGGTCGGCTCCGTCTGGCCCTCGGCCGACCCCACGGAGCACGAGGGCCGACTGATCCTCTGGGTGGGCGACAAGCCCATGAACGAGACCAAGAAGCCCGCCTGGCCGCTGCTGAAGTCGGGCAGCGTGGACCTGTTCAAGCCGGTCGTCTTCGGCAACGACCAGCGCATGGGTGACGTCGCCGTGACCCTGATGTTCGCCTCCGTGGTCGTCGGCTCCATCCCCCGCATGGGCAAGACGTTCCTGATGCGCCTGTTCCTGCTCATCGCCGCACTGGACCCCCGCGCCCAGCTCTACGCGTTCGACTTCAAGGGCACCGGTGACTTCGGCGCGCTGGAACCGGTCTGCCACCGCTACCGGGCCGGGGACGAAGACGAGGACATCCTCTACGTCCTCGAATCCCTGCGAGAGCTGCGTCAGGAACTGCGGCGCAGGGCCAAAGTCATCAAGTCCCTGCCCCGCTCACGTTGCCCGGAGTCGAAGGTGACCCCGGACCTGGCCAACGACAAGTCCCTGGGGCTGCACCCGATCGTCGCTGCGTTCGATGAGTGTCAGGTCCCTTTCGAGCACGACAAGTACGGCGCCGAGATCGAGGAGATCTGCACCGACCTCGGCAAGCGCGGCCCGGCCCTCGGCATGGTGACCCTGTTCGGCACCCAGCGCCCGGACGCGAAGTCACTGCCCACCGGCATCAGTGCGAACGCGGTGCTGCGGTTCTGCCTGAAGGTCATGGGCCAGCCCGCCAACGACATGGTGCTGGGCACCTCGATGTACAAGGCCGGATACCGGGCCACGATGTTCTCCCGCACCGACCGCGGCATCTGCTGGATGGCCGGTGAAGGAGACGACCCCCGCATCGTCGCCTCCGCATTCGTGGACGCGCTCGGCGCCGAACAAGTCGTCGTGCGAGCCCGCCGGATGCGCGAGGAGTACGGCAACGTCACCGGCCACGCCATCGGCCAGGAACCCGAAAGCGGCGAAGCCTCCTTCGACCTGCTCGCCGACATCCTGCGCGTGGTGCCGGCCGATGAGGAGAAGGTCTGGAACGAGAAGGTCGCCGCCCGCCTCGCCGCCCTGCGCCCCGAGGTCTACAGCGGCTGGAAGGCCGAGACGGTCACCACCAACCTCAAGCCGCACGGCATCACCGCCCAGGACGTCTGGGGCTCCACCACCGCCGGCAAGGGCACCACCCGACGCGGCATCGCCCGCGCCGACATCACCACCACCATCACCCAACGTGACGGCAAGCGGTCCGGAAGCTGACTCGCACCGCTGCTAGACCTAGCGGCCGGCGCTGCTAGGTCTAGCACCCCCGCTAGCACCCCAAAGCGGCCCCCATCAGCGATCTCGCACCTAGCAGCCGACCTGCGAAAACACCGGAAACCCCGCCCGAAAGGCACCCCATGGCCCTCACCCTCCTTGCTAGCGCCTGCCTACTCGTCATCACTCTCGGTTACGTCGGTCTGTGTGCGGGATCGCCGTTCGGCACCTGCCGCAAGTGCCGTGGCTTCGGCTACGCGATGAAGACCGACCGCAAGGGCCGCCTCAAGCGCGGCAAGCACTGCCGCCGCTGCGACGGCCACGGCAAGCGCATCCGCACAGGCCGCCACCTCTACAACCTCTGGCTGCGCGCCTACCGCGACGCCAACCCCGCCCCGCGCAAGACGTTCGCCCCGAAGGGATAACCCCCATGGCCATCACCCTCTCGCTCGTCGCCCTGTTCGGGCTGGTCCTGTTCTTCCTCCTCCGCTCCAAGACCCTCGGCTACGGCTCCGCGTTCATCGCCATGATGTTCGGCTTCTTCCTCGCCTCCACCGGCGCCTCCGGCCCCATCAACGAACTCACCACCGCGATCATCAAGGCCGTCTCGGACCTGGGGAGCCAGGGATGAACGACCCCATCACCTACCGGCACTGGGCCATCGACCTCGCCCCCAAGGCAGCCCCTGCCCTGGCCACCACGACCGTGCTCATCCTGGGCCGGATCTGGAACGCCAACGGCGCCGAACACTCAGTCGGAAACGCCGCGCTCATGGTCGTCCTCGCCACCGGAGCCGCGACGGCCGGCGCGTTCGCCTCGGGCGGCCGGTCCGGTGACAGCGTGATCGCCGGAACCGCGTTCGCCGCATCCGGCGGACTGGCCCTGGCCGGAGTCGCCGGATACACCGACGGACTCTCCCTCCCCGTGCTGCTGTGGGCGCTGGCCACCGCCGTCGCCTACGGACTCGCCGCCCGCTACTGGCGCACCGACCGCCGCGAAACCGTCGCTCACGAGCGGCAGACCCTCGGCCGCCGCGAGGACCACGCACACGTCGAACGCGTCCAAGCGCTGCGCGCCGGAGCCCAGATCGAGGTGGCCCGCTCCGGCGCGGCCTACGCCGAACAGCTCGCCAACGCCCTCATCACGCGCGCCACGCTGCCCGGCTTCAACCCGCAGGCCATCACGGACGCAGGACTGCCGCAGCTCTCCACCACCGAAGGGAAGACCCGATGACCGGGCCCGAGCACTACCTCCAGGCTGAGGAATACCTCCAGGAGTCCTTCAACAACGCCAGCGGCTCGGACCTGGAGCGGTACTACCTCACCGCCGCGCAGGTCCACGCCACCCTCGCCCTCGCCGCCGCAACGGCCTTTGCCCCGCACCGCCTCGGCGTGAACCGCGTTGAGTGGAAGGCCTGGCAGGACGCGGCCTGGACGCCCGAGGACAACGCGTGATGCGCCACTGGCCCGCACCCGAGGCGGCGTACGCCACCGCGCCGAGCGTCATCAGCGAAATCGGGTGGACCTTTCGAAGTGCCCAGGACTGCCTGCACGGCATCCAGGGCCGTGAGTTCTGGCTCCGCAAGGCCGCACTCCTGGATCGCATCGCGGTCACCGACGACGACCCCGCAGGCGGCGATGCCGCCACCCTCGCCGTCGAAGCTGCCCGGCGCCTCATGGAGATCGACCACGCCGCTGGCCTCGGCCCGTCCGGCTACGCCGACGGCCCCTACACCCCCGACCACCCGGACAGCGTCCGCGAGCCCCGCGGCTACGTCCGCCAGGAATACGCCCTCTGGATCCGCCACCACTGAGGAGACCACCGTCATGGGCACCAGCCCCGCTCTGAGCACCACGCAGCACCCCACGATGTACACGCAGGTCGATGGCCTCAGCTACCGGCCTGAGCGCATCAGCGTGATCGCGGCCCTGTCTCACATCCGCAGCGCCCGCAAGAGCCCCAAGAACGTGGACGCGGTCAACGTGTATGCCTTCACCGGCCGCGACGGCATCCCGCTCCACGTGGTCTACATCCACCACACCCCCGGTCGCTGGCACGGCGTGAACGACGTCATCGACGTCTACGAGATCCCCACCGCCGCACTCACCGACCTCTAGCTATGCCCGGGGCGGTCGCCTCTCACCACAAGACCGCGACCGCCCCGGTTCTCCGTCCCTTCGCAAAAGCAGGAGAACCGCGGATGAGCCCTCCCACCGCACTGCGGCTCGGGTCGCTGTGCACCGGCTACGGCGGCCTGGACATGGCCGTACAGCACGTGATCGGCGGCCACCTCGCGTGGGTCGCGGACAACGACCCCGGCGCCAGTCGCATCCTCGCCCACCACCACCCGCACGTGCCCAACCTCGGCGACATCACCACCACCGACTGGACGGAGGCGCCGCCGGTCGATGTCGTCCTCGGCGGCTACCCGTGCCAGCCGTTCAGCACCGCCGGCAAGCGGAAGGGAACCGAAGATGCCCGGCACATCTGGCCCCACATCGCTACCGCCCTTGGCGTTCTACGACCCCGACTCGCGGTCTTTGAGAACGTCGCAGGGCACCTTTCCCTCGGATTCGACACCGTCCTCGCCGACCTTGCCTCCCTCGGGTTCGATGCGTGCTGGGGCACTGTACGCGCGTCCGACGTTGGCGCCGCCCACCAGCGCAATCGCCTCTTCCTCTGCGCCTGGCCTGCCGACCCCGCGGGCGAGGGACGCGAAGGGCCGAGGCTTCCCGGACGGCCTCCCGGCCGTCGCCTCACTGCTGCCCACCCCCTCGACGTCGGAGGCGACCGGGGCCGGGCACGCGGCGCAGGGCGGGATGAACCTGCGGCACGTCGTGTCCCTGCTGCCGACGCCAGTGGTGGCCGACGCGAAGGACACGGCGAACTTCCGGCCGGACGGGACGCCCTACGGCGAGGGGTACGGCATGACGCTGACCGATGCCACCCGGCTCCTGCCGACGCCACGAGCGTCAGACGGGGAGAAGGGCGGTCCGAACCAGCGGGGCTCGAAGGGGGATCTGACGCTCCCCTCGGCGGCGCACCGCATTGGGGCGAGTACGGCTCCGCCATCACCCGCTGGGAGTCCGTTATCGGGCGAGCAGCTCCCGGGCCAACTGACCCTGTGGGACGGCTGAGTCCCGCATTCGTGGAATGGCTCATGGGGTTGCCCGCAGGCCACGTCACTGACGTACCCGGACTCTCCCGCACCGCCCAGCTCAAGGCACTCGGCAACGGCGTGGTCCCGCAACAGGCAGCCCATGCCCTGCGCGCCCTGCTCCACTCCAGAGCGGCCGAGTCGACTACGGCCGCCGCCTAGACATGCCCGGGGCGGTCGCCTCTCACCACAAGACCGCGACCGCCCCGGCTTCTCCGTCCCTTCGCAGAAACAGGAGAACCCCCAGCATGACACCAACCCCCACCCCGGCGCTGCTGCGCGCCGCCCTGGCCGCCGCTGAGCGCGGCTGGCCCGTCTTCCCGCTCCGCCCCGGAGACAAGCGGCCCGCCGGACACCCCGAACGCAACTGCCCTCGCACCGGCCGCTGCACCGACGGCCACCGCACCCCCGAACAGCGCGCCACCCTCGACCCCGAGCAGATCACCGCGTGCTGGCAGACGTCCCCCTACAACGTCGGCATCGCCACCGGCCCCGCCGGACTCTTGGTCGTAGACCTCGACATCCCCAAGGACGACGACGGACCCGCGCCCGCGGACTGGGCGGGGGCGACCGATGGCCTGGACGTGTTCGCCATGATCTGCGAGCGGGCCGGCGAGCGGTTGCCGACCGAGACGTTCACGGTGCGCACCCGCCGTGGCGGACAGCACCTGTACTTCACCGCCCCCGCCGAAAAGCGGCTACGTGGGAGTGCAGGGCGCCTGGGGTGGAAGGTCGACACGCGCGCCTGGGGCGGGTACGTGGTCGCGGCCGGCAGCACCGTCGGCACCGGGTCGTACGAGATCATTCACGACGCGCCTCCGGCCTCCCTCCCCACGTGGCTTAGTGACCTTCTCACCCCGCCTCCCGTACCTGCCCCGGTCCCCGTGTCTGTTCTCCGGTCCAGGATCGGGAAAGCGGACCGGTACGCGACCGCTGCGGTCAACGGGGAGGTGGCCAAGGTGTTGGCCGCCGTCACCGGGACGCAGAACACCACCCTGTACAACGCGGCCTACGCCCTCGGCAGGCTGATCGCCGCCGGAACACTGACGGAGCAGGAGGTCACCGACGCCCTTACTGGTGCCGCCCTGGCCAAGGGCCTGGCCCCCACGCGCATCGATGCCAGCATCCGCGACGGCATCCGCCGCAGCACCCACAACGTGGCCGGTGATGCGGCATGAGCACCCCTCCCGCCGACGCCGACCTGTGGGCCGGATTCGACGCCCTCACCGCCGAGGACGTGACCGGACCGGCATGGGACGAGCCGGTCCCACTCACAGCCCGCCGTGATCTGCCGGCCTTCCCCGTGAACACGCTCCCGCCGTGGCTGGCCGCCATGGTCGCGGCCGTCGCCGAGGAGACCCAGACACCCGAAGATCTGGCCGGATGCCTGGCCCTCGCCGTCATCGCCACCGCCGCTGGCGGACGGGCCACCGTCTGCGTGCGCGGACGCTGGCGTGAGCCGGTCAACCTCTACACCGCCGTCGCCCTGGATCCCGGTAACCGTAAGAGCGCCGTGTTCGCCCTGATGACCGAGCCGCTCATGGCCGTGGAGAAGACCCTGGTGGAACTCTCCGGCCCCGCACGCGCCGAGGCCGAGACCACCGCACGCCTCGCGAAGGCCGCCGCCGACAAGGCCGCGGCCAAGGCCGCGAACGCCGAGGCCGGAATGCGAGACCAGCTCACTGCCGAAGCCATTGCCCTGGCCCAGGCCGCCGAGGAGATCAAGGTCCCCTGCAAGCCTCAACTCGTTGCGGACGACGTCACCCAGGAGAGCTTGGCCACCCTCCTCGCCGAGCAGGACGGCCGCATGTCTGTGCTCTCACCCGAGGGCGGCATCTTCGGCATCATCGCGGGCCTCTACTCAGGCACCCCGAACATGGAGATCTTCCTCAAGGGCCACGCTGGGGACATGGTGCGGGTCAACCGTCAGGGCCGCGAGTCCCAGCACATCGAACACCCTGCCGTAACCATGGGCCTGGCGGTACAGCCTGAAGTCCTTGAGTCCATTGGCCAGATCAAAGGCGCCGACGGCCGGGGACTCCTGGCCCGGTTCCTGTACGCACAGCCCGAATCCCTCGTCGGCCGGCGCAACCTCACCCCGCAACTCATCCCGGACGACGTGGCCGAGACATACAGGCGCCAGCTCGGCGGGCTGGCCATGGCCTTGCATGAATGGACCGACCCGGCCGTGCTCACCCTCACGACCGAAGCCGACGCAGTCATGCTCGCCTACCAGAAGGTCACCGAATCCCGGATCGGGAAGGGCGGCTCACTCGCGGACATCGTGAAGTGGGCCAGCAAGCGGGACGGGGCCGTAGCCCGTATTGCAGGGCTGCTCCACCTGGCCACCCACCCCGACAGCGGATGGACCCGCCGCATCGAGGCCGCGACCCTGGCCGACGCCACCCTCCTCGGCGACTATTTCACCGCCCACGCCCAGCACGTGTTCGACGCCATGGGCGCTGCCCCCGCACAGGACGCTGCCCGCCAAGTTCTCGCGCACCTCGGGGATGCTCGGTTGACCGGCTTCACCAAACGGGACCTGTTCCGCCAGCTCTCCCGCGGGGACTTTCCCACCATGGCCGACCTCGACCCAGCCCTGAGCCTGTTGGAGGAACACGGCTGGATCCGCCAGCAGCCCCCGCCCCCGCGTACCGGACGCGGCGGCCGGCCGCCCTCCCCGAAGTACGACGCACACCCCCGCCTCGTGCGCCGCGACGCCTGACAGAACCCCGGTCAGACCGACACAACTGACAGAACCTCCGACCTAGCGCGCTGACCTGCACAAACAGGCCCTCCGGCCGTCGTGACAAAACCTCCGGAAACTCTGACAGAACCCACCCGTCGACCGTGGCAGAACCCGCCGCCGGAGGTTCTGTCAGAGTTTCCGCGAGTTTTGTCAGAGCCACTCCTAGCCCGGAACTCGCAGGTCAGCGCGTTCTCGCCCAGGTTCTGTCAGTTCTGTCAGCGGTCCGGGGGTTTCTGCTCCCCAACCCATCCTCTTGCTTCCCTGAAGGAGCCTCGCCGTGGCCAAGCCCCGCGACGAAATGCTGACCATTCCGCAGGTGGTCGAAGAAATCGGTGTTCCGCGAGCCACGTTCTACCGCTGGCGGCAGTGCAAGAAAGGTCCCAAGTCCATCAAGCTCCCGAACGGGTCCGTGCGCATCCGGCGCTCGGAGCTGACCCGCTGGCTGGAGATGCGGGAGGAAACCGCGTGACGAACGGCGCTGATCCCGGGTCCGAGCAGATCAATGGCTCGGGCCCGGAAGGGTTTTCCCTCGACATCCGGCTGTGGAATGTGACCAAGGCGCAGAGCAAGACCCGCCCCTACCAACTCCGCTGGATTGTCGGGGGCAAGGTCAGCAGTAAGACGTTCGCGACCGTGGCGCTTGCTGCAAGCCGACGGTCCGAACTGTGGTTGGCCATGAAGCGCGGCGAGGCCTTCCGCATCAAGGACGGCCTTCCTGAGTCGGAAGTCCGCGCCGCCGCGCAGGCCGCCGAGCCCGCGGATGCTCGCGAGGAACTGTCCTGGTTCACGTTCTGCCGTGAGTACATGGCCATGCGCTGGCCCACGGCTGCTGCCAAGACACGCGAAGGCATCGCGGATGGTCTCGCGGCGGTGACCCTGGCCATGGTGGAGCAGGACAAGCGAATGCCCGAGGTGGAGGAGCTGCGCCTTGCTCTTCGCTGGGCCGTTGTCCCGGCGAACGCCGAGTTGGAGCCGCCGGCCGAACTCGAAGATGCCCATCAGTGGCTTTCGAAGAAGGCGCTGCTTGTTTCCGCGTTGGAAGATCCCAAGATTCTGCGAGACGTGCAGTACCGGCTTTCGTTCAAGCTGGACGGGACGCCTGCGGCAGGGGAGACTTCCCGCCGTCGGCGCCGTGCCTTGAACACCGCCGTGGAATACGCGATCGAGCGGAAGCTCCTGACCGAGAACCCCCTTGCCGCGCTCAAGAGGGTGAAGATCTCCGCATCGGACCGAGTTGACCCGCGCGTTCTCGTAAACAAGACCCAAGCCGCCCAGTTGCTCGCCGCGGTTTCGTACGTCGGGACGTGGGACCGTAAGAAGGGGCGCCGTCTGGTGGCGTTCTATGCGGTGATGTACTTCGCGGCGCTCCGCCCGAGCGAGGCTGTGGGGCTGAGGAAGTCGGACTGCAACCTCCCCGAGAAGGGGTGGGGGACTCTCACCCTCCGGGACACGCATCCAGTGTCGGGCAAGCAGTGGACGGACAGCGGGGAGCGTCACGACAAGCGCGGACTGAAATCCAGGGAGGCCAAAGACGACCGGCCGGTCCCGATCCCGCCGCCGCTTGTTGCCATGCTGCGATCTCACCTCAAGGAGTTCGGTACAGCCAAGGACGGCCGGCTCTTCACGAACGAGCGACTCGGTCTCGTCGGCAGCAGCACGTACTGGAGGGTCTGGAAGGACGCCCGGGAGTATGCGCTCCCGCCGGACCTCCAGGCATCCATCCTTGGCGGACGGCCATACGACCTCCGGCACACCTGCATCACCACTTGGCTGAACGCTGGGGTACCCGTGGCCGAGGTCGCCCGCAGGGTTGGCAACTCACCTGAGGTCATTCACCGCGTGTACGAGGGGTGCATCTACGGCCAAGAGGCAGCGATGAACGCAAAGATCGAGCAGGAGCTCGGATGGCCTGCCAGTGACCTTGGTTAGGGCGCTGACGCTTCAGAAGGCTGGAGGCCGGCACGTAGAGGGGAGTGCGGTCGATTCTGAACCTCAGCGAACCAGGCAGCAATGGTGTCAATGGTGTGGCGGACCGGCTTATCGGCGAGATGCCGGACGTAGTACCAGCGCTGAGTGCGTTCCTCGCCCTGGGGAGGGTCCACTGACAGCCAGACGATCTCCTCAAGGCGTAGGGGCACCCTGACCGGGACTTGGAGGCCCGCTGTTCGCTTGATCAGCATGAGGAGCTCGTGGGTGGCGCGGTTTCGCGAGAAGCGGGCGCCTTGCATGACCTCGCGCCCGTAGTCCATTGACTGCGTGTACGTCGGATCACGCTTCTCAAGCTGCTCGTCGAGTACACACGCCCAGTAGATCACTTCGATGGTTGGGACGATCAGCTGCTCCTCGGGGTGTCCACCGTCCAACTGCTTGTAGTAACGGACTCGGGCAGTGTGGAAGCCCTGGAGCGCTATCTGGAGCATGTCCGGTTGTGTGGTCATGGCGGACACAGTAGGGCTCTATCGCAGGTCTATCGCGATCAGTGCGTAACAACGACAAAGACCTGGACTCAGTGGGACTGGGTCCAGGTCTTCATGCTTGGCACTCGCGCAGGTCAGCGGCGTGATCGCACTGGTCCAGCAGAAGTGCCCCCGGCAGGATTCGAACCTGCGCACACGGCTCCGGAGGCCGTTGCTCTATCCCCTGAGCTACGGGGGCGCTGTCGCCGGTGTTGCTGCGACGGGTTGAACACTACCAGCTTCCGTGGGGTGATCAGGAACCCGTTTACGCGGGAGTAGGAGGGTGGGTCCCCCGGACGGGGTGGAAGTGGCGAAAACCCGGACGCGGGGGGTTGGGTCGACCTACTCTCGAGTTGTGCCAGGCGTCTCAGGCCGGGTTCTTGTTGTCGACGACAACAAGGTCATCCGGCAGCTGATCAAGGTCAATCTCGAGCTGGAGGGCTTCGAGGTCGTGACCGCGAATGATGGTGCCGAGTGTCTGGATGTGGTGCATCGGGTCTGTCCTGATGCGATCACTCTTGATGTGGTCATGCCGCGGCTGGACGGGTTCGGGACCGCCGCGCAGTTGCGGGCCGATCCGCGGACCCGGGACGTGCCCGTTGCGATCGTGAGCGCCTGTACGCAGCAAGAGGTCGAGGCCGGGATCGCGGCAGGGGTGGACGCCTTTCTCGCGAAGCCCTTCGAGCCCGCCGAGCTGGTACGGGTCGTGCGGCGGCTGATCGAGCGCAAGGACCGGCGCGACGGGAGGAAAGGGGCTCCTGCCGGGAGGGGGAGGGGCTGAGGCTCGCCCGGCTCGGTCCGGGGGGTTCGGTCCGGGCGCCGGCCCCTGGGGGCTGGTCCGGGTGCTGAGCCCGGGCGTCGGTCCGAGGGCTTCTGTTCACATGGCGAAACTCTTCGCGGGATGAGACGGCGTCTCCCCTAGGCTGGTCCCGTGACCCCCGCTGACCTCTCCCGTTGCGTCGTACGTGCCGTGCGCCGCGCCGTCGAGGACGGTGAGCTGCCGGCCGAGGCGGTCGTGCCCGAGCGGGTCGTCGTCGAGCGGACCCGGCCCGGTGGGGTGGGGGACTACGCCACGCCCGTGGCCTTTCAGATCGCCAAGAGCGTCGGGCGCGGGCCCGGTGAAGTGGCGGACGTGCTGGCCCGCCGACTGGGCGAGGTTCCCGGTATCGAGCGTGCGGACGTCACCGGCGCGGGCTTCCTGAACTTCACCCTCGTGGCACAGTCCACCACCACGCTCGTACGGGACATCCGCGCGCGCGGGCTCCGGTACGGGTACGCCGACGGAGCCGTCGAGACCGAGCCGTTCTGCCCAGAGGCCGTCACCGGGCTGCGGCAGCGGGCCGTCCACGAGGCCACCGTGCGGATCGTGCGCAGTCAGGGAGAGGGGCACGGCGGGCCGTGGCCGGGCGTCGCGCCCGTCGCCAAGCGGGACGGGGACGTGGTGGCCCGGTACGGGGCCGATGCCGTCCGCTGGGCCGTGCTGACCGTGCCGGCGCGCGAGACCCCCGAGTTCCCCGACGTTCTGCTCGTCCAGGGCGAGGCGAGCGAGTTCTTCCGGGTGCGCTACGCCCATGCGCGGAGCCGGGCCCTGCTCAGGAACGCCGGGCAGATCGGGTTCGGGGCGGAGGCCGGGGACGTGACCGGTGCCCACGGACTGCTGCGGGCCCTCGCCGACTACCCCCTCGTACTCGAAGCCGCCGCGCACCACCGTGCGCCCGAGCGGCTCGCCAGGCATCTCGTCGAGGTGGCCGACGCGCTGCTCGACTTCCAGCACCGCGTACTGCCCAAGGGCGACGAGAAACCCTCGGCCGCCCACCGTGCCCGGCTGGCTCTTGCCGAAGCCGCCGGGACGGTGCTGGCCGGCGGCCTGGCCCTGCTCGGCATGGACGCACCCGAACGCCTGTGACACGCGAAGAGAGATACCGATGAGCCGTTCCGCGCACCCCGCCGGACCCCGTCACGCCGATGTGCTGCCCGAGGGGCACTACTCGCCGCCGCCCGCCGACCTCAACGTTCTCGACGAGAAGGTCTGGGCCCGGACCGTCACTCGTGACGGGGATGGTGTGGTGACGGTGGGAGGCATTGAAGTCACCAAGCTCGCCGAGGAGTTCGGGACCCCCGCCTATTTTCTCGATGAAGAGGACTTCCGGGCGCGGTGCCGCGCCTGGGCGCACGCGTTCGGCAAGGACGCCGACGTGTTCTACGCCGGAAAGGCGTTCCTCTCCAAGGCCATCGTGAAGTGGCTGCGGGAGGAAGGGCTGAACGTGGACGTGTGTTCCGGTGGGGAGCTGGCGACCGCGCTGGCCGCCGGGATGCCCGCATCCCAGATCGCTTTTCACGGGAACAACAAGTCCGAGGGCGAGATCCGCCGGGCCGTCGAGGCCGGCGTCGGGCGGATCGTGCTCGACTCCTTCCAGGAGATCGCCCGCGTCGCGCACATCGCCCGCGAGGCGGGCGTGCGCCAGCCCGTGCAGATCCGCGTGACGGTGGGTGTGGAAGCGCACACCCACGAGTTCATCGCGACTGCTCACGAGGACCAGAAGTTCGGGATCGCGGTCGCGGACGGGAGCGCCGCCGAGGCCGTACGGCGGGCCCTTGGGCACGACTCGCTGGAGCTGCTCGGCGTCCACTCCCACATCGGCTCGCAGATCTTCGACATGGCCGGCTTCGAGGTGTCGGCCAAGCGGGTCGTGCAGCTGCTGGCGGCCGTCAGGGACGAGCACGGGGTGGAGCTGCCCGAGATCGACCTCGGTGGTGGACTGGGGATCGCGTACACGTCCGCAGACGATCCGCGTGAGCCCCACGAGATCGCCAAGGCGCTGACCGAGATCGTCGCCCGGGAGTGCGAGGGCGCCGGGCTGCGGGCGCCGAGGATCTCCGTCGAGCCGGGGCGGGCCATCGTCGGGCCGACGGCCTTCACGCTGTACGAGGTCGGCACGATCAAGCCGCTCGAAGGGCTTCGGACGTATGTGAGCGTTGACGGAGGGATGTCCGACAACATTCGGACGGCCCTGTACGACGCCGAGTACTCCATCTCGCTCGTGTCCCGCACCTCCGACGCCGAGCCCATGCTCGTCCGCGTCGTCGGCAAGCACTGCGAAAGCGGCGACATCGTCGTGAAGGACGCCTTCCTCCCCGCCGACCTGGCGCCCGGCGACCTCCTCGCCGTGCCCGCCACCGGCGCCTATTGCAGGTCCATGGCCAGCAATTACAACCACGCGCTGCGGCCGCCCGTCGTCGCCGTGCGCGACGGTCAGGCGCGGGTGATCGTCCGCCGCGAGACGGAGGAAGATCTCCTGCGACTCGACCTCGGGTGATTCCGTTATTTCTGGGGGAGGCCCTCCGAACCCAGAAATAATGGCCTCGGGAGTCTCAAGGGGTGTCTCACGCATTGGACCGAGGGTGGAAACTGCTGTCCATTGCGTGAGACTTGTTCTCACCCCGCGTTCCCACCCCGCGCGCAAGCCGCGCGCGGGGTACTGATGGAAGATCGAAAGGCGTAGGTCGAATGATGCGTACGCGTCCGCTGAAGGTGGCGCTGCTGGGCTGTGGAGTGGTCGGCTCGGAAGTTGCCCGCATCATGACGACGCACGCCGACGATCTGACGGCCAGGATCGGCGCGCCCGTCGAGCTCGCCGGCGTCGCGGTGCGTCGTCCCTCCAAGGTGCGCGAGGGCATCGACCCCGCGCTCGTCACCACCGATGCGACCGCGCTGCTCAAACGCGGCGACATCGATGTGGCGATCGAAGTGATCGGCGGGATCGAGCCCGCCCGGACGCTGATCACCACCGCGTTCGAGAACGGCATCTCCGTCGTCTCCGCCAACAAGGCGCTGCTCGCGCAGGACGGCGCCGCGCTGCACGCCGCCGCCGAGACCCACGGGCTGGACCTGTACTACGAGGCCGCCGTCGCCGGCGCGATCCCGCTGGTCCGCCCGATGCGCGAGTCCCTCGCGGGCGACAAGATCAACCGGGTCATGGGCATCGTCAACGGCACGACGAACTTCATCCTCGACAAGATGGACTCGACCGGCGCCGGCTACCAGGAGGCGCTCGACGAGGCCACGGCCCTCGGGTACGCCGAGGCCGACCCCACCGCCGACGTCGAGGGCTACGACGCCGCCGCCAAGGCCGCGATCCTGGCCGGCATCGCGTTCCACACCCGCGTCCGCCTCGACGACGTCTACCGCGAGGGCATGACCGAGGTCAGCGCCGCCGACTTCGCCTCCGCGAAGCGCATGGGCTGCACGATCAAGCTGCTGGCCATCCTGGAGCGCGCCGCCGACGGCGAGTCCGTCACCGCGCGCGTGCACCCCGCGATGATCCCGCTCACCCACCCGCTGGCCTCCGTCCGCGAGGCGTACAACGCAGTCTTCGTCGAGGCGGAGGCCGCCGGGCGGCTC
The DNA here is from genome assembly GCF_042892775.1 of Streptomyces sp. NPDC001717. NCBI lineage: Bacteria > Bacillati > Actinomycetota > Actinomycetes > Kitasatosporales > Streptomycetaceae > Streptomyces > Streptomyces sp. NPDC001717. The sequence continues at coordinate 188,862 of NZ_JBIAUK010000012.1, read as the reverse complement.
ATGTTCTACGGGCCCGGCGCGGGCGGTGCCCCGACCGCGTCCGCGGTCCTCGGCGACCTCGTCGCCGTCTGCCGCAACAAGCTCGCCGAGGCAACGGGGCCCGGCGAGTCGGCTTACACCCAGCTGCCGGTCAGCCCCATGGGGGACGTCGTCACCCGCTACCACATCAGCCTCGATGTGGCGGACAAGCCGGGCGTGCTCGCCCAGGTGGCGACCACCTTCGCGGAGCACGGGGTCTCGATCGACACCGTGCGGCAGCAGGGCAAGGACGGCGAGGCCTCCCTCGTCGTCGTCACCCACCGCGCTCCCGACGCCGCCCTCTCCGGGACCGTCGAGGCGCTGCGGAAGCTGGACACCGTCCGCGGTGTCGCCAGCATCATGCGTGTTGAAGGGGAGTAAGGACCCATGAGCAGCAATCGCACCCACCAGTGGCGCGGCATCATCGAGGAGTACCGGGACCGCCTGCCGGTGACGGACACGACTCCGGTGGTGACGCTCCGCGAGGGTGGCACTCCTCTCGTTCCCGCTCAGGTGCTCTCCGAGCGCACCGGCTGCGAGGTGCACCTCAAGGTCGAGGGCGCGAACCCGACCGGGTCCTTCAAGGACCGCGGTATGACGATGGCCATCACCAAGGCCAAGGAGGACGGCGCCAAGGCCGTCATCTGCGCCTCCACGGGCAACACCTCGGCCTCCGCCGCCGCGTACGCGGTGCGCGCCGGGATGGTCTCCGCGGTGCTCGTGCCCCGCGGCAAGATCGCGCTGGGCAAGATGGGCCAGGCCCTCGTGCACGGCGCCAAGATCCTTCAGGTGGACGGCAACTTCGACGACTGCCTCGACCTGGCCCGCTCGCTGTCCGACAACTACCCGGTGGCGCTGGTCAATTCGGTCAACCCGGTACGCATCGAGGGTCAGAAGACGGCCGCGTTCGAGATCGTCGACGCGCTCGGTGACGCCCCCGACATCCACGTGCTGCCCGTCGGCAACGCCGGCAACATCACCGCGTACTGGAAGGGGTTCAAGGAGTACAAGGCCGACGGCCTGGCCTCCCGTACGCCCCGCGTGTGGGGTTTCCAGGCCTCCGGTTCCGCGCCCATCGTGCGCGGCGAGGTCGTCAAGGAGCCGCACACCATCGCCACCGCGATCCGCATCGGCAACCCGGCTTCCTGGGACTACGCGCTGGCCGCGCGCGAGGAGTCGGGCGGCTTCATCGACGAGGTGACGGACCGCCAGATCCTGGCCGCCTACCGGCTGTTGGCCGCCCAGGAGGGCGTCTTCGTCGAGCCCGCCTCGGCCGCCTCGGTGGCCGGTCTGCTCAAGGCCGCCGAGCAGGGCCTGGTCGACCCCGGCCAGAAGATCGTGTGCACCGTCACCGGCAACGGCCTGAAGGACCCCGACTGGGCGATCGCCGGCGCTCCGCAGCCGGTCACCGTTCCGGTTGACGCCGAGGCCGCTGCGATCAGGCTCGGCCTGATCTGACGCGGGAGCCGGTTCCGGAGGGCCGTGGAGGCCCTCCGGAACCCGGCAACTCACCCCGTACGGCCACAAAAGGGCCGTCGAGGCCGGTCCCGAACCGGCCGAACGCACGTCGAAGGCAGCCGAGGGGTGCGACACGCATCGTGCGCCTCCTGTGCGCCCTATGTCGCGAGGGAACCTTCCTTCGATACGCTGTACTTACATCCGCCACCGCGCATATGACCGTGGTGCTGCCCCGAGGGCCTTCGGGTGTCGTACGTTCTCAAGTACATTTCGCAGCGAGCCAGCGAAGAGCGAAGTTCTCGCACAGTCACAAGGAGTGTCATCGGACGATGGCCGGTCCAGCGTTCCGCGCCGCCGCCGTACGGGTGCGCGTCCCCGCCAGCAGTGCCAATCTCGGCCCGGGCTTCGACGCCCTCGGTCTGGCCCTGGGCCTCTACGACGACGTAGTCGTCCGGGTGGCCGACTCCGGCCTCGACATCGACATCGCGGGTGAGGGTGCCGACACCCTCCCGCGGGACGAGAGCCACCTGCTCGTACGCTCCATGCGCACCGCCTTCGACCTGCTGGGCGGACAGCCGCGCGGCCTCGAGGTCGTCTGCGCCAACCGCATCCCGCACGGCCGCGGCCTCGGCTCCTCCTCCGCCGCCATCTGCGCAGGCATCGTCGCCGCCCGCGCCGTGACCATAGGCGGCGAGGCCAAGCTCGACGACGCCGCGCTGCTGGAGCTCGCCACCGAGATCGAGGGCCACCCCGACAACGTCGCGGCCTGTCTGCTCGGCGGCTTCACCCTGGCGTGGATGGACGGGGGGAGCGCCAGGGCGATCCGGATGGACCCCGCCGATTCCATCGTTCCGGTGGTCTTCGTACCTTCCAAGCCCGTCCTCACCGAGACCGCGCGCGGCCTGCTGCCGCGTACCGTCCCGCACGTGGACGCGGCCGTCAACGCGGGCCGCGCGGGTCTGCTCGTGGAGGCCCTGACCAGGCGTCCCGAGTTCCTGCTGCCGGCCACCGAAGACCGGCTCCACCAGGAGTACCGGTCCCCGGCGATGCCCGAGAGCGTGGCACTCGTCAACCGACTGCGGGCGGACGGCATCCCCGCGGTCATCTCCGGCGCGGGCCCCACGGTCCTCGCGCTGGTCGACAACGACGCGGCCGACAAGGTCGCGCAGCTCGCGGGCGAGGGGTGGGCCGCGAACCGGCTCGCGCTCGACGCCGCGGGTGCGAGCGTGCTTCCGCTGGGTACCCAGGGCGGCTAGGGCAGAACAGAGCCGGTCAGGGGCGGGCGGTCAGGGCAGGCCGCCCGCGCGGAAGCAGCGCGATTGCCGGTGATCGAGAGGGGGAATATCTGTTGGATCCGGTAGTGTTAGTCTCAAGTGCGCATCGGAAGCCGCCATGGCTCGGTGCTCAGTGTCCCCATCCGGGACCACCTTTCTTCCGGGAGCCTCCCCGACTGCTTTGATCACTTCCAGCAGTTTCGAGCACGCTCCGGAATCGGCGTGACATTCCCACGCTTTCAGCTCGGGGGCTTCTCGCCGGTACCACCCACGCACGTTTCTCTCCGCCGTATCTCTACCGGCGGACCACCGCCCCGGCACGGTCCACACCTAGACCGCTGTCGGACAGCACAACCGGTCGCCGAGCCAGACAGGCCGACGTCCGCTCCAGGGAAGGACCCTTCGTGAGCGACACCACCGATCTGATGGGCGCTGCCGACACCTCTGTCGACACCAGTGCTCCCGCCGCGGGCGCCGCGCCCAAGCGCCGCCGCACCGGCACCGGCCTTGACGGCATGGTCCTCGCAGAGCTCCAGCAGGTCGCGTCCGGCCTCGGTATCAGGGGCACCGCGCGGATGCGCAAGAGCCAGCTGATCGAGGTCATCAAGGAGGCGCAGGCCGGTGGCGGCGCCGCCAAGGCCGCGGCTTCCGCCGCCGGCGACACCGCCGAGGCCAAGCCGAAGCGCCGCGCCACCAGCAAGGCCCGCACGGGCGAGACCGCCGCCGAGGCGCCCGCCGAGAAGCCCGCCGCCGCTCCGGCGACGCAGATCGAGATCCCGGGCCAGCCGGCCTCCGAGGACGCGCCGGCCGGCGAGCGTCGCCGCCGTCGGGCCACCGCCCCGTCGGGCAGCCCGGAGGGCTCGGCTCCCGCCACCGTCGTCCAGGTCGAGCAGAAGACCGAGACGGTCGCGGCTCCGCAGGCCGACGCCAAGGCCGAGGCCGCCACCGCGGTCTCCGCCCCCGCACAGGGTCAGGACGGCGAGGGCCGAGGCCGTCGCGACCGTCGTGACCGCGGGGACCGCGCCGAGCGCGGTGACCGTCAGAGCCGCCGCGAGCGCGCCGCCAAGACCGACGAGCAGGGCCAGGGCGGCCAGGGCCAGGGCGCGCAGGGCGGCCAGGGCGGCCGTCAGGACCGCGCCGAGCGCGGCGACCGCCAGCAGCAGGGCGGCCGTGGCCAGGGTCAGGGCCAGCAGGGTCGTCAGGACCGTCAGGGTCCCCAGGACAACGGGCCGCAGGACGACTTCGACGACGAGGGCGGCCGTCGTGGCCGTCGCGGCCGCTACCGCGACCGCCGTGGCCGTCGTGGCCGCGACGAGTTCGCGCCGAACGAGCCGCAGGTCGCCGACGACGACGTGCTGATCCCCGTCGCGGGCATCCTCGACATCCTCGACAACTACGCGTTCATCCGGACCTCGGGCTACCTGCCCGGCCCCAACGACGTGTACGTCTCCCTCGCCCAGGTCCGCAAGGCGGGCCTGCGCAAGGGCGACCACACCACCGGTGCCGTGCGCCAGCCCAAGGACGGCGAGCGCCGCGAGAAGTTCAACGCCCTCGTGCGCCTGGACTCCGTCAACGGCATGGCTCCCGAATCCGGGCGCGGACGGCCGGAGTTCCAGAAGCTGACCCCGCTCTACCCGCAGGACCGGCTCCGCCTGGAGACCGACCCGGGTGTGCTGACGACCCGCATCATCGACCTCGTGTCGCCGATCGGCAAGGGCCAGCGAGGCCTGATCGTGGCCCCGCCGAAGACCGGCAAGACCATGATCATGCAGGCGATCGCCAACGCGATCACCACGAACAACCCCGAGTGCCACCTGATGGTCGTCCTGGTCGACGAGCGTCCGGAAGAGGTCACCGACATGCAGCGGTCGGTCAAGGGCGAGGTCATCTCCTCGACCTTCGACCGCCCGGCCGAGGACCACACCACCGTCGCCGAGCTGGCCATCGAGCGCGCCAAGCGTCTCGTCGAGCTGGGACACGACGTGGTCGTCCTGCTGGACTCCATCACCCGCCTGGGCCGCGCGTACAACCTCGCGGCGCCCGCCTCCGGCCGCATCCTGTCCGGTGGTGTCGACTCGACCGCGCTGTACCCGCCGAAGCGCTTCTTCGGTGCCGCGCGCAACATCGAGGACGGCGGCTCGCTGACCATCCTGGCCACCGCGCTGGTCGACACCGGCTCGCGCATGGACGAGGTGATCTTCGAGGAGTTCAAGGGCACCGGCAACATGGAGCTCAAGCTCGACCGGAAGCTCGCCGACAAGCGCATCTTCCCGGCCGTCGACGTCGACCCGTCGGGCACCCGCAAGGAGGAGATCCTCCTCAACGCGGAGGAGCTCGCCATCGTCTGGAAGCTGCGCCGGGTGCTGCACGCGCTCGACTCGCAGCAGGCGATCGAGCTGCTGCTCGACAAGATGAAGCAGACGAAGTCGAACGCCGAGTTCCTGATGCAGATCGCGAAGACGACCCCGTCGGGCAAGAACGACGACTGAGTCCTCTCCACCTGAACACGGCCGCCCCCGTCGCACGCGCGACAGGGGCGGCCGTGTGCGTACGGTGCGACCTTCGCCACACGGCGACCCCCCTCGCCCCGGGGGCGGCCGTGCCGCGTCCCGGCGGGAAACCGCAGGTGAGGGCGGGGTTACGGAGTGTTCGTCAGGGAACGCGTCCGTCGCGGCCCCGGTCCGGGGCCCGGCGGCCGTGGAACCCTGGAGGACGTTCGTCCGTCTGTGTCAAGGGACAGGGGACCGCATCCAGGACTGAGGAGAGCATGAGCCAGGACAGCAACGGCGCCGGCCACCGTGCCGCGGGCCGGCGACGCCGCAAACCCGCGAAGAAGCGCAGGGCCCTCGTCGTGGTGGCCTGGAGCGCGGCCGGCGTGGTCCTGCTGGGCGGGGCGGGCCTGGGCTGGTTCTACTTCAAGCTGAACGGCAACCTGAAGACGGTCGACATCGACCAGGCGCTGGGCAAGGACCGCCCGCAGAACATCGACAACGGCTCGATGGACATCCTCGTCCTCGGCTCCGACTCCCGCGGCGGCGCGAACTCCGAGTACGGACAGGACGACGGCGGCTCCGCCCGCGCCGACACGGCGATGATCGTCCACCTGTACGAGGGCCACAAGAAGGCGAGCATCGTCTCCATACCCCGCGACACGATGACCGCCCGCCCCTCGTGCCCCACGGGCAACGGCAAGACCGACCCCGGCGGCCAGCGCCGGCAGTTCAACGAGGCCTACACGGTCGGCGGCGCCGCCTGCGCGGTCAAGACCGTCGAGAAGATGTCGGGGATCCGCATGGACCACTACATCGAGGTCGACTTCACGGGCTTCAAGAAGATCATCGACACCCTCGGCGGGGTCGAGGTGACCACCACCAAGCCCCTCAAGGACTCCTACAGCCACCTGGACCTCCCGGCCGGCCCCAACCGGCTGAACGGCGAGCAGGCGCTCGGCCTGGTCCGTACCCGCCATGCCGTCGGGGACGGCGGTGACCTCGGCCGAATACAGCTCCAGCAGGCCTTCATCAAGGCGCTGATCAAGCAGGTCAAGACCGTCGGACTGTTCGACAACCCGAAGAAGCTCCTCGACCTCGCCGACACCGGCACCAAGGCGCTCACCACCGACAAGGCGCTCGGCGACGTGAAGTCCCTCATGGGCTTCGCCCAGAGCCTCCAGGGCATCGACGCCCAGAACATGCACATGATCACGCTGCCGGTCACCACGGACGCGGTCGACCCCAACCGCGTGGCCCCGCTGAAGAAGGAGTCCCAGCTGGTCTGGGACGCCCTGCTGGCCGACCAGCCGATCCCCGCCGAGGCCACCGCGAACTCCACCGGTGACAAGGGCACGGCCGGTTCCGTCGTCCAGTGAGCCTCCGGCGAGGACGTCTTCCGGGCCTGCCGGAATAGATGCCGACCCCCGTCCGTTGAGGGAGGCGTCCTCAGAATTTTGACAGGCAGCCCGGTCCTGGCAGACTGGTCTGTCGGCCCCGGTTCACGCAGTGCGCAATTCGGCTCCTGCGACCCGGCGCCCTCCCGAATCTAGGAGACACCTTGAAGCGCGATGTTCACCCCGAGTACGTCGAGACCCAGGTCAGCTGCACCTGTGGCGCGTCGTTCACCACCCGTAGCACCCTGACCGAGGGCACCATCCGTGCCGAGGTCTGCTCCGAGTGCCACCCGTTCTACACGGGCAAGCAGAAGATCCTCGACACCGGTGGCCGTGTGGCCCGCTTCGAGGCCCGCTTCGGCAAGGGTGCGGCCAAGAAGTAGCGCGACCCAGGCGCCGGTTTCCGGTCGCCCCCTGACCATCCGGGGGCGGCTGGACCGGCGCCTTTGTCGTCGTCCCGGTCCCTGACCACGTGCAGCCCTTTCGTACTTTTACCCCAGGAGTCTCCCGATGTTCGAGGCGGTCGAGGAACTGGTCGGCGAACACGCCGACCTCGAGAAGAAGCTCGCCGACCCTTCGGTGCACTCGGATCAGGCCAACGCGCGCAAGCTGAACAAGCGCTACGCGGAGCTGACCCCGATCATCGCGACCTTCCGGGCCTGGAAGCAGTCGGCCGAGGACATCGAGACGGCCAAGGAGTTCGCGGCCGACGACCCGGACTTCGCCGCCGAGGTCAAGGAGCTGAGCGCACAGCGCGAGGAGCTCACCGAGAAGCTCCGCCTGCTGCTGGTCCCGCGCGACCCCAGCGACGACAAGGACGTGCTCCTCGAGGTCAAGGCGGGCGCGGGCGGCGACGAGTCGGCGCTGTTCGCCGGCGACCTGCTGCGCATGTACCTGCGCTACGCCGAGCGCGTGGGCTGGAAGACCGAGATCATCGACGCCACCGAGTCCGAGCTCGGCGGCTACAAGGACGTCCAGGTCTCCGTCCGCACCAAGGGCGGCAACGGCGCCACCGAGCCCGGCCAGGGCGTGTGGGCCCGCCTGAAGTACGAGGGCGGCGTGCACCGCGTCCAGCGCGTTCCGGCCACCGAGTCCCAGGGCCGCATCCACACCTCCGCCGCCGGCGTGCTCGTCACCCCGGAGGCCGAGGAGGTCGAGGTCGAGATCAACGCGAACGACCTGCGCATCGACGTGTACCGCTCCTCCGGCCCGGGCGGCCAGTCCGTCAACACCACCGACTCGGCCGTGCGCATCACGCACATCCCGACCGGTGTGGTCGCCTCCTGCCAGAACGAGAAGAGCCAGCTCCAGAACAAGGAGCAGGCCATGCGCATCCTGCGTTCGCGCCTGCTGGCCGCCGCCCAGGAAGCCGCCGAGCAGGAGGCCTCCGACGTGCGCCGCAGCCAGGTGCGCTCCGTGGACCGTTCCGAGAAGATCCGTACGTACAACTTCCCGGAAAACCGGATCTCGGACCACCGCACCGGCTTCAAGGCGTACAACTTGGACCAGGTGCTCGACGGCGACCTCGACTCGGTCATCCAGGCCTGCGTCGACGCCGACTCCGCCGCCAAGCTCGCGGCCGCGCAGTAAGCCGAAGCGCAGCACCGCGGTAACCACCCGTACCACCCCCCGTACGACAGCAGCCCGGAGGACCAGCGTGAACTTGCTGCTTGCCGAGGTGGCCCAGGCCACCCAGCGGCTGGCCGCCGCCGGCGTGCCCTCACCGCGTTTCGACGCGGAGGAGCTCGCGGCCTTCGTGCACGGCGTCAAACGGGGGGAACTGCACCACGTCAAGGACGCGGACTTCGACGCCCGCTACTGGGAGGCCGTCGCCCGCCGCGAGGCGCGCGAGCCGCTCCAGCACATCACCGGCCGGGCCTTCTTCCGGTACCTGGAGCTCCAGGTCGGCCCCGGGGTCTTCGTGCCCCGGCCCGAGACCGAGTCGGTCGTGGACTGGGCCATACACGCCGTTCGCGCGATGGACGTCGTCGAGCCGCTGATCGTCGACCTGTGCACGGGCTCCGGTGCGATCGCGCTGGCCATGGCGCAGGAGGTGCCCCGCTCGCGCGTGCACGCCGTCGAGCTGTCCGAGGACGCGCTGCGGTGGACCCGCAAGAACGCCGAGGGCTCGCGGGTCACCGTCCACCAGGGCGACGCGCTCAGCGCGCTGCCCGAGCTGGACGGACAGGTCGACCTCGTCATCTCCAACCCGCCGTACATCCCGCTCACCGAGTGGGAGTACGTCGCCCCCGAGGCCCGCGACCACGACCCGGAGATGGCTCTCTTCTCCGGCGAGGACGGCCTCGACACCATCCGCGGCATCGAGCGCACCGCGCACCGGTTGCTGCGGCCCGGCGGCATCGTCGTGATCGAGCACGCCGACACCCAGGGCGGGCAGGTCCCCTGGATCTTCGCCGAGGAGCAGGGCTGGGCCGACGCCGCGGACCACCCCGACCTGAACAACCGCCCGCGTTTCGCGACCGCCCGCAAGGCCATGCCGTGATGGGCGCGATCCTTCCTGTCACCCCCCCGCTGCTTGAGGAGGCCCGCTGATGGCCCGGCGATACGACTGCAACGACGCGACGGACCGCAAGACGGGCCTGCGCGAAGCCGCGTCCGCCGTGCGCCGCGGCGAGCTCGTCGTGCTGCCCACCGACACCCTGTACGGGATCGGCGCGGACGCCTTCAGCCCGGAGGCCGTCCACGACCTCCTCGCCGCCAAGGGCCGCGGCCGCGGCATGCCGACCCCGGTGCTCATCGGCTCCCCGAACACGCTGCACGGCCTGGTCACGGACTTCTCCGAGCAGGCGTGGGAGCTCGTCGACGCCTTCTGGCCGGGCGCGCTGACGCTCGTCGCCAAGCACCAGCCCTCGCTGTCGTGGGACCTCGGCGACACCCAGGGCACGGTCGCCGTGCGCATGCCGCTGCACCCCGTCGCGATCGAGCTGCTGACCGAGGTCGGCCCGATGGCCGTCTCCTCGGCGAACATCTCCGGCCAGCCGGCGCCCGAGGACTGCGACGCCGCGCGCACGATGCTCGGCGACTCCGTGTCCGTGTACCTGGACGGCGGCCCGACGCCCGGCATCGAGCCGTCGTCGATCGTCGACGTCACGGGCAAGGTTCCCGTGCTGCTGCGGGCCGGTGCGCTCACCGCCGAGCAGCTGCGGGAGGTCGTACCCGACCTCGAGGTCGCCCCGTGAGCCCTGAGGGGCGTGGCATAGCGAGGGACTCGTTCCGCATACTCCACGTCAGCACCGGCAACGTGTGCCGCTCGCCGATCACCGAGCGGCTGACGCGGCACGCCCTGTCCCACCGGCTGGGCGGGCTGGTCACCGGGGACCTCATCGTGGAGAGCGCCGGTACGTGGGGCCACGAGGGGGCCCCGATGGAGGCGAACGCGGCCGCGGTGCTGGCGGACTTCGGAGCGGACGCCTCCGGTTTCACCGGGCGGGAACTGCTGGACGAGCACGTGATCCGGGCCGACCTGGTGCTGACCGCCACGCGGGACCACCGGGCGCAGGTCATCTCGATGGGGCACTCGGCCGGGCTGCGGACCTTCACGCTGAAGGAGTTCACCCGGCTGGTACGGGCCATAGACCCGGCCACGCTGCCGCCGCTGGACGACGGCATGGCGGAGCGGGCGCGGGCGTTGGTGCGGGCCGCGGCCGCGTTGCGGGGGTGGCTGCTGGCCCCCTCGCCGGACGCGGACGAGGTGTACGACCCGTACGGGGCGCCGATCACCTTCTTCCGCTCGATCGGCGACGAGATCAACCAGGCGCTGGAGCCGGTCGTCACCGCGTTGACGGGTGTGCCGGCTTCTCGCTGAGCGTCCCGCCCTTTCTCCGTTTCCCGGGCTCTGCCCGGACCCGGTCCTCAAGCGCCGGACGGGCTGGATTTTGGCTGGTGCCGCCGACTTGGCGCCGCTGGATTGCCCGCAGGGCAATTTCAGCCCCTCCGGCGTTCGAGGAGCGGGGTCCGGGGCGGAGCCCCGGCATGCGGCCCGCCGCAGGGCGATTTGGGTGGCTTCGGCCTACAGTGGCTGGTACCCGGTACCCCCTGGAGTCGTGCCATGAGCGTCATCACCCAGCCCACGGACGTCCTGCGGCAGCAGGATCCGCAGATGGCGGACGTACTCGCGGGGGAGCGGCAGCGGCAGGGGACCACCCTGCAGATGATCGCCGCCGAGAACTTCACCTCCGGCGCGGTGCTCGCCGCGCTCGGGTCGGCGCTCGCCAACAAGTACGCCGAGGGGTATCCCGGTGCCCGGCACCACGGTGGGTGCGAGTACGCCGACATGGCCGAGCGCGTCGCCATGGAGCGGGCCACCGCGCTCTTCGGGGCCGAGCACGCCAACGTACAGCCCCACTCCGGTTCCTCCGCCGTGCTGGCCGCCTACGCGGCGCTGCTGCGGCCGGGGGACACCGTGCTGGCGATGGGGCTTCCGTACGGGGGGCACCTCACCCACGGCTCACCCGCCAACTTCTCCGGCCGCTGGTTCGACTTCGTCGGGTACGGGGTCGACGCCGAGACGGGGCTCATCGACTACCGGCAGGTGCAGGAGCTGGCCCGCGCGCACCGGCCCAAGGCGATCGTGTGCGGGTCCATCTCCTACCCCCGGCATCCGGAGTACTCGGTGTTCCGGGAGATCGCCGACGAGGTGGGGGCCTACTTCATCGCCGACGCGGGCCATCCGATCGGGCTGGTGGCCGGCGGGGCCGCGCCCAGCCCCGTCCCGTACGCCGACATCGTGTGCGCGACCACGCACAAGGTGCTGCGCGGCCCGCGCGGCGGGATGATCCTGTGCGGCTCCGAGTTCGCCGAGCGCGTCGACCGCGCGGTGTTCCCCTTCACGCAGGGCGGCGCCCAGATGCACACCATCGCCGCGAAGGCCGTCGCGTTCGGGGAGGCGGCGACTCCCGCCTTCACCACCTACGCGCACCGGGTCGTCGCCAACGCCCGGGTGCTCGCGCAGGCGCTGGAGAAGCACGGGTTCGCGATCACCACCGGCGGCACCGACACGCACCTGATCACCGCCGACCCGTCCCCGCTGGGTCTGGACGGCCCGACCGCCCGGGGTCTGCTGGCCGCGGCGGGGATCGTGCTCGACACCTGTGCCCTCCCGTACGGGGACCAGCGCGGGATCCGGCTCGGCACCGCGGCCGTCACCACCCAGGGGATGGGGGAGGCCCAGATGACCGAGATCGCGGCTCTTTTCGCCCGCGCACTGCGCGGGGAGGGCGCGCAGACCCGTACGGAGGTCGCCGATCTCACGAGGGAATTTCCACCTTACGGGGAGTAACAGGGGCAAGCGGGGCGTACTGGAACCGGGATACGGCCCCCTCGCGTCCTCGGTGGAGGGGACATCGCAGCTAATGTGTGGGGCTGAGATGGCCGGCGATACATCTGGGGCAGCCAGTGCGTGAATATCTGCTGACGCTTTGCGTCACGGTCGCGGTGACCTACCTGCTGACCGGGCCCGTGCGGAAGTTCGCGATCGCGGCCGGGGCCATGCCGGAGATCCGCGCCCGTGACGTGCACCGCGAGCCCACACCGCGACTGGGCGGCATCGCCATGTTCGGCGGACTGTGCGCGGGGCTGCTGGTCGCCGACCACCTGCGCAACCTCAACGGTGTCTTCGAGCTGTCGAACGAACCGCGCGCGCTGCTCTCCGGAGCGGCGCTGATCTGGCTGGTCGGCGTCCTCGACGACAAGTTCGAACTCGACGCCCTGATCAAGCTCGGCGCGCAGATGATCTCCGCCGGCGTGATGGTCATGCAGGGTCTGACCATCCTGTGGATCCCCGTCCCGGGCATCGGCACCGTCCCGCTCACGCAGTGGCAGGGCAACCTGCTGACCGTCGCGCTCGTCGTGATCACCATCAACGCCGTGAACTTCGTCGACGGCCTCGACGGCCTGGCCGCCGGCATGGTCTGCATCGCGGCCGCCGCGCTGTTCCTCTACGCGTACCGGATCTGGTTCGGCTACGGCATCGAGTCGGCCGCTCCCGCGACCCTGTTCGCGGCCATCCTGATGGGCATGTGCCTGGGCTTCCTGCCGCACAACATGCACCCCGCGCGGATCTTCATGGGCGACTCCGGCTCGATGCTCATCGGCCTGGTGCTGGCCGCCTCCGCGATCTCCCTGACCGGCCAGGTCGACCCGGACGCCCTCGCCCTCTTCGCGGGTGGTGAGCGCAACGCGACGCACGCGATGCTCCCCGCCTACATCCCGCTGATCCTGCCGCTGACCGTCATCGCGATCCCGATGGCGGACCTGGTTCTGGCCATCGTCCGGCGCACCTGGAAGGGCCAGTCGCCCTTCGCCGCGGACCGCGGACACCTGCACCACCGACTGCTGGAACTCGGGCATTCGCACAGCCGCGCGGTGCTCATCATGTACTTCTGGTCAGGACTCATCGCCTTCGGCGCGGTGGCCTATTCGGTGCATTCCACGTCGATGTGGATCGTGCTCGCCATCGCCGCCCTGAGCGCCGTCGGCCTGATCCTGCTGCTCCTGCCGCGCTTCACCCCGCGCGCTCCGCGCTGGGCCGAAGGCCTCGTTCCGCCGCGCTACCGGCACGCGGCGCGAGCCGCCGAGGCCGCGGCGGAGGCGGCCCTGGAGGACGTCTCGGGTGCCGAGCCGGCGCCCGTCCGACCGGTCGCGGCAGGTGTGTCCGGCGTCAACGGGGCGACCGCCGTGGGCCCCCGTTCGCGCTTCCCCGACCGGCGTAAGGCTGAATCGACGCGCTGACGACGGTGGGTGCATGTCGGACATGAACGCCCTTTAGCACACAAGACACTTGGCTGTCGCGCACACACGCGCAGGGTCCCTCTCATGTGTGACAGTCAGCACACCCACCAGGTAAAGCTCTCATCAAATAGTTTGTGATACCGTTCACTAAACCCGGCGACAGAGCCGAAGGACCGTAGTGCGACGGTCCATTGGCCCGAGGACCTCACTCGGACCGGGCTTACGCTCGTCCCGTACGAGTCCCGTGCCCCCACCACCACGCGGAGCAAACCGCCATGCGGTCTAACGACGTCCGATCTCTCCTGCAAGCCGCCGTGCCCACGGCTGTCGCCGGCGCTGTCGCCGCTGCGATCAGTGCCGTCGTGGTCGGTGGCGCGGGTGCGCTCGGTGCCGTCATCGCGACGCTGTTGGTGATCCTGTTCATGGGCATCGGATTCATCGTTCTGCAGCGCACGGCGAAATCGCTTCCGCATCTCTTCCAGGCCATGGGGCTCATGCTCTACGCGGCCCAGATCCTGCTGCTCTTCGTCTTTCTCGCCGCGTTCAAGAACACCACTCTGTTCAACCCCAAGGCCTTCGCGATCACGCTCGTGGTGACCACCCTCGTGTGGATCGCCGCGCAGACCCGTGCTCACATGAAGGCCAAGATCCTTTACGTGGAACCGGACTCGACTCCGGGCGACAAGCCCGGAAATTCGGGGCCGAAGACGTGAAGGGTAGGGCCGGGATAAGTGCGCGTTCGAGATCCTGCTATCGTCCGGTGCCATATGCGGCACTGCGGGCGCGGGCACCTGAGCTGACGCCTGTTCCATCGCGAGGCTCGATGCCTGACTGCCGCCCCACCATCCGTAACACCAGTCCAGTGCCGAACCGCGGCTTCTCGCCGCGCCGACACAACGAGGTTGCCGTACCTATGCGCCACGCTGAAGGAGCCCGCGGTGAGTGCTGACCCGACGCAGGTCCTCGCCTTCGAGACCGACTGTCACATCTTCGACGGATGTGGCTTCCCCGGACCGGGCCTGCACTCGTTCCTCTTCGAGCCGCTGTGGGGCGAACCCGGCATCACCAGCACGTACTTCAACAAGCCGATGCTGCTGGCCCTGCTGGGCTCGCTGATCATCGTGGGCTTCTTCTGGGCCGCCTTCGGCAAGCCGAAGGTCGTCCCGGGCAAGCTCCAGATGGTGGCCGAGGCCGGCTACGACTTCGTGCGCCGCGGGATCGTCTACGAGACGCTGGGCAAGAAGGAGGGCGAGAAGTACGTCCCCTTCATGGTCTCGCTGTTCTTCTTCGTGTGGATCCTGAACGTCTGGTCGATCGTCCCGGTGGCTCAGTTCCCCGTGACCGCGATCATCGCGTACCCGGCCATCCTCGCCGCGATCGTGTACTTCATCTGGATGTCGGTGACGTTCAAGCGCCACGGCTTCGTCGGCGGCTTCAAGAACCTGACCGGCTACGACAAGTCGCTCGGCCCGGTCCTCCCGCTGGTCATGGTCATCGAGTTCTTCTCGAACGTCCTGGTGCGCCCGTTCACCCACGCGGTCCGACTCTTCGCGAACATGTTCGCCGGTCACACCCTGCTGCTGCTCTTCACGATCGCCAGCTGGTACCTGCTGAACGGCATCGGCATCGCCTACGCGGGTGTCTCGTTCGTGATGGTGATCGTGATGACCGCCTTCGAGCTCTTCATCCAGGCTGTCCAGGCGTACGTCTTCGTCCTCCTGGCCTGCAGCTTCATCCAGGGCGCGCTCGCCGAGCACCACTGAGTCCGGCCCACTCCCAAACCCCCTTGTCGTCCGGTGGCCAACCCCCACCGGATCCGTGAAAGAGAAGGAAGAACTGGCATGTCCCAGATCCTCGCCGCCGCCGAAGGCGTCACCGGTTCCCTCAGCTCCGTTGGTTACGGCCTCGCGGCCATCGGCCCCGGCGTCGGCGTCGGCATCATCTTCGGTAACGGCACCCAGGCCCTCGCCCGCCAGCCCGAGGCCGCCGGTCTGATCCGCGCCAACCAGATCCTCGGCTTCGCCTTCTGTGAGGCGCTCGCCCTCATCGGTCTGGTCATGCCGTTCGTCTACTAAGACGAGCCGCAACCACTAGTCCGATTAGACGAAAGGCACTGATGTGAACCTCCTGGTTCTCGCGGCCGAGACGGAAAACCCTCTCGTTCCGCCGATCCCCGAGCTCGTCATCGGTCTGATCGCCTTCGTCATCGTCTTCGGTTTCCTCGCGAAGAAGCTCCTCCCGAACATCAACAAGGTTCTGGACGAGCGCCACGCGGCGATCGAGGGCGGTATCGAGAAGGCAGAAGCCGCTCAGACCGAGGCTCAGAGCGTCCTGGAGCAGTACAAGGCCCAGCTCGCCGAAGCCCGGCACGAGGCCGCGCGCCTGCGCCAGGAAGCGCTGGAGCAGGGCACTGCGCTCAAGGAAGAACTGCGCGCAGAGGGCCAGCGGCAGCGTGAGGAGATCATCGCTGCCGGCCACGCCCAGATCGCGGCCGACCGCAAGGCCGCCGCTCAGGCGCTGCGTCAGGACGTCGGCAAGCTCGCCACCGACCTGGCCGGAAAGCTCGTCGGCGAGTCCCTCGAGGACCACGCCCGGCAGAGCCGTACGATCGACCGCTTCCTCAGCGAGCTTGAGGAGAAGGCCGAGGCGGCCCGATGAACGGAGCGAGCCGCGAGGCGCTGGCCTCCGCGCGCGAGCGTCTCGACGCGCTGACGGACAACTCGTCCGTCGACGCGGCGAAGCTCGCCGGTGAGCTGGCCGCCGTCACCGCGCTGCTCGACCGTGAGGTCTCGCTGCGTCGGGTCATCACGGACCCGGCGCAGTCCGGTGAGGCCAAGGCCGAGCTGGTGGGCCGACTGCTGTCCGGCCAGGTGGGCGGGGAGACCCTCGACCTGGTGTCCGGCATGGCGCGGTCCCGCTGGTCGCAGTCCCGTGACCTGGTGGACTCGCTTGAGGAGCTGGCGGCCACCGCCGACCTCACGGCGGCCCAGAAGGCCGGCGCGCTCGACGACGTCGAGGACGAGGTGTTCCGCTTCGGGCGGATCGTCTCCTCGAACACCGAGCTGCGTGCCGCGCTGACCGACCGTGCGGCCACCGCCTCCGCCAAGAGCGAGCTGCTGCGCAGCCTGCTCGGCGGCAAGGCGAACGCCGTCACGGAGCGCCTGGTGACGCGTCTCGTCACGCACCCGCGTGGACGTAGCCTGGAAGCGGGACTCGAGTCCCTTTCCACGCTCGCCGCCGAGCGCCGCAACCGCATGGTCGCCACCGTGACCACCGCGGTTCCGCTCAGCGACGTGCAGAAGCAGCGTCTCGGCGCGGTGCTGGCGAAGCTGTACGGCCGCCAGATGCACCTGAACCTCGACGTGGACCCCGCGGTCCTCGGCGGAATCCAGGTGCGGGTCGGTGACGAGGTCATCGACGGCACCATCGCGGAGCGCCTCACCGAGGCGACCCGTCGCATGGCCGGCTGACCAGCCACCAACTAGTACAACGCATTCCTAGCGGCCCGGTTGGGCCGTGCAGAACTTGCAGAAGATTCCTGGGGGTCGCCCCCAGACCCCTAAGAAGCTTCAGGCCCAACAAGGAGAGCAGGGAACCCAGATGGCGGAGCTCACGATCCGGCCGGAGGAGATCCGGGACGCACTGGAGAACTTTGTCCAGTCGTACCAGCCGGACGCGGCCTCGCGCGAGGAGGTCGGAACGGTCAGCGTTGCCGGCGACGGCATCGCGAAGGTGGAGGGCCTGCCCTCCGCCATGGCGAACGAGCTGCTGAAGTTCGAGGACGGCACCCTCGGTCTCGCCCTCAACCTCGAGGAGCGCGAGATCGGTGCGATCGTCCTCGGCGAGTTCAGCGGTATCGAGGAGGGCCAGCCGGTGCACCGCACCGGTGAGGTTCTCTCCGTAGGTGTCGGCGAGGGCTACCTCGGCCGCGTTGTCGACCCGCTCGGCAACCCGATCGACGGCCTCGGCGAGATCGCGACCGAAGGCCGCCGCGCCCTCGAGCTGCAGGCCCCGGGCGTTATGGTCCGTAAGTCGGTGCACGAGCCCATGCAGACCGGCTACAAGGCCGTCGACGCGATGGTGCCGATCGGCCGTGGCCAGCGTCAGCTGATCATCGGCGACCGTCAGACGGGTAAGACCGCTCTGGCCGTCGACACGATCATCAACCAGCGTGACAACTGGCGCTCCGGCGACGTGAACAAGCAGGTCCGCTGCATCTACGTCGCCATCGGCCAGAAGGGCTCGACCATCGCGTCCGTTCGCGGCGCCCTGGAAGAGGCCGGCGCGCTCGAGTACACGACGATCGTCGCCGCCCCGGCGTCCGACCCGGCCGGCTTCAAGTACCTGGCGCCGTACACCGGTTCCGCCATCGGCCAGCACTGGATGTACGCCGGCAAGCACGTCCTGATCATCTTCGACGACCTGTCGAAGCAGGCCGACGCCTACCGCGCCGTGTCGCTGCTGCTGCGCCGCCCGCCGGGCCGTGAGGCCTACCCGGGTGACGTCTTCTACCTGCACTCCCGTCTGCTGGAGCGCTGCGCGAAGCTGTCCGACGAGATGGGTGCCGGTTCGATGACCGGTCTGCCGATCGTCGAGACCAAGGCGAACGACGTGTCGGCGTTCATCCCGACCAACGTCATCTCCATCACCGACGGCCAGTGCTTCCTGGAGTCCGACCTGTTCAACGCGGGCCAGCGCCCGGCGCTGAACGTCGGTATCTCGGTCTCCCGCGTCGGTGGCTCCGCCCAGCACAAGGCCATGAAGCAGGTTTCGGGTCGCCTCCGCGTCGACCTGGCCCAGTACCGCGAGCTGGAGGCGTTCGCCGCCTTCGGTTCCGACCTGGACGCCGCGTCGAAGGCCTCGCTGGAGCGCGGCAAGCGCATGGTCGAGCTGCTGAAGCAGGGCCAGTACCAGCCGATGCCCGTCGAGGAGCAGGTCGTCTCCGTCTGGGCCGGCACCACCGGCAAGATGGACGACGTCCCGGTCGAGGACATCCGCCGCTTCGAGTCGGAGCTGCTGGAGCACCTGCGCCGCGAGCGCAAGGACCTCCTGACCTCGATCGCCGACGGCGGCAAGATGTCGGACGACACGCTGGGCTCGATCGCCGACGCGATCGCCGCCTTCAAGCGCCAGTTCGAGACCTCGGACGGAAAGCTCCTCGGCGAAGACGTTCCGGCCGTCAACGTCTCCAAGTGACGACGGAAGGGACCTGACTCATGGGAGCGCAGCTCCGGGTCTACAAGCGTCGCATCCGTGCCATCACGGCGACCAAGAAGATCACCAAGGCGATGGAGATGATCGCCGCCTCGCGCATCGTCAAGGCGCAGCGCAAGGTGGCGGCGTCGATGCCGTACGCGACCGAGCTCACCCGTGCGGTGACCGCGGTGGCGACCGGTTCGAACACCAAGCACGCCCTGACCACCGAGGTCGAGGCGCCGACCCGCGCCGCGGTCCTGCTCATCACGAGCGACCGCGGTCTGGCCGGCGGCTACTCCTCGAACGCCATCAAGCAGGCCGACCGGCTCACCGAGCGGCTGCGGGCTGAGGGCAAGGAGGTCGACAGCTACATCGTCGGCCGCAAGGGTGTCGCCTACTACGGCTTCCGTGAGCGCAAGGTCACGGACTCGTGGACCGGCTTCACCGACAGCCCGGCCTACGCCGACGCCAAGCGCGTCGCGGCGCCGCTGATCGAGGCCATCCAGCTGGAAACGGCCGAGGGCGGCGTCGACGAGCTGCACATCGTCTACACGGAATTCGTGTCGATGATGACGCAGAACGCGGTCGACGGCCGGATGCTGCCGCTCAGCCTCGACAAGGCTGTGGAGGAGGACGGTGCGAAGGGCGAGATCCTTCCGCTGTTCGAGTTCGAGCCGTCGGCGGAGGACGTCCTCGACGCCCTTCTGCCGCGCTACGTCGAGAGCCGCATCTACAACGCGCTGCTGCAGGCCGCTGCTTCCGAGCACGCTGCCCGCCGCCGCGCGATGAAGTCGGCGACCGACAACGCCGGAGACCTCATCAAGAGCCTCTCCCGGCTTGCCAACGCGGCCCGCCAGGCCGAAATCACCCAGGAAATCAGCGAGATCGTCGGTGGCGCCAGCGCCATGGCCGACGCGACCGCGGGGAGTGACAAGTAATGACGACCTCTGTTGAGACGGCCGCTGCCACGGGCCGCATCGCCCGGGTCATCGGCCCGGTCGTCGACGTGGAGTTCCCCGTCGACGCGATGCCCGACATCTACAACGCGCTGAAGGTCCAGGTCGCCGACCCGGCCGAGGACGGCGCGCTCAAGACGCTGACCCTTGAGGTCGCCCAGCACCTGGGTGACGGCCTGGTCCGCACCATCTCCATGCAGCCCACCGACGGTCTGGTCCGCCAGGCCCCGGTGACCGACACGGGCGAGGGCATCACCGTCCCCGTCGGTGACTTCACCAAGGGCAAGGTGTTCAACACCCTGGGTGAGGTGCTCAACTACCCCGAGGCGAACGCCGAGGTCACCGAGCGCTGGCCCATCCACCGCAAGGCCCCGAGCTTCGACGAGCTCGAGTCCAAGACGGAGATGTTCGAGACCGGCGTCAAGGTCATCGACCTTCTCACCCCGTACGTCAAGGGTGGAAAGATCGGTCTGTTCGGTGGTGCCGGCGTCGGCAAGACCGTTCTGATCCAGGAAATGATCTACCGCGTCGCCAACAACCACGACGGTGTGTCGGTGTTCGCGGGCGTCGGTGAGCGTACCCGTGAGGGCAACGACCTCATCGAGGAAATGGGCGACTCGGGCGTCATCGACAAGACCGCCCTTGTCTTCGGCCAGATGGACGAGCCCCCGGGCACCCGTCTGCGCGTCGCGCTCGCCGGTCTGACCATGGCGGAGTACTTCCGCGATGTTCAGAAGCAGGACGTGCTGTTCTTCATCGACAACATCTTCCGGTACACCCAGGCCGGTTCCGAGGTGTCGACCCTGCTCGGCCGCATGCCCTCCGCGGTGGGTTACCAGCCGAACCTGGCCGACGAGATGGGTCTCCTCCAGGAGCGCATCACCTCGACCCGCGGTCACTCGATCACCTCGATGCAGGCGATCTACGTCCCCGCGGACGACCTGACCGACCCGGCGCCGGCGACCACCTTCGCCCACCTCGACGCGACGACGGTTCTCTCCCGTCCGATCTCCGAGAAGGGCATCTACCCGGCCGTGGACCCGCTGGACTCGACGTCCCGCATCCTCGACCCGCGGTACATCGCGGCGGACCACTACGCGGCCGCCATGCGTGTCAAGGGGATCCTGCAGAAGTACAAGGACCTCCAGGACATCATCGCGATCCTCGGTATCGACGAGCTGGGCGAGGAGGACAAGCTCGTTGTCCACCGTGCCCGTCGCGTCGAGCGCTTCCTGTCGCAGAACACCCACGTGGCGAAGCAGTTCACCGGTGTGGACGGTTCGGACGTTCCGCTCGACGAGTCGATCACCGCGTTCAACGCGATCTGCGACGGTGACTACGACCACTTCCCCGAGCAGGCGTTCTTCATGTGCGGTGGCATCGAGGACCTGAAGGCCAACGCCAAGGAGCTGGGCGTCTCCTGATCCGGCGCGCTCCGCGAGGAGCGCATCCGGTTCGAAGGCCCGCCGGCTCGCCGGCAGGTGTCTCGTAGGAGGGGGGCGGGTGTGTCCCGTCCCTCTCCCCACGCCCATTAGAATTTGACCCAACACCCGGCTGACCCGCCGGGTGGTGACCCGAGGAGCCACCTTGGCTGCTGAGCTGCACGTCGAGCTGGTCGCGGCGGACCGCAATGTCTGGTCCGGCGAGGCCACCCTTGTTGTCGCCCGCACCACGTCCGGCGACATCGGCGTCATGCCCGGTCACCAGCCGCTTCTCGGTGTGCTGGAATCGGGCCCGGTGACCATCCGTACCAGCGAGGGCGGCACCGTCGTCGCCGCGGTGCACGGCGGATTCATCTCGTTCGCGGACAACAAGCTGTCCCTGCTGGCCGAGATCGCCGAGCTCGCGGACGAGATTGACGTCCAGCGTGCGGAGCGGGCACTGGAGCGCGCCAAGTCGGACGCCGATGCGGCATCCGAGCGACGCGCCGAAGTCCGGTTGCGCGCCGTCGCGGGGCACTGAGCCCCGTACCAAAGTGTGAAACCTCAGCCGCGGTCCGTTCCGGAATTTTCCGGAGCGGGTCGCGGCTGAGGCGATGCAGGTCTGTTTTTCATCTGTATGCGATGAGCGAGGAGGTCGGTGAAGATGCTCCTCGCTCTGCTTGTGAGCGGCCTGGTCGTAGCCCTGGTGGTGATCGGGCTGTTTGTGTTCGGGCTGCGCCGCCGGCTCATCCAGCGTTCGGGCGGGACCTTCGACTGCAGCCTGCGTTGGGGCGTGGCCGAGGAGCCCGACGTATCCGGCAAGGGCTGGGTGTACGGGGTCGCCCGGTACGGCGGTGACCGCATCGAGTGGTTCCGCGTCTTCAGCTATGCGCACCGCCCGCGCCGAGTGTTGGAGCGGGCCTCCATCGAGGTGATCGCGCGCCGCGCGCCCGAGGGCGAGGAAGAGCTGGCCCTGCTGTCCGACGCCGTCGTGCTCGGCTGTCTCCACCAGGGGACCCGCCTGGAGCTGGCGATGAGCGAGGACGCGCTGACCGGGTTCCTGGCGTGGCTGGAGGCCGCACCGCCCGGGCAGCGTGTGAACGTGGCCTGACCGATCGCAGGCGTCGAAGAGCCGGGAAGACGAGGGGCGGACCCCGTCCTCCCGGCTTTCGTCGTTACCGGAGGCCGGTGTGGATCGCGTTCGCGAGCTCACCGTTCGTGGTGTCGCCGCTGAACTCCCAGAAGAAGGCGCCCCTCAGACCCTGCTGCTTGGCCCAGGTCATCTTCCCGGCGATGGTGGCGGGGGTGTCGTAGCTCCACCAGTTGCTGCCGCACTTGGCGTAGGCCGTGCCGGCGACGGTGCCGGTGGCCGGGCAGCTGTTCTTGAGCACCTTGTAGTCCTCGATGCCCTGCTCGTACGTGCCCGGGGCGGGCCCGGTCGCGGTGCCGCCCGGGGCGGCCTGGGTGACGCCCGTCCAGCCGCGGCCGTAGAAGCCGATGCCGAGGTTGAGCTTGGAGCCGGGGATGCCCTTGCCCTTGAGCTTGGTGATGGCCGCCTCGGAGTTGAAGCCGGCGATCGGGATGCCCGAGTACGAGGTGAGCGGGGAGTGCGGGGCGGTCGGGCCCTTCGCGTCCCAGGCGCCGAAGAAGTCGTACGTCATGACGTTGTAGAAGTCCGCGTACTGCGCGGCGCCCGCGTAGTCGGCCAGGTCGAGCTTGCCGCCGTTGGAGCCGTCGGCGGAGATCGCGGCGGTGACCAGGTTGGAGCCGCCGAACTTGGCGCGCAACGCCGACATCAGGTTCTTGAACGCGGCCGCTCCGCTGGTGTCGCAGGACAGTCCGCAGGCGTTCGGGTACTCCCAGTCGATGTCGATGCCGTCGAAGACGTCGGCCCAGCGCGGGTCCTCGACCAGGTTGTAGCAGGACTGGGCGAAGGCGGCCGGGTTGGCCGCGGCCTGGCCGAACCCGCCGGACCAGGTCCAGCCGCCGAAGGACCACAGGACCTTGATGTTCGGGTACTGCTTCTTCAGCTTGCGCAGCTGGTTGAAGTTGCCGCGCAGCGGCTGGTCCCAGTTGTCGGCCACGCCGTCGACGCTCTGGTCGGCGGTGTAGGCCTTGTCGTAGTCGGCGTAGGCGTCACCGATGGTGCACGCGCCGTTCTGGACGTTGCCGAAGGCGTAGTTGATGTGGGTGATCTTCGCGGCCGAGCCGGAGGTGACCAGGTTCTTCACGTGGTAGTTGCGGCCGTAGACGCCCCACTCGGTGAAGTAGCCCAGCTTGACGGGGCCGCCGGGCTGCGGCGGCTCGGTGGTGCCGCCGGTGGTGCTGACCGTGAGGCTGCCGGAGGAGGGGCCGGTCTGGTCGATGGTGTCGCGGGCGGTGACGGAGTAGGTGTACGTGGTGGCCTTGGTCAGGCCGGAGTCCGCGTACGTGGTGCCGGTGACCGTCGCGATCTTCGTGCCGCCGCGGTAGACGTCGTAGTTCTTGATGCCCTTGTCGTCGGTGGCCGCGCCCCAGCTCAGGGTCAGTGCGGTCTCGGTGACGCCGGTCGCGGTGGGGGTGCCCGGTGCCGTGGGGGGAGTGTCACCGGGCTGGGTGGTGCCGTCGCAGGAGCCGCCGTTGACCTTGCAGCCGCTCGGGGAGCCGCCGCCCGTGCCGTTGAAGCCGAAGCTGGCGGTGGCGCCGGGGGCGAGGGTGCCGTTCCAGCCGACGTTCTTGCCGGTCCAGTGGGTGCCGGAGTTGGTGACCGTGGCGTCCCAGGCGGAGGTGACGGCGGTGCCGGCGGGGAAGTCCCACTCGACGGTCCACGAGGTGATGGTCGTGGTGCCGGTGTTCTTCACCGTCCACTTGCCCTCGAAGCCGGTGCCCCAGTCGGAGACCTTGGTGTACGTCGCGGTCGCGGATGCGGCGGCCTGGGCCGGGCCGGCGAGTGCGACGAGCCCGGCGACGGGCACGGCGAGGGCGGCGATGACGGCCGCGACTCTGGTGAAGAACCGGGTGCGCCCGGTACGGGGTGGGGGTGCTGTGCTCAAGGGTGCTCCTCCGTAGGTCCGTCTCCGTCGTGGGGCCGACGTCGACATGGGGGTGGGACCTGCGCCGCCCGTGAGCACGCTTTGTCATGGCACGCTCACCACAGTGTTGCGGTGAGAGTAGAAAGGTCTGGACCAACCGTCAAGAGGTCCAGACCGGTGCCCCCGGAGCTTCGCTAGAGCCCCAACTCCTGTGCCAGTACGGCCGCTTGGAGGCGGCTGCGGAGCTCCAACTTGCCCAGGAGGCGGCTCACGTGGGTCTTCGCCGTCGCCTCCGCCATGTCCAGCCGTACGGCGATCTCCGCGTTCGACAGTCCCTCGCCCAGGCAGGACAGGACCTCGCGCTCCCGCCGGGTCAGCGTCTCCAGGGCCGGCGGGGCGGCCGGTCTCGCCGGGCGCGCCGGAGCCGCGAACTCCGCGATCAGCCGCCGCGTCACCGCCGGGGAGATCAGGCCCTCCCCGCGCGCCACGGTCCGTACCGCCGCGATCAGCTCC
The DNA here is from genome assembly GCF_042892775.1 of Streptomyces sp. NPDC001717. Taxonomy (NCBI): domain Bacteria; kingdom Bacillati; phylum Actinomycetota; class Actinomycetes; order Kitasatosporales; family Streptomycetaceae; genus Streptomyces; species Streptomyces sp. NPDC001717. The sequence goes on along the minus strand of NZ_JBIAUK010000012.1, from coordinate 164,379 downwards.
GCCGCCTCGGCGTTCTTCAGCAGGAAGCCCGCCGCACCCGCCCGCAGCGCCCCGAACACGTACTCGTCCAGGTCGAAGGTCGTCAGCACCAAGACGTCCGCCAGACCGTCCGCGACCACCTGGCGGGTCGCCGACACCCCGTCGAGCCTCGGCATCTGCACGTCCATGAGGACGAGGTCCGGCCGCAGTTCCCGGGCCAGGCGCACCGCCTCCTCCCCGTCGGCGGCCTCGCCCACCACCTCGATGTCACCCGCGCTGCGCAGGATGAGCACCAGCCCGGCCCGTACCGCGCTCTGGTCCTCCGCCACCACCACCCGGATGGTCATGCCTCCACCGCCTCCAGTTCCGCGGGCAGGCTCGCCCGTACCCGCCACGATTCGCCGCTCCGGCCCGCCTCGAACTCCCCGCCGAGCAGTTCCGCCCGTTCCCGCATGCCGACCAGCCCGGCCCCGGAGCCCGGCGCGCGGGGGCCGGGGCGGTCCCCGTACGGGGAATCCACGGCCACCGTCAGCGCGGTGTCGGTGCGGGTCACGCGGACGGTGACCGTGCCCGGACAGGCGTGCTTGAGGGCGTTGGTCAGCGACTCCTGGACGATCCTGTACGCGGCCAGCTCCACCGGCGCCGGCAGGGCCCGGCCGGGTGGCCGCTCGTCGGCGAGCACGAAGTCCAGCCCGCTCGCCGACCCGTTGGTCCGGGCCTGCTCCACGAGGGCCTCCAGCCCGTCCAGAGAGGGCACGGCGGCCGCTTCCTGCTCCGCCCCCGCATCGCGCAGCAGCCCGATCAGCCGACGCATTTCGGCCAGCCCCTGCACGCTGTTCTCCCGGATCACCCCTAGCGCGTCCCGGCTGGTCTCCGGCCGGTCGATGGAGAGCGCGGCGGTGGAGTGGATGGCGATGGCGGAGAGGTGGTTGGCCACCATGTCGTGGAGCTCCCGCGCCATCCGGGCCCGCTCGGCGGCCACGGCCTGACTGCGGTCCATCTCGGCCAGCAGGGTGGTCTGCTCGGCGCGCAGCCGGGCGGCCTCGGCGGCCTCGCGGTGGTTGCGCAGGGTGGCGCCGGTCAGGGCCGGGGCGAAGCTCACGATGCCGGTGATCGTGCCGATCAGCAGGGCCTGCGGGGTGCGCAGCCAGGCCACCGAGGCGATCGTGACCACGACGGTGATCAGGCCGGTGGTGACGGGGAGCCGGCGGGCCATGGACGGCGTTCCGTACACGACGGCGGCGTACATCAGATCCGTGAAGATCACGACGGTGGCGAGGCTGCCGACCGTGAACTGGTCGGCGACCACCCCGACGGTGCCGACGGCCAGGGTCAGATTCGGGTGCGTGCGGCGCAGCAGCTCCATCGCGCCGAGCGCCACGAGCGGGACCAGGGCCACCCAGGCCGGCAGGAAGTCCCGGCCCGGGCTGCTGTAGACGCCGAGCGACCAGAACAGCAGGCCCGCGGCCGTGCTGACCACGGCGAGGAAGACGTCGTCGCGGTGGGGGCGCAGGCTCTTCTCGGTCACGGTCCCATCCAACAGGGTGCGCGGGCCCCGCACCTCGGCGCGGAGGCCGAGGTACGGGTACATCGAACGATGCAGGCCCGGATGGTCAATGGAGACGACGCGGCGGGTCCGGCCGGACGGGAGTCTGGGAGGGAACGGAGAACCGAGCGGACGGGGGAGTCCCATGATCGTCGCGCTGATCATCGCCTGCGAGGTCGGCTTCTGGGTGCTGCTGGCGGCCGGCCTTGCCCTGCGCTACCTCGCGAGGCGGCCCGGGCTCGGGGCGGCGGTCCTGCTGTGCGAGCCCGTGCTGGAGCTGGTCCTGCTGGTGGTCGGCACGCTGGACCTCGCGAACGGCGCGGAGGCGGACTGGAGGCACGGAGTGGCCGCCCTGTACATCGGCTACACCGTCGGATACGGCCACTACACGATCAAGTGGCTCGACGGCCACGCCGCGCACCGGCTGGCCGGGGGGCCGAAGCCGCCCGGCCCCGGCCACGGCAGGGCCCGGGCCGTCCACGAGTGGAAGCTGTGGCTGCGTACGGTCGTCGCCGCCGCGGTGGCCCTCGGCCTGCTCCAGGCCGCGATCGCGTACGTCGGCGACGCGGGCGACGTCGGCTCGCTCCGGGCCTGGCAGCTGGGAGCCCTGCGGGCGGTCGGCATCCACGCACTGGTCGCCGCCACGTACACGATCTGGCCGAAAAAGGCCCCTGCCCCGCAGGGGCTCTAGCGTTCGCCGCCCGGCACCCACAGCACGTCGCCGACCTCCTTGTTGGCCACCCGGGCCAGGATGAACAGCAGGTCGGACAGGCGGTTGAGGTAGGTCGCGGTCAGCGGGTTCATCACCTCGCCGTGCACCTCCAGCGCCGCCCAGGTGGAGCGCTCGGCGCGCCGGACCACGGTGCAGGCCTGGTGGAGCAGGGCCGCCCCCGGGGTGCCGCCGGGGAGGATGAAGCTGCGCAGCTTCTCCACCTGCTCCAGGAAGGTGTCGCAGTCCGCCTCCAGCTTGTCGACGTAGAACTGCTCCACGCGCAGCGGCGGGTACTCCGGGTTCTCGACGACCGGGGTGCACAGGTCGGCGCCGACGTCGAACAGGTCGTTCTGCACGCGGACCAGGACCTTCACGACCTCCGGGGACAGGCCGCCGAGCGCGATCGCCGTCCCGATGGCCGCGTTGGCCTCGTTGGCGTCGGCGTACGCGGAGATCCGCAGGTCGGTCTTGGCCGTACGGCTCATGTCGCCGAGGGCGGTCGTGCCCTTGTCGCCGGTACGGGTGTAGATGCGCGTGAGGTTCACCATGCGGCCAGGGTAGACGGGGCCGCCGGGGAAATTCCGGGCGCGGGCGGGCCCAGGCGGCCGAGGGGCGCGTGGGCGAGGCACTGGACCGCGTCCTCGACCTGCGCGACCACGCGTACGCGTGGACCGGGCACCCGCACCACCCGGGGGAGCCCGGCGCCGCCGAGCACGACGCGCGCGTCTGGGACTACGCGAAGGACCTGCTGCGCGAGGAGCTCACGGCGGGGGAGCCGAACGTCCACGAGGCGGGTGACGTCCTCCACCGGCCGCGTCGCACCCGGGAAGACGTCTGCGCGCTGCCCGCCGCCGACGCCGCGGCCAGGGTCGATGCCCACCACATCGCCGGCCGCGGGTCCATGGCCGTCGAACTCGGCCATCTGCCCGCCGCGCGCGCGGAGCTGGAACGGCTGCGCGAGCCGAGGCGCAGGCTCGTGGACGCCGACGACGACAAGGGCGACGCCTGAACTGTGAGGCAGCGCACGGCTGCTGGGCCGGAACGGTGTGATGTCCGTCATTTGAGACGTGACGCGTGTTACTTCGCGGTCACTCCGCGGCGCCCGGGCGCTAGTCTCCGCCGGAGTGGCTACGAGACCGGGCCCTGACTGGGCCGGGGTCCAATCGAGAACTTGGGGTGTGCAGTGGCTGGGAAGCTCGCCGTCATCGGTGCCGGGCTGATGGGTTCCGGAATCGCTCAGGTCTCCGCTCAGGCAGGTTGGGACGTCGTGCTGCGCGACGTCACCGACGCGGCGCTGACCCGGGGCACGGACGGGATCAAGGCCTCGTACGACAAGTTCGTCTCCAAGGGCAAGCTGACCGCCGAGGACGCCGAGGCCGCGCTCGCCCGCATCACGACGACCACCGACCTGGACGCCGCCGCCGACGTCGACATCGTCGTCGAGGCCGCCTTCGAGAAGATCGAGATCAAGCACGAGATCTTCCGCGCCCTCGACAAGATCGTCCGCGAGGACACGATCCTCGCCTCCAACACCTCCGCCATCCCGATCACCAAGATCGCGGCCGTGACGGAGCGTCCGGAGCGGGTCGTCGGCGCGCACTTCTTCTCGCCCGTCCCGATGATGCAGCTCTGCGAGCTCGTACGCGGCTACAAGACGAGCGACGAAACCCTCGCCGCCACCCGCGCGTTCGCCGAGTCCGTCGGCAAGACCTGCATCGTCGTCAACCGCGACGTCGCCGGCTTCGTGACGACCCGTCTGATCTCCGCCCTCGTCGTCGAAGCCGCGAAGCTGTACGAATCGGGCGTGGCGTCCGCCGAGGACATCGACATCGCGTGCAAGCTGGGCTTCGGTCACGCGATGGGCCCGCTGGCCACCGCCGACCTCACCGGCGTCGACATCCTGCTCCACGCCACCAGCAACATCTACACCGAGTCGCAGGACGAGAAGTTCGCGCCGCCGGAGCTCATGCGCCGGATGGTGGACGCCGGCGACATCGGCCGCAAGAGCGGTCAGGGCTTCTACAAGCACTGAGCCGTCGGGTCCGGGTCGGCCCTGGCCGACCCGGCCACTGAGCACCAGTTCGAACGCCATCACCCCTCGGGGTGAATTAGGTATCGGTTCGCTCACGGTCGGCAACTTCCCTGCCCGTGAGGCAGTCAGTTGCAGTGAGAGTTGCCGACCACGGACCAATCGGACCATACGTACGCGGTACTGCCGGGAGCACACATGCACATCAGGGGCGACCACGCCGAACTCGCTGTCGGGGGCCGCCTCGACGTGCGCAGCGCGGCGGACGCCCGTACGGCCCTCCACACCGCCCTCGACGACGGACACGGCGACCTCGTGCTCGACCTCACCGGACTCGACTCGTGGGACGCCACGGGACTCGGCGTGATCATGGGTGCGCACCGGCGGGCCGGCCGGACCGGACGGCGTCTCGTCCTGCGCGGCGTGCCGCCCCAGATGCAGCGGCTGCTCGTCGCGACCCGGCTGCACCGGATCCTCGCGATCGAGGGCGGCCTGGAAGCCGAGTCCCTCCCCCGGGTCTGACCCCGCCGCCACCGCCCCGACCCCAGGGCCCGCCACCTGCACATTTCCGGCGGAAACGTAACGGTCCGGTGGTGATGGCACCCCTGCGGTTCCCCGCACCGCCGGCCACCGTCTAGGGTTCGGGCGGAAACCGGACCAGTAGCGAGAGCGGCGTGTGCGAAGGCCGGGCGGGAAGACGGCGACGGCGCGCAGCGCGATCGGGGGACTTGGTCATGGACCTTACGCAGGGGCAGACCGATCCGGAGGAGCGTTCCGGGGCCGCGGCCGGCGGGACCCTCCGGACGCCCGCGTCCGCGCCCGCCGCACGGCTGGTCAGCCTGACCGCGGGCGAATTCACCCTCGCCGTCAACCCCGTCGACGGCAGCGAGATCGAAGCGCTGCGCCCGGGCACCGACACCAGCCGCCCCGCCAAGCGCGACGCGGCCTCCCGCGCCGCCCGGGACACCGCCGCGCGTCCGCCCGCGCTGCCCGGACCGCCGATACTCGTCCGGCCCCTCTTCGGACGCGAGCAGGAGCGCGACCGGCTCGTCCGACTGCTCGGCCGCGGCCACTCCGTACGACTGACCGGCCCCGCCGGATCCGGCCGCACCGCTCTGCTCGACGCGGTCGCCGCCCGCTGCGCGGACCTGGCGCCCGACGGCGTCGTACGACTCTCCGGCCACGGGCACCAGCAGCCCGGCGAGGTCCTCCAGGCGCTCTACTCGGCCGTGTACGAGGCCCCGCGCGAGCGGCCCGACCGGATCGCGCTCCTCGCCCGCGTACGGGACATCGGCGCCATCGTCCTCCTCGACGACCTCGACATGGGCGCCGCCGGCCTCGACGAGCTGCTGCGCGCCACCCCCGAATGCGCCTACCTGCTGGCCTCGACCCCCGAGGCGAAGGCCGCCGGTGACGACGCGCACCTCGAAGAGGTCTTCCTCGACGGCCTCGGCAAGGCCGAATGCACGGCCCTCCTGGAGGCGGGCGTCGGACGGCCGCTGACCGATCCGGAGGTCGCCTGGGCGGCCGACCTGCGGTTCGCCTCCGAGGGGCTGCCGCTGCGCTTCGTACAGGCCGCCGCCCTGCTGCGGCAGCGCGACGAGCTCAACCACAGCGACGAGGACGACGACGGGGAAGAGCCCGGCGTCTTCGAGGAACGCCAGCGCGGCGCCGCCCACGTCCCGCTGCCCACGCTCGCCGAGGGCGCGGCCCCGGCCGAGCTGCTGGCCTCGCGGGTCAGCGAATCGGCGCGCGCGGCCCTGCGGATCGCGTGCGCGCTGGGCGGGGAGATGCCGCACCACACGCACCTGCCGGCGTTGGTGGGGGACACCCACGCCGACGCGGCGGTGGCGGAGCTGCTCGCCTGCGGGCTGCTGACCCCGGTCGGCGCCCGCTACCGGCTCGCCGAGGGCGTCGCACGCCAGCTGGAGGAGGCCGGGTACGGGGACACCGCCGCCGAGGAGGCCCGTACGGCCGCCCGGCACTACGCCTGGTGGACCGGGCACTCCTCGGTGACCCCCGAGCGGGTCGCGGTGGAGGCCGAGGCGGTGCTCGCCGCGCTGGGCGGCGCGGACGTCGTGGCGGCCGTACTGCTCGCACGGACGGCGGCCCCCGCGTTCGCGGCCTCGCTGCACTGGGAGGCGTGGGAGCGCGTGCTGCGCGCCGGCGCGGAGGCCGCGCGCAAGGCGGGGGAGGTCGCCGAACAGGCGTACTTCCACCACGAACTCGGCGTGCTCGCCCTGTGCGAGGGGCGCCTGGATCGCGCGCGGGCCGAGCTGGAGACCTCGATCGGACTGCGCGGCGCGCTGGCCGACAAGCGGGGCACGGTGGCCGGGCGGCGCGCGCTGGCACTGGTCGTGGACCGCGAAGCGGCGGGGGGGACCTCGTCCCCGCCACTGCGCCTGGAGCCTCCGGCGGTCCCGGGTGATCCGGCGGCCCGTCCCGGCTCCGGCGGCGCGGCACGCTGGGCGGGCGCCGCTGCCCCCGCCGCACCGGGACGTGCCCCGGCCGGCTCGGACGGTGCGGCCGCGTTCCCCGAGGGCCGGGCGGGCGCCGGTGGCGCCGGCGCTCCGGCGGGGTCGGCCGGTGGCCCGGGCGTGCCCGCTGCTGCGGCGGGCCTTGCGGCGGGTCCGGTGGGGGCGGGTGGCGCCGCCGCCCTCGCCGGGCAGGGCGGTGAGGGCGGAGCCGCGGGCGGGCTCACGCTGCGCGGGCCGGGGTCTGCCGGTGCCGGTGTTCCGGCCGGGCCGACCGGTGGCCCGGGTGCGTCCGGTGGCGCGGCGGGTCTTGCGGGGGGTCCGGCAGGCGCTGACGGCGCCGCCGCCCCGGCGGGTCCGGGTGGCACGGCCGGGGCCCCGGGTGGGCTCACGCTGCGGGGGACCGGGGCGGCCGGCGGCCAGGGCGCGGCCGCGTCCTCGGAGGGCTGGGCGGGCAAGGGCGGGCCCGCGGCTGCCGGTGCCCCCACGGGACAGCGCGGTGCGGCCGGGTCCTCCGGCGGTTGGGCCGGCGCCGGTGCGCCGGGCGGGGGCGAGCTGCGCGGGCCTGGTGTCGGTGGCCCCGGTGTCGGTGCGCGAGGCGGGGTCGAACTGCGGGGGCCCGCGGTCGGTGGCCCCGGTGTCGGCCGTGTCGACGGGGCGGGGAGCACCGGCGCGGTGACGTCGCCGCTGCCCGTGCCGGTTTCACCGGAGGCGGTGACGCGGGTGACCCCCGTGGTGCCGCTGCTGCCGCGTACGGACACGCCCACCACGCTGTCGGCCGTGTTCGAGGACGCGTTCCCGCTCGACCCGAAGCCCGCCGCCGCCCCCGAACCGCAGCCCGCCGCGGGGCGGGACGCGGGCCACGGCCGCCGCCGCAAGGCGCTGATCGCCGGCGCCGGCGCGCTGACGGCGGTGGTGCTGGGCACCGTGGTGAGTCTGGCCATGAGCTCCGAGGACACCACGCCCCCGGCGCAGGGTCCCTCGGTGTCGGCGAACCCGACCCGGGTCGCCCCGTCCTCGGCGCCCGGCACCACCGACCCCGCCGCGCAGCCGCCCGTGGCGCCCGCGACGTCGCAGTCCCCGACCCCGGGGGAGAGCACGGCCCAGACCACCCCGGGCAGGACCCCGTCCCGCAAGCCCTCCTCGACCCCGTCGAAGTCCCAGCCGACGTCCTCGGGCTCGCAGACGTCGGGGACGTCCCCGGACCCGTCGCCCTCGCAGACTTCCGCGTCCCCGTCGGCGACCGTGTCCCCGTCGGCCTCGGCGACCGAGACGGGCCCGCAGCCGGGCACCCCGTAGGGCGCCCCGGCGTACGGGCCCGTCTCGACGGCCTGCGACGGCCTCAGTCCTGCAACGGCCTCAGTCCTGCAACGGCCTCAGAAAAGGCGGAGCTTGTCGTCCTCGATGCCGCGCATGGCGTCGTAGTCCAGCACCACGCAGTCCATGCCGCGGTCCGTCGCCAGCACCTTCGCCTGCGGCTTGATCTCCTGCGCCGCGAACACGCCCCGGACCGGGGCCAGGTGCGGGTCGCGGTTCAGCAGCTCCAGGTAGCGGGTCAGCTGCTCGACGCCGTCGATCTCGCCGCGCCGCTTGATCTCCACGGCCACGGTCGCGCCGGAGGCGTCCCGGCACAGGATGTCCACCGGGCCGATGGCCGTCATGTACTCGCGCCGGATCAGCGTGTAGCCCTCGCCCAGCGTTTCGATGCGGTCCGCGAGGAGCTCCTGGAGGTGTGCCTCCACGCCGTCCTTGATCAGTCCGGGGTCGACGCCGAGCTCGTGGGAGGAGTCGTGGAGGACTTCCTCCATGGTGATGATGAGCTTCTCGCCCGCCTTGTTGACGACCGTCCAGACACCGGCCTCGTCGCCGCTCCCCTCCTTGAGGGTGCACGGAGGCGACATCCAGTTGAGCGGTTTGTACGCCCGGTCGTCCGCGTGGATCGAGACACTGCCGTCAGCCTTCACGAGGATCAGACGGGGTGCCGAGGGCAGATGGGCGGTGAGCCGGCCCGCGTAGTCGACGGAGCAGCGGGCAATGACGAGACGCATGGTCGGCAACGCTACTCGACGAGAAGGCCTCCACGCGATTCGCCCCTGAAAGCCCCCTTCGCCGATGGCGCGTTGTATGCGCATTCTCCTGGTGCGTCACCCATGGGGCGCCTACCGTGGTGAGCGGGAGGTTGCGGAGCGTGCACGCTGCGTCGCGATCTCCTTCCCTGCCCGTAAGGCTCCGGCAACCCAATCGGCCGGGGCCGCGAGAGGAGAACCCATGTCGCTCGACGTCTCACCGGCCCTACTCGAACAGGCCGAGCGAGGCGAGGTCGACGAAGCCGCCTTCGTCGACTGCGTCCGGACCTCCCTGCCCTACGCATGGGAGATGATCAGCTCGCTGGTGGCCCAGCTGAAAGTGGACGGCGGAGAGTTCGCCGACAACCAGACGCCGCCGCCGGACGAGCAGGCGCGTGGGCAGCTGCTGCGCGCTCTCGCGAGTGACGCGATACGAGGTGCCCTGCAGCGCCACTTCGGAGTGCGCCTGGCATTCCAGAACTGTCACCGGGTAGCGGTGTTCCCGCTTGATCCCTCGGTGGACGACCGGTTGGCCAAGTTCACTTCGATCCGGGGCCAGCTGCTCAACCAGTCGCCGGAACTGCGCGACTGCTAGCCCGTACCACTCGCAACACCTCGCACCATTCGCGCAACCTGCCCCACCCGCACCACCCGCACCACCCGTGCCTCCGGCGGATCTCAGCCGAGACGGGGCAGGACCTCGGCGCCGAGGCGCCGTACGTTCTCCTCCGTCGCGGCGAGATCCCCGGAGCCCTCCGTCAGGAGGGCGAAGCGCGTGATGCCGGTCCGGGCGGACGTGGCCGCCAGCCGGTCCGCCGCCAGGGCCGGGGTACCCACCGGGTGCAGGTCGCACAGGAGTTCCGTGTACGCGACGGGATCCCGCATCGAGCGGCTCCGGCCGTCCACCGTCACGTGCGCGTCCAGGCCCTGCTTCAACCAGCCCGGCATCGATTTCAGCAGCGTTTCACGGGCGTCGGCCGTGCTGTCCGCCAGTTGGCACACCCCGGCGGACACATGGCCCGCGCCGGCCACGAAGGCACGGGAGTGGCCCGCCGCCAGCGCGGTGCGCCGCCACAGCGCGACCATCTCGGCCTTGTCCTCGTCCCCGCAGTGCATGCCGAGCAGCATCGGCAGCCCCCGCTCCGCGGCGAGCCTGACGGAGGCCGGCGAGGTACACGCCACGATGACCTCCGGTCCCGTCCCGTCCCCGTCGAGCGCTTCCGAGGGGCGCGGTACGACGGCCACCTCGCGGAAGCCGTACCGCTCGCCGGCCGCTCCCACGCGAGGCTCGGTCAGCCAGCGCCGCAACAGGTCCAGCGCCTCCGGGAAACCGTTCTCGTACGAGTCCAGCCCGCCCTCGAAGACCTCCAGGTCCACCCACGGCCCGCCGCGGCCGACGCCGAGCGTGAACCGGCCCCCGGAGGTCAGGTGCAGCAGGGCCGCCTGCTCGCCGAGGGCCACCGGGTGCGCGTTCGGCAGTACGCTCACCGCCGTGCCCACCCGCAGCCGCCGGGTCCGGCCCAGCAGCAGGGCGGCCAGGGTCACCGCCGAGGGACACACCCCGTACGGGACGAAGTGGTGCTCGGCGAGCCAGACCGCGTCGAGCCCGGCCTCCTCGGCCACCTCCGCCGTCCGCACCGCCCGGTGCAGTGCCTCGCCCTGTCCCTGGCCCGGGAACTGGGCAGCCAGTACAAACGCTCCTACGCGCATCGCCTTTAGCCTCCTCGCGGCTGACGCGGCCTCCCCCAGGTGGACCGGTTCTTCCTATGGCAACAACGTCTGACACGTGCCAAAGGCACGGGCTGACAGGAAAGTTATTGGGATTGTCGGGCCATCTCCCGTCGCGCGGCCGCCTTCCTCGACCACCCTGCGGGTACCGGGGCTCGCTGCGCGTAGTCTGGGAGAAAGTCCCTGCCGTCGGCTCATCCGTGAGGTATACGTGTCACCGCGCCACAACCGCCCCCGAGGCGGCGAGACCCCGGAGGAACGCACCGGCACCGGGTTCGACCGGTACGGGCTGGAGCGCACCGAGGAGTACCTGGGCGAGGACTGGAAGGTGCGGCACGTCGCGGGTGCCAGTGCGGCGGGCAAGCGCTACCGCTGCCCCGGCTGCGACCAGGAGATCCCCTCCGGCACCCCGCACCTGGTGGCCTGGCCGGAGTACGGCGGCGTGGATGACCGGCGCCACTGGCACAAGGCCTGCTGGAACGCGAAGGACCGCCGCACCTCGAAGGTGCAGCGGTCCCGCAACGCGCCCCGGTACTGACGCCGGCTAGACGTCCCGGCGGCCGACGGCCACGTAGGAGGCGGTCACGGCGGCGCCGGCGACCAGCAGGATCAGTACCAAGTGGGAGAAGTCGCTGGTCGGCGGGCCCATGTCGCTCCCGGCCGGCATGCCGAACAGCTTCATCAGGGCCACCGGCGCGTTGTGCCGCAGGATCGTCGCCCCGACGGGCTGGAGCGCCTCCCAGCTGCTGAGCATCCCGCCTATCACCGGCGGCAGCGTGACCAGGCCGAGCATCACGGCGATCGCCCCGGCCGAGTGCCGCAGCAGTGCGCCGACGGCCAGTGCGAGCACGCCGAGCAGGGTCACGTAGAAGGAGCCCGCGATCGCGCCGAGCCACTCGGCCGCCGCGTGCGGTCCGGCCGCGGAGCCGTTGTGGGCGAAGGCGGCGGCGATGCCGACCAGGAAGACGGAGCCCGCGGTGGTGAGGAAGGCCGTGATGCCGAAGACGAGGTACTTCGCAGTGAGCACGCGGTGCCGGTCGGGGGCGGCCGTGAAGGTGGTCCGGGCGAGGCCGGTGGCGTGCTCCGAGGTGATCGTCAGCACGCCGAGGACCATCACCGCGAGCTGCCCCACCAGCAGGCCGAAGAGGGCCGGCGTGGTGAAGGAGATGTTCGCGTAGTCCTGGTCCACGGTCTGCACGACGAAGAGCAGCCCGATGCCGACGACGGTCGCCACGAGAGCCCCGAGCGTCCACAGGGTGGAGCGGACCGAGACCATCTTGGTCCACTCCGAGGCCAGGGCGTGCCCCAGATGCGGCTTCGGTGTCGGCAGCGGCGAGCTGTAGGTGGCCGGGGCGGTCATCGTGCGTCCTCGGGGTCGTTCTTGACGGCGCCGGCGAGCTCGCCGGGGTTGCTCGGCATCAGGAAGGGCCGGCCGCCCGCTCCGGGCGGCGGGGGAGCGAAGAACCCGGCCTGCGGGACCTCCGGGGCGGCCGCGTCCTCCTCCCACGCCGGGACCGTGAGCGGCTCCGGCTCCCACAGCTCTGCCCGGGGGTCCTCGGTGGAGGTGTACTCCACGGAGGACTGGGTCATCCGCATGTACGCCTCCTCCAGCGAGGCCCGGTGCGGTGACAGCTCCCACAGCCGTACGCCGGCCCCGTGCGCGAGGTCGGAGATGCGCGGGAGGTCCAGGCCGGTCACGCGCAGTGCCCCGTCGGCCTCCTGGAGGACCCGGCCGCCCGCCTCGCGCAGGGCCGCACCCAGTGCGTCCCGGCCATCGGGGTCGGTGTCGGCCGCGCGGACCCGAGCGAATCCGGCCGAATTGTGCGTGATGAATTCCTGCGTGCCCATGTCGGCCAGCAGTCGGCCCCGACCGATGACGATCAGGTGGTCGGCGGTCAGCGCCATCTCGCTCATCAGGTGCGAGGAGACGAAGACGGTACGGCCCTCGGCGGCGAGCCGCTTCATGAGGTTGCGCACCCACAGGATGCCCTCGGGGTCGAGGCCGTTGACCGGCTCGTCGAACAGCAGTACCTGGGGGTCGCCGAGCAGGGCGGTGGCGATGCCGAGCCGCTGGCCCATGCCGAGCGAGAAGCCCTTCGTGCGCACCTGGGAGACGTCCTGGAGGCCGACCACCGCCAGCACCTCGTCCACCCGCTTCTCGGGGATCCCCGAGAGCTGGGCGATCGACAGCAGGTGCTTGCGCGCCCGGCGGCCGCCGTGCACGGCCTTGGCGTCGAGCAGGGCCCCGACGTGGCGCTGGGCGTTCGGCAGCTCCCGGAAGGGGTGGCCGTTGATGGTGACCCGGCCGGCCGTGGGTCGGTCCAGGCCGAGGATCATGCGCATGGTGGTGGACTTGCCGGAGCCGTTGGGCCCCAGGAATCCGGTGACGTGACCCGGCTTGACCTGGAAGGACAGCTGGTCGACGGCGGTCTTCGCGCCATAGCGCTTGGTCAGGCCGACTGCCTCGATCATCTTTACTGCCCCTTACCAGGCCGGGACGACTTTCGCCCGCGTAAGGCTTAAGAGGATAACGAGCTTCCCGTGGTTCCGTCCCGTGCCGATCCCCGAGCCGCCCCTGAGGCCGACCCGGGGATCACCCGTAGTCCTTCAGACGGAGGCGGGGCTCACGCGTCCCTCTTCTTGAGGACGAGGTAGCCCCCGAGTACCGCGGCCACCGCCCACAGCACCATGATCCCGAAGCCGCCCCAGGGTCCGTAGGGCGGGACGTCGCCGGCCATCGCGCCCGGGACCACCTGCATGATCTTGGAGCCGGCCTGGTCCGGGAAGTACTGGGCGACCTTCCGGGTCGCGGAGACGACGCCCAGGATGTTCGACACCAGGAAGAAGAACGGCATCAGGATGCCGAGCGACATGACCGAGCTGCGCAGCATGGTCGCGACGCCCATGGAGAACAGGGCGAGCACGGCCATGTAGAGGCCCGCGCCGATCACCGCGCGCAGCACGTGCGGCTCGCCGATGCCGATGGCGCGCTCGCCCAGGATGGCCTGGCCGAGGAAGAAGGACAGGAAGCTGGTGATCAGGCCCGCGACCAGTGCCAGCGAGGTGGCCACGAGGAGCTTGGCCGCGAGGAAGCTCTCACGCCTCGGCACGGCGGCCAGCGAGGTGCGGATCATTCCCGAGCTGTACTCGCTGCTGACGACCAGGACCCCGAAGACGATCACTGCGAGCTGGCCGAGGTTCATGCCGGCGAAGCTGGTCAGCGTCGGGTCGAAGGTGGCCTTCTCCTCGGGCTTCATGCCCTCGAAGTTGCTGTTGATGAACACGCACAGCAGGGCGCTGATCCCCGTGGTGACCACCACGGCGGAGGCCAGGCTCCAGGTGGTGGAGGCGACGGTGCGGATCTTGGTCCACTCGGACCGGAGGACGGCGGAGAAGGACATGGTCACTCGCCGCCCTTGCGCGTCGTCTCGAAACCGGCGCCCCACGCGGGGACGTCGGCCGGCCTGGCCGGGTTGGAGCCGGGGCCTCCCGGGGCGGCGGGCTGCCCGGGGTCGCCCGGAGCGTGGGCGTGGTACTCGACGGAGTCCGCCGTCATGCGCATGAACGCTTCCTCGAGTGAAGCCCGCTGCGGGCTGAGTTCGTGCAGGACGATCCGGTGCTGGGCCGCCAGTTCGCCGAGCCGTTCCGATTCCACGCCGTCGATCTCCAGCGCGCCGGTGGCCGGGACGCTGATGGAACTGATCCCGGCCTCGTGGAGGACGTCCTTCAGCTGCTCCTGCTGCGGAGAGCGGAGTCGGACGTAACTTCGTGCGTTCTGCTGAATGAAATCGGCCATCGACAGGTCCGCCAGCAGCTTTCCCTGGCCGATGACGATCAAATGGTCCGCGGTCAGGGCCATTTCGCTCATCAGGTGGGAGGAAACGAAGATCGTCCGTCCCTCTGCCGCCAGACCCTTCATCAGATTGCGGATCCAGAGAATTCCCTCCGGGTCCAGACCATTGACGGGTTCGTCGAACATGAGGATTTCCGGATCGCCCAGCAGCGCGGAGGCGATTCCGAGGCGCTGGCCCATGCCCAGCGAAAATCCTTTGGACTTCTTCTTCGCCACGGCCGTCAGTCCGACCAGGTCCAGGACCTCCGTGACCCGCCGCTCGGGGATCCGGTTCGACTGGGCAAGGCAGAGAAGGTTGTTGTACGCGCTGCGAGCGCCGTTCATGGCTTTCGCGTCCAGCAGCGCCCCGATGTACTTCAGCGGCTCCGGCAGGTCCCGGTAGTGCTTCCCGTCGATCCGGACCGTACCGCTGGTCGGGTTGTCGAGGTCGAGCATCATGCGCATGGTCGTGGACTTGCCCGCCCCGTTGGGGCCGAGGAAGCCGGTGATCACCCCCGGTCTGACCTGGAAGCTGAGGTTGTCCACGGCGGTCTTGGCGCCGAATCGTTTGGTGAGGCCCTCGAGCTCGATCATGCAGGCCACGCTAGAACGGCCAAGGGCCGTACGCCACCTACGAAAGGTGACGCACGGCCCTGCTTTGGTCGCGAAGCGGGCGAACCGTACCGCCCGGTAACCGCGAACGCGGCGTCAGCGGGTCTGCTGCGCCGGGACGCCGCGGGAGACGGGCTCGTCGTCGACGATCGGGTTGGCCGCCGCGACGGCCGCACCGGTCAGCGTCGCCAGCATCTCGCGGACGTTGGTCAGCTGCGCGTTGATCGAGTCGCGGCGGTTGGTGAGCGCCGCCAGCTCGCGCTCCGACTCGCTGCGGATGCGGTCGGCCTTGGCGTTCGCGTCGGCGACGATGTCCTCGGCCTGGCGCTGCGCGGTCTCCACGGTCTGGCGGGCCCGACGCTCGGCGTCCGTACGCAGCTTCTCGGCCTCCAGGCGCAGCTGCTCGGCGCGGTGCTCGATCTCGGCGAGACGCTTCTCCGCCTTCGCCTGACGCGAAGCCAGGTCGCGCTCGGACTGCTCGCGGCGCTTGGCCAGGTTGGTCTCGAAGTCCGCGGCGGCCTGGGCGGCCTTGGCGCGGGTCTCCTCGAACAGGGCGTCGGCCTCTTCGCGCTTGGAAGCCGCGTCCTTCTGCGCCTCGGCGCGCAGGGTGGCGGCGTCGCCCTTGGCCTTCTCGACGATGCGGACGCCCTCGTCCTCGGCCTTCGACTTGCGGTCGGCGGCGAACGACTCGGCGTCGTTGCGCACCTGCTGGGCAGCCGACTCGGCGAGCTCACGGTGCTGCTCGGCCGCGCGACGGGCCTCCTCGCGCAGGTCCTTCGCCTCCTCCTCGGCCAGGCGCAGGATCTTCTCGACCCGGGCGCCGAGGCCGGCGTACGACGGCTCCGCGTCGCTCACCTGGGCCTGGGCGTTCTGCGTTTCGAGGTGCAGTTCCTCGATCCGCTTTTCCAGAGAGTTGATACGTCCAAGGGCGCTGTCGCGGTCGGAGACCAGCTTGGTAATGCGGTCGTCCACCTGACCGCGGTCGTAACCGCGCCGCACGAGCTCGAAGCCGAAGGGGGAGGAAGGGTCGCTCATGGGGTTCCTGTCGAATGAGACCGATGAGGTGCTGCGTGAGGTGTTAGGGGAATCCTAGGCGCCAGGACGGCGTGTCTTCGAGTCAATCCGCGATTGATCTGGACAATGACACCCCTTTTGAGTGGCAAGGCGACAGAAAGCTTGTCACTCGTTCGCCTGAACCACCGTCAGGAGCACACTCGTCGCGCACGGACTACCCCTCCGACGACTTCCCACCCGAACGAGTGGAACCCGCCGTCGCGCCGGCCTTCGCTCCCCCCGAGCCCTGGCTGCCGATCGACGGCTTCGCGCCGCCCGAAGGCGCCTCGAATGATTCCAACGCCTCAAGAACGTCCTGGACACGGGAGATCTCACCCTGAATGTCCTGCCGCCTGCGCACCAGGACCTCCAACTCACGGCGGCCCTCCTCGACGAGCCGCTCGGCCTCCGCCTTGGCCTCGGCCAGGGCGCTCTCCGCCTCCCGGGCCAGCTCCGCCTTCTTCGTCTCGGCCTCCTTGAGCAGCGCCTCGGCCTTGCGCACCGCGGCGATGCGCACCTTGCTCGCCTCGCTGCTCGCGTCCGACACCAGCGCCTTGGCCTTCGCCTCGGCCTCGACGCTCTGCTCGGTCGCCGCGCGCACCAGCTTGTCCACGCGCTCACCGGCCGACTTCATCTGCTCGGCCGACTCCCGGCGGGCCCGCTCGTGCAGCTCCTCGACCTCCGACTCGACGCGGCCGCGCAGCTCTTCCGCCCGTTCCCTTATGGCCGCGGCGTCCGAGCGCGCGCCGACCAGCAGCTCGTCGGCGTCCGTACGGGCCTTCTCCACCAGGGAGTTGCCCTCGACGGTCGCCTCCGAGGTGATCCGCGCGGCCTCCTTGCGGGCCGCGTCGACCATCGCGTCGGCCTGCTCCTCGGCCCCCGTGGTGGCTGCCAGGGCCTGCTTCGCCGCCTCGGCGGTGAGCTTGTCCGCCTCCGCCGCGGCCTCCGTGATGAGCCGGTCGACCTGCTCCGCGGCCTCGCTGCGGCGCTTGTTGGCCGCCTCGCGCGCCTCGTCCAGCAGCCGCTCGGACTCGTCGCGGGCCTCGCCTCGGATGCGCTCGGCCTCGGTCGCCGCCTCCGCCTTGACCCGCTCGGCCTCCGACCGGGTACGGGTGGCGTGCTCCTGCGCCGAGGACAGGGACTCCGCTGCCTCCGCGCGCAGCCGCTCGGCCTCGTTCGCGGCCTCGCCGACGGTCCGCTCGTTCGCCTTGCGGGTCTCGGCGGTGAGCCGGTCCGCTTCCGCGGCGGTCTCCGCGGTGAGCTTGTCGGCCTCCGAAGCGGCTTCGGTGATGAGCCGGTCCGCCTGCTCGGCCGCCTCGCTGCGCAGCCGGTTGGCCTCGGCGCGGGCCTCGTCGAGGGTCCGCTCGGACTCCCGCTCGGCGCTCGCCAGGGTCTCGTTCGCCGCGGCCGTGACGCGCTCCGCCTCCGCGGTGGCCTCGCCGATGATCCGGCCGCCCTCCGCCCGCGCGTCCTCCAGGACCTTCGCGGCCTCTGCGACCGTGGCCTCGTTGGCCGCGCGCGTCTCGTCGACCAGCCGGTCGCCCTCGGTACGGGCGTCGACCAGCACGCGCGTCGCGTCCCGCTCGGCCGATACCAGCGCCTCGGCCGCCTGGGCCGTGAGTCGTTCCGCCTTCGTGCGCAGTGCCTCCGCGGCGGCCTGGGCCTCGCCGACGGTGGCCTCGTTGGCCGCGCGGGTCTCCTCGGTGAGGCGCTCGGCCTCGGCCGTGGCCTCGGTGATGAGCCGGTCCGCCTGCTCGGCGGCCTCGGTGCGCAGCCGGTTGCCCTCGGCCCGGGCCTCGTCCAGGGTGGCCGCCGCCTCGGCGCGGGTCGCGTCCGCGGCCTCGGCGGCCTCGCGGGTGAGCCGCTCGGCCTCCGCCGCCGCCTCGCCGACGGTCTCCGCGTTCGCGGCGCGGGTCTCCTCGGTGTGCCGCTCCGCCTCCGCGGTGGCCTCGGCGGTGATCCGGGCCCCCTCGGCGCGGGCCGCCTCCAGGGACTCCGCCGCCTCGCCGCGGATCCGGTTCGCGTCCTCGCGGGCGTCCGCCCGGGTACGGGCCGCGTCCCGCTCGGACGCGGCCAGCGCGTCCGTGGCCTCCGTACGCACCCGCTGCGCGTACTCCGCCGTGTCGCTGCGCAGCTGCTCCGCCTCGGCGATCGCGTCGGCGACCGTGCGCTCGGCCAGGGCCTTCGCCGCGTCCGTCTCGGTGCGGGCCTCGCCGCGGATCCGGTTGGCGTCCTCGGTGGCCCGCTCCCGCTCCGCGTACGCGTCGGCGCGGACCCGCTCGGCCTCTTCCTCGGCCTCCGTCTTCGTACGCTCCGCCGCGTGCTCGGCGGCACTGCGCAGCCCGCTGACCTCTTCCTCGGCCTGCTCGTGCAGACCGGCCACGGCGTCGCGCACCTGCTGTGCGGTGGCCTCCGCCGCCGACACGACCTCCGACGCGCGCCGCTCGGCCTCCTCGGTCAGCCAGACCGCCTCGGCCTGCGCCTCCTCGGAGCGCTTGCGCGCCTGCGCCAGCAGTTCCTCGCTCTGCTCGCGGGCCTGGGCCCGCTCGCTGTCCGCGTCGGTCCGCGCCGAGGCAAGGGTCTCCTCGGACTCCCGGCGGCGCCGGGCGGCCTCCTCCTGCGCGGCGGCCAGCGCCTCCGCGGCCTCCTCGGCGACCCGCTCGGCCGCCGCCTTCGCCTCGGCGCGCAGCCGGTCCGCGGTCTCCTGCGCCTCGGTGCGCACCCGCTCGGCCTCGGTCTCGGCCTCGCTGCGCAGCCGTACGGCGACCTGCTCGGCCTCGGCGCGCACCCGGCCCGCGTCGTCCGCGGCGTCGGTGCGCAGCTGGTCTGCCTCGGCCTCCGACTGCGTCTGGAGCGTGCGGATGCGCTCCGCGGACTCGGCGCGGAGCCGGTCGGACTCCTCGGCCGTCTCCCGGCGGATGTTCTCCGCCGCCGCGCGGGCGTCGCGCAGCGTCTGCTCGGCCGTGGCCAGCCGGCCCTCGGCCTCCGTGTGCAGCCGTACGAGCTCCTCGTCGGCCTCCGCGCGCTTCGCGGCCAGGGACTGCTCGGTCTCCTCGCGCCGTGCGAGGGCCGCCGCCTCCGCCTCGGCCAGCGCGGCCTGCGCCTGCTCCTCGGCCTCGGAGCGCATCCGCTCCGCCTCGGCGCGGGTCCGCTCCAGGGTCTCCTCGGCCTGCCTGCGCAGCGTGCCGGCACGCTCGACGGCCTCGGCGCGGACCCGCTCGCTCTCGGCGGTCGCCCCGCCGCGCAGCTCGTCCGCGTCCGCCTTGGCCTTGCCGAGCAGCTCTTCGGCGGTCCGGGCCGCCTCCTCGATCTGCTGGACCGCCTCGCGGCGGGCCTCGCCGCGGATCCGCTCGCCCTCGGCGACGGCCTCCGCGCGCAGCTGCTCGGCCTCGCCGCGCAGCCTGCGGGCCTCCTCCTGGAGCTCGACCGTGCGGGCGCGGTACTCCTCGGTGTCGTCCTTCGCGGCGCCCTTGAGCTCATCGGCCGTCGCCGCGGCCTGGAGGCGCAGCCGGTCGGCCTCCGCCTCGGCCTCGCGACGGATCCGCTCGGCCTCCTCGGACGCGGCGCGGGTGGTGGCCCGGGCGTCCTCCGAGGCCTTGTTCAGCACGTCCTCGGCGGTGCGGGCGGCCTTCGCCAGCTGCGCCGCCATGTCCTCGGCGGCGGCCGTACGGGCCAGCTCCCCGGCCTCGGTGCGCAGCCGCTCGGCCTCCGCGCGGGCATCGGCCAGGGTGTGCTCGGCCTCCGCCTTGAGGGTCTCGGCCTCCTTGGTGGCCTCGCCGACCAGCCGGGCGACCTGCTCCTTGGCGGTGCGGGTGCGCTGCTCGTTGACGGACTCCGCCGACGAGAGCTGGCGGGCCGCGCTCTCCTTGGCCTCGGCGAGGAGCTTCTCGGCCTCGGCCCGGGCTCCGCGCAGCGCGGCATCGGCCTCCTGGGCCCGCGCCTCGGCCACCCGGCCGAGGTCGAGGGTCTGCTGCCGGGTCTGCTCGGCCTCGGCGGAGGTGGTGGAGCGCAGCCGCTCCGCGTGCTCGGTGGCCTCCTGGGCCTGCGTGGAGGCGGCGGTCAGCAGCCGCTCGGCCTCCTTGCGGGCGCGCAGCAGCGTGGCCTCGGTCTCCGCGCGCGCGGCTTCCGCGTCGGCGGCGATCCGGCGCCGGGTCTCCTCGGCGACGCGGGCGGCCTCGGCGCGTGCGGCGTTCAGGGACTGCTCGGCCTCGGCGCGGGACTCCTCCAGGAGCCTGCGCGCCTGGGACTCCGTACGGGCGCGGAGCTGCTCGGCCCACGCCACGTTCTCGTTGACGTGCGCCTCGACGGTCTGGCGGCGCTCGTTGAGCTCCTGGTCCAGCCGCTGGCGGCGGTTGACGGCCTCGGCGTGCAGCTCCGCCTGGAGCCGGGCCTGGTGCTCGGCGTGCTCCTGGAGGATGCGCTGGGTCTGGGCCCGGGCGTCGCGGAGCTCGCGCTCGGCGTCGGAGCGCATCTGGTCGGCCTGGATCTGGGCGTTGCGGAGCAGTTGCTCCGCCTGGTAGCCCATGTCCGCGCCGTCGTAGGCGGGTCGGGACGCCAGGGCCCGTCGCACCTCGTGGAGCTTGGCGCGCAGCACCTCGACCTGGTACCCCAGGTCCTCAGCGTGCTGGACGGCCTTCCCGCGCTCCTTCTTCAGCCGCTCCATCTCGGCCTCGAAGCGCGAGAGATGGTCGGCCTCGGCCTGATGGCTCTCCTGGCTTTCGTAGCCCCGCACAGCGCGGTCCCATCCGTCCCCTGGTCGCAAGCTCACTCCCAATGAGCATCGCTCGCCCGCTGAACGACGCCCCCGGGGGAATGGTGTCAGATATCGGGGCAGAGCTCACAGGCCCCGACCCCGTCTCCGCACCGGAACCCCGGCCGAGCCATGGCCACTCTACCGGCCGGGGATACGGGACATCAGTGCGCTCTTGCGGCTGCTCCGGGAGGCGGGCTCGCGGCAATTCCCCCGCCGGGTCCGCGGAGGGGTGTTTTGCGGCGTTCGACCGTGGATGCGGAGCGTTCGGGTCCGCAAGGGCGGACCGCCCGGCATGTGATCAAGAAAACGCGCGGTGTCCGCACGGCGGACGGCACACCACGGCGGTGGTGTGCCGTGACGCGGGAGCGTCAGTGGTGATCGGCCGACTGCTCGGGGTTGGAGGTGACGAGCTCGGTCAGGACGCCGTGGCAGTCCTTGGGGTGCAGGAAGGTGATCGAGGAGCCCATGGAGCCGGTGCGGGGCTGGTCGTACAGGACGCGGACGCCCTTGCCGCGGATGGCCTCGGAGTCACCGAGGACGTCCTCGGTGCCGAAGGCGATGTGGTGGACGCCCTCGCCGTTCTTCGCCAGCCACTTGCCGACCGCGGAGTCCTCGCGGGTGGGCTCCAGGAGCTGGAGGTAGGAGGCGCCGCCGTCCGAGGTCTCGTTGATCTTGAGCATGGCCTCGCGGACACCCTGCTCCTCGTTGACCTCGGAGTGGAACACCTCGAAGCCGTACGTGGCACGGTAGAACTCGACGGTCTTGTCCAGGTCGAAGCAGGCGATCCCGATGTGGTCGATTCTTGTCAGCATGGGACCAGTGCACCGCCCGCGGGGGTGGTCACGCAACGTGCCAGCGATCACACCGACAGGCCGGTGACGACGCGGGTACCGCTCAGTACATTCGGGTAAACCCTCGTTCACTCCTCATCTTCAAGGGGCTGTGCCTCATGTCCGGAACGAACAACACCACGTCAGTGATCGTCGCCGGGGCCCGCACCCCCATGGGGCGGCTGCTCGGCTCGCTGAAGTCCTTCTCGGGTGCCGACCTCGGCGGCTTCGCCATCAAGTCCGCGCTGGAGCGGGCCGGGATCTCCGGCGACCAGGTCCAGTACGTCATCATGGGCCAGGTCCTGCAGGCCGGCGCGGGCCAGATCCCGGCCCGCCAGGCCGCCGTCAAGGCCGGCATCCCCATGAACGTCCCGGCACTGACCATCAACAAGGTGTGCCTCTCGGGCCTCGACGCGATCGCGCTGGCCGACCAGCTCATCCGCGCGGGCGAGTTCGACATCGTGGTCGCGGGCGGCCAGGAGTCCATGACCAACGCCCCGCACCTGCTGCCGAAGTCCCGCGAGGGCTTCAAGTACGGCGCCATCGAGATGCTCGACGCGATGGCCTACGACGGCCTCACCGACGCCTTCGAGAACATCGCGATGGGCGAGTCCACCGAGAAGCACAACACCCGCCTCGGCATCGAGCGCGCCCCGCAGGACGCGTTCGCCGCGGCCTCCCACCAGCGGGCCGCCGCCGCGCAGAAGAACGGCGTCTTCGAGGCCGAGATCACCCCGGTCGAGATCCCGCAGCGCAAGGGCGACCCGGTCGTCTTCTCGCACGACGAGGGCATCCGCCCCGAGACGACCGTCGAGTCCCTCGGCAAGCTGCGCCCGGCCTTCGCGAAGGACGGCACCATCACCGCCGGCACGTCCTCGCAGATCAGCGACGGCGCTGCCGCCGTCGTCGTGATGAGCAAGGCCAAGGCGGAGGAGCTGGGCCTGGAGTGGATCGCCGAGATCGGCGCCCACGGCAACGTGGCCGGTCCCGACAACTCGCTGCAGTCGCAGCCGTCCAACGCGATCCTGCACGCCCTGAAGAAGGAGGGCCTGGAGGTCGCCGACCTGGACCTCATCGAGATCAACGAGGCCTTCGCGGCCGTCGCCGTGCAGTCAATGAAGGACCTCGACGTGGACCCGGAAAAGGTGAACGTCAACGGCGGCGCCATCGCCCTGGGTCACCCGATCGGCATGTCCGGCGCCCGCGTGGTGCTGCACCTGGCGCTGGAGCTGAAGCGCCGCGGCGGCGGTGTCGGCGCGGCCGCGCTGTGCGGTGGCGGCGGGCAGGGCGACGCGCTGATCGTGCGCGTGCCGCAGGCCTGACGGCCGCAGTCCCATCCGGTCCGTACCCCAGAAGCACCCGAGGAGCGCAGCACGTATGACGGCGGTGGACGTCCCCCAGCTGGTGGCCCAGGCCCGTGAGGGCAGGCCGAGAGCGGTGGCCCGGCTGATCTCGCTGGTCGAGGGGGCGTCCCCGCAGCTGCGGGAGGTGATGGCCGCCCTGGCCCCGCTGACGGGCGGGGCGTACGTGGTGGGCCTGACCGGGTCGCCGGGCGTCGGCAAGTCCACGTCGACCTCCGCATTGGTGACCGCGTACCGCAAGGCCGGGAAGCGGGTCGGCGTCCTCGCCGTCGACCCGTCCTCGCCCTTCTCGGGCGGGGCGCTGCTCGGCGACCGGGTGCGGATGTCGGACCACGCCTCGGACCCGGGCGTGTACATCCGGTCCATGGCCACCCGGGGGCACCTGGGCGGTCTGGCGTGGGCCGCGCCGCAGGCGATCCGGGTGCTGGACGCGGCCGGCTGCGACGTGATCCTGGTCGAGACGGTCGGGGTCGGGCAGTCGGAGGTGGAGATCGCCTCGCAGGCCGACACCTCGGTGGTGCTGCTGGCCCCCGGGATGGGCGACGGGATCCAGGCCGCGAAGGCGGGCATCCTGGAGATCGGCGACGTGTACGTGGTGAACAAGGCCGACCGGGACGGCGCGGACGCCACGGCCCGGGAGCTGAACCACATGCTGGGGCTGGGGGAGGCGCGCGGCCGCGAGGACTGGCGGCCGCCGATCGTGAAGACGGTCGCGGCGCGGGGCGAGGGCGTCGACGAACTCGTCGAGGCGCTGGAGAAGCACCGGGCGTGGATGGACGAGCGCGGGGTGCTGGCCGAGCGGCGGGCGGCGCGGGCCGCGCGGGAGGTGGAGACCATCGCCGTCACCGCGCTGCGGGCGAGGATGGCCGATCTGCACGGCGATGCGCACCTGGACGCGCTGGCGGGGCGGGTCGCCGCCGGTGAGCTGGATCCGTACGCGGCGGCCGACGCGTTGCTGGCGACGCTGACGGAGGGCTGACCGCTCGGGCGCGGAGCGCTTGGGCGCGGGGTGCGGTGCGGCGCCGTTGCGGGGGCTCTGCCCCCGGGCCCCCGCGCCTCAAACGCCGGCGGGGCTGAAAGATCGGGGCGCTGCCCCGGACCCCGCGCCTCAAACGCCGGCGGGCTGGATGTGCCGGCCGGGCCGGGTGCGCCGGTGGGGGCTGGGTTCAGTCGTTGTCGTTGTCGTTGGAGTCCGAGCCGGAGGCGGTGACCTTGGCCGTCGTGGGGTCCACGTGGGCGTTCCAGGTCTTGCCGTTGGATTCCTTGACCTCGACGTGCCAGTAGGTCGCGCCGTCGTCGTCGTCCCATTCGACCGCCCAGGCCGTGCCGGGGTGGGCTGCCACGGCGGCCTTCATCGCCTGCTGGGCGGTGACCTTGGCGGCGAGCAGGGCCTTGTACTCGCCCGGGTCGTCGTTCGTGTCCTTGCCGACCTGGGTGACCTTGCCGTTCGAGGCCACCTCCAGCTCGGCGTGGCCCTTGCCGTCCTTGCTGATCACGTCGACGTGCCAGACGGAGCCGTCCTTGTCGAGGGACTCGACGACGCCGGGGTACTTCTTCAGGGCTGCTTCCGCGGCCCCCTGGGCGTCCAGGTCGGCCCGGGCCACCGCCGCGGGGGCGGTTCTCGCCGTGTCGGCGGTTGCCGCTGCCGCGGCCGCCACCGGGCCTCCCACGATCAGGACCACGGACGCGGCCGCGGAGATGTACACGTTGCGCTTCATGGCTTGGACCTCCTCAGGCCGGCCATGGCGCTTACGGTTGCTCGGCGATCGGCCGGCAGCGGGCGGATAGTGCCCATTGTCCGGCCGACCGCGCGGCGGCGCGCGGTGGCGCTCGGCGGGCCTCAGGCCTTGCCGCGATTGGCGCGCAGGTGCTCCGCCACCGGGGTCAGGGAGGCGCGGATGGCCGCCAGGTCCTCCGGGGCCAGCAGGTCGATGAAGTGCCGGCGGACCGATGCCACGTGGTGCGGGGCGACCTTGCGCATGGTCTCCATGCCCTGGTCGGTCAGCACCGCGTACAGGCCCCGGCGGTCGGACTCGCAGTTCACGCGGACGACGAGGCCGGCCGCCTCCATGCGCGTGATCTGGTGGGACAGCCGGCTCTTGGACTGCAGGGTCGCGGTCGCGAGATCGCTCATCCGCATCCGGTGGTCGTCCGACTCCGAGAGGTTCACGAGGATCTCGTAGTCGTTGTTGGTGAGCCCGAAGGGCTGGAGATCCTTTTCCAGCTGGTGCATCAGCAGCCTGCTGACGTCCAGGTGGGTGCGCCAGAGGCACTGCTCGGCGTCCGTCAGCCAGCGGGTGGCGGTCTCGGTCTCCATGGTCTCCATGAGTGAACTCTACCTAAGAAGTTGAATTACGTACAAAAATCGGCGGGATGGTCGTGCGGATCACAGTCCGAGGCGGCGCTGCAGATCACCCAGCTGCCCCGGCATCCGCGGCACGCCCAGCTGACCCAGCGGTCCCTGGCCGGCCCCCGGAACGCCCTGCGCGTTGCCCGTGGCCGCGCCGGCGCCGACCGCTCCCACGTTCTGCTCCGCCATCAGCATCTCCGAGGACTGGAGCAGCACCGTGCCCGCCCCCACGAACTCGAACTGGTGCTCCTCGCCCGAAGTTCCCCCGATGCCCGTGAGCGAACGCAGCCCGCCCATGACCCCGGACATGTAGCCGTGGTCGTAGTGGTGGCACGGGGAGGGGCAGTCCGCCCAGCCCACGAGCGCCTGCGGGTCCACGCGCAGCGGCGGCTCCATGAACACCACCGGCCCGTTGGAGGCAGCCACGAACTTGCCGGTGCCGATCAGCGTCAGGAAGCCCGGGACGATCGACTGCTTGAGGGCGAGGGACGGCTGGTAGGCGAGCAGGTTGCCCGACCGGATCGTCAGGTTGCCCTTGTCCAGGTCGTACGAGTTCACGTCGAAGGCGCGGTCGGCCAGCAGCATCTTGCCCTGCCCCTCGGCCACCACCCAGTCACTGGCGTGCAGCGGCGAGTGGAAGCTGGTGCGCAGCAGGCGGTCGAAGCGGCCGTTGCCGATGCCGTTGAACTCGATGCTCCCGTAGTACGAGATCATCTTGCCCTTCTGCAGGAACCACTGGCTCCCCTTGAGCTCCACGCAGAAGGTGTAGGCGTTCACGTTGTCGTCGGAGGGGAGCGTGTGCGGGTCGAAGACCGTCGGGCCGCCGGGGCCGCCGAGGCCCGCGGGCGGGGGGCCGAAGCCGCCCTGGCCGGGGACCGGGGCCGAACCGTATCCGGATGCGGGTCCGTAGTTCACAGCTTTTCCTCCGAGGCCTGTACGTACACCGCGCCCTGACCGGACAGCTCCAGCTGGAACGCCTCACCCGAACCGCGCCCCACCATGTCCCGCCAGCCGAGCGCCGTGGAGAGCTTGTTGCGGACGTCCCCGTGGTGGGCCACGTACGCCTGCGGGTCCACGTGCACCGGGCGGTTCGGGTGGATGGGGAGCTCGATGACCCCGCCGTGGGCCATCACGGCCACCGAGCCGTGACCCTTGAGGGTGGTGGTGAACAGGCCCTGGCCGGTCACCTGGCCGCGGACCATGCCCATGACCCCGCCCTGGGAACCCATGAACATCGTGCCCTGCTGGAGGGTGCCGTCGAAGGCCAGCAGCCGGTCCGCCTCGACGTAGAGGGTCTCGCCGGTCAGGTTGATCACCTGGATGTGGTGGCCGCCGTGGCCGAACATCACGGTGCCGCTGCCCTCGACCGACATCAGCGGGGTCTGCTCGTTCGCCACGCGGCGCCCGATCATGCCCATCACCCCGCCCTGACCACCTGTCAGGCTCGGGGTGAAGGAGACCTCGCCGCGGTACGCGAGCATGGCGCCGCGCTGGCTGTACATCTTCTGGCCCGGGACCACCTGGGCCTCGACCATCTTCGAGTTGATCTCGCGGAACGGCATCAGAGGTTGCCGCCGATCGTGTTGCGCTCGCTGGGCTGCACGTACACCAGGCCCTCGCCCTCGAAGCGGATCTGGAAGGACTCGCCGGACCCCTCGCCGATCAGAGTGCGGAAGTTCACACCGGACTGGAACGACTGCGAGAGGTTGCCGGTGTGCGCGATGTACGCCCCCGGGTCGACGGAGAGCGGGTACTGGGAGCTCACGCGGAGCACCACCGCGGGGCCGTCGGACATGATGGCCGCCTGCCCCGAACCCTCGACGGTCGTGGTGAACAGGCCGTTGCCCGTCGTCGCGCCGCGCAGGCCGGTGAAGGTCGTGCCGGTGCGCAGACCCGCGTCGGTGCACAGCAGGTTGCTGGACTCGACGTAGAGCTTCTCGCCGCGCAGGTTGACGAGATTGATCTCGCTCGCGCGGTCCGCGAAGAAGCAGGTGCCGTGCCCCTGTACCTCCATCACGGTCATCTGTTCGCCGGTCAGCCGGCGCGTCACCATGCCGCGCAGGCCTTCGCCGCCGCCGGTCATCTTCTTGAAGGCCATCTGACCGTCGTACGCGACCATGGAGCCGTTCTTCGCTTTCACGGCATCCCCGGTCAGGTCGACGGCGAGCACCTTGCTGCCTTGGAGTCGGAACTGAGCCACGGGAAGACGTTATAGGCAGCGGGTGAACGCGAACAGGGCGCGGCGGCCGATATACGCCACACCCGGGCGACGCAACCGGGAGCGGCGCCGCCGCCTCCGGTTCCGGGGGCCGGGGCAAGATCTCGTAAAGCGGCTGAGACACTGGGAGGAACTGACCACCACCCCGAAGGTTCCCCGTGGACATCAAGACCGCCTCCGCCCTGCACCGGCTGCGCCTCATCTCCGTCCCGGAGGCGCTGTCCTTCCCGGCCCTGCTGATCTTCGGCTCGCTGCTGAGCCGCATCTCGGACGTCGACTACCTGATGATGCCTCTGGGCATCCTCCACGGGATCCTGTTCGTGATCTACGCGATCTTCCTGCTGGACGTGTGGAACAAGGCGAAGTGGCCGTTCAAGAAGGTCGCCCTGTTCTTCGTGCTCGCGCTGCTGCCCTTCGGCGGCCTGTACGGCGACAAGCTCCTGAAGCGGGACGAGGCCGACAGCGTGGTGGCGGCCCGTGCGCGTGAGGTGGCCGGCGCATGATCGTCGCGTTCTCCGTGACCCCGCTCGGCGTCGGCGAAGAGGTCGGCGAGTACGTGGCCGACGCGGTGCGCGTGGTCCGCGAATCGGGCCTGCCGAACCGCACCGACGCGATGTTCACCACCGTGGAAGGCGAGTGGGACCAGGTCATGGACGTGGTCCGGCGCGCGGTCGCGGCGGTCGAGGAGCGGGCGCCGCGGGTCTCGTTCATCCTCAAGGCCGACATCCGCCCCGGTGTCACGGACGGGATCACGTCGAAGGTCGAAACGGTGGAACGCCACCTCGCGGAGGGCTGACCCGCCCGCCGCCGTGTTTTCCGAGCGCCCCCGGCCCTGTGCGGCCGGGGGCGCTTTCGCATGTCCGGAAAGGTGGTTGAGCGAGTGCTCAAGTCCGCCTAGGGTGCCGTTTTGAGCGATCGCTCAACCCCGTCCGTCTGGAGGCGCCATGACCTCGATCTTCCGTGCCCACATGGGCGCCGACTTCGACCGGCTGCACCCCGAGGTCCAACGCCGTTTCTCGGTCGGGCTGGAGAGCGGGGAGGGGTGCGTCGGGCGCGGGGTCATGGAGCGGATCTGGCACGGCGGCCGCTTCGTGAAGCCGTTCCTGCGGATCGGCGGGACGCGGAACATCCTGGTTCCGCGGGAGGGGAAGGACGTCCCGTTCGTCATCGAGAACATGCCGTACCTCGACTCCTTCGGGCGGGAGACCGTCACCTTCGTACGGACCTTCCGACTGCCCGGCGGTCCCCACCGATTCGACGCCACGATGGTGCACAGCCCCGAACGGGACTGCGTCCTCGACTACCTGGGCACCCACCAGCACCTCGCCAGTGACCTCCACATGAGTGCCGAGCCCGACGGCTCGCTGCTCATCCGCTCCGGCGAGCACCGCTTCCGCGAGGGCCCCGTGGACGTCCGCGTCCCCGGACTCATCGGCGGCGACGCGGAGCTGCGCGAGTCCTTCGACGAGGCCACCGGCCGGTTCCGGGTCCGGGTGCGCGTGGTCAACCGGCACTTCGGCCCGCTCTTCGGCTACGAGGGGACCTTCACGACCGAGTACGTGGACGTCCGCGCCCACGGCGTCCGCCGCGACCTGCGCCCCGTGCGCGAGGAGGCCCGCGCGTGAGCGCCTCCACCAAGGAGAAGCTCCTCGAAGGGGCCCTGCGCACCCTGGTCGAGCAGGGCATCGCCAAGACCTCGGCCCGTACCATCGCCGCCACCGCCGGAGTGGGGCAGGGGCTGATCTTCTACCACTTCGGCTCCGTCGACGAACTGCTCGGCGCCGCGTGCAGGTTCGGGGCCGAACAGCGGGTCGCCCGCTACCGCGACCGGCTCGCGGAGCTGGACAGCCTCGCCGGGCTGTTGGAGTTCGCCCGGGAGATGCACGCCGAGGAGCGGGCCGGCGGGCACGTCGCCGTGCTCGGACAGATGCTGGCCGCCGGGCAGAGCTCGCCCGCCCTCGCGGCCGCAACCGCCGCCGGGCTCGGACTGTGGGTCGAGGAGTTGGAAACGGTGCTCACCCGGCTGCTGGCGGCGACACCGCTGGCCGGGTTCACCGACCCGGCGGGGCTGGCACGC
The DNA here is from genome assembly GCF_042892775.1 of Streptomyces sp. NPDC001717. NCBI lineage: Bacteria > Bacillati > Actinomycetota > Actinomycetes > Kitasatosporales > Streptomycetaceae > Streptomyces > Streptomyces sp. NPDC001717. The sequence goes on along the minus strand of NZ_JBIAUK010000012.1, from coordinate 134,759 downwards.
GCCACGGCCGCCTCCTTCGTCGGCATCGAGCTCTACGAGGGGGTGGACCCGGTGGGCGCCGGCCGCGCGCTCGACGCCCTCGAACAGCTCGCCGGGCTCGCCCGGGTACTGGAGGATCTCGGGCCGCTCGGCCGGCGCGCGGTACGGCACGGCCTGCGGCGCGGCGCCGGCGCCTAGTGCTCTGACCGGAAAGGTTCACCGCCTCACGACGCCCGGCACGGCACCTCGCCGCGTTGTCGGGCCACGCAAGTACGTCCAGTACAAGCCGTGGCCCTCCGCCTCGCGATGCACCGCACCGGACGCCGCGAGTCGGCAAACCTTTCCGGCCAGAGCACTAGGTGTGTCGTCCGGGGAGGTTCACTCCTTGGCGCGGCGGGCCAGGCCCAGGGCGTAGTCGGGCCACCAGGTGCCGGCCGACGGGCCGCCCCGGCAGGTTCCGTCGGAGTCGCCCGGCCGCTTCACCCACAGGTACGCGTCGACGAGCGGGTCGTCCGTACGGTCGGTCGGCGGCCGTCCGAGGGAGCGGCCCGGGGGATTGCACCGAGCCCGGGCGTCGTCGCCGGGCGGCGGGCCGTCGCCGTTGCGGCCGGAGTCGATGACGAAGTGCGCGTTCTTCGCGGCCTTCGAGATCTCGGCGCCGTAGGCCCGGGCGTCCGCATCGCTCCGGAAGCCGGAGACGTTCACGGCGAAACCGTCGGCGCGCTCCAGGCCCGCCTCGCGGAGGGGGGCGACGAGGTCGGCCGGCTTGCGGATCCGGTCCGGAGCGCCCGCGTCGAGGTAGACCTTGGTGTTCGGGTTCCGCTTGAGCCGGTCCACGGCCTCTGCGAGCAGCCGGTAGCGCTCGGCGTGGTGACTGGAGGGCGTGCAGCCGTCGACGGTGTGCGCGACGGCGTCCGGCTCCAGGACGACGAGGGCCTTGGCGGCCCCGATGCCGTCGGCGACGGCGCCGATCCAGCCGCGGTACGCGCGGGCGTCCTTGGCGCCGCCCGCCGGACGCTGCCCGCAGTCGCGGTACGGGATGTCGTACGCGGTCAGCACCATCGTCCGCCCGGCGGCGCGGGCCCCCGCGGCGGCCCGGCGGATCCCGGGGCCCGGGTCGTCACCCGCCGCCCACAGGGCCGTCGGCCGGTCGGAGATCCTGCGCAGCACCTCGGCGTCGGCATTGCGGCCCGCCGCCTCCCAGGCGGCGACCTGCCGGGCGGCCGCGCTCTGCGGGTCGACCCAGAAGGGGGATTCGGCGGGGGGCGCGGCCGCCGGGGCGCCGGGCCGGGGCGGAGGGGGTTCCTCGGAACAGGCCGGGGCGGCCGCGAGGAGCAGGAGCAGGCCGAGGAGGGTCGACAGACGGCGTCGTGGAGCGGCAGGGTGCATCCGGCTTCCTCGGAACGAAGGGGCAGGAACAAACCGTCGTCAATCGTGACATGACGGTCATTCACCACCCGTCTGCGACACCGAGGCCAGGGCGATGGCCAGGGGGGTGCGCTCGTACAGGACCTGGTGGCCGTGGCGCACCGAGGTGAGCAGACCGGCCGCGTGCAGGGCGCCGAGGTGCGCCGAAACGGTGGACGGCGCCAGGCCGAGCCGGCGGGCCAGGGCGGTCGTCGAACCCGGCTCGTCCAGCGCGCAGAGCACCTCCGCCCGAGCCCGCCCGAGCAGCCGGGCCAACGCGTCCGGCGCGGGCCCGGCGGTGGCCGTCCACAGCGCGCCGATGCCCCGCGCGGGGTACACCAGCGTGGGTTGCCAGGGCGGGTCGTAGCCGCCGACCACCTCGGGCCAGCCGAACGCGCTCGGCATCAGGAGCAGGCCCTGGCCGCCGAGCGCCCGGTCGTGGCGACCGGGCCGGTCGATGGTGAGGGTGTCGGTGTCCCCGTGCCACCGCAGGTCCGGGTGCAGGCCGTCGAACAGCGCCTGGAGCCCGCCGGCCGCCAGCCGCCGGGAGTGGAACAGGACGTCGGCCTCCAGCAGGGCCCGCAGCCGCGGCCAGTCCGGGGCGACCAGCGTCCGCCAGGCCCGCTCCATCAGATCGGCCAGCTCGCGCACCGCGCGGGCGGGATCCGCGAGCAGGCGCTGCCCGATGTCGCTCTCCAGGGCCCCCGGGGTGCAGACGAGGGACCGCCGCAGATCCTCCCGGGCCGCGCCCGGATCGGCGGCCCTCACCCGTACGAGCTCCTCCTCGAACGTGACGGAGGGCCCGAGCGGGGGCGGGCTGAGGAAGTCCGGGTTGTGCCCGGTCCGCGGCATGAGCAGCCAGAGCGGCCGCAGGTCCAGCCCCTCGGCCGCGGTCCGGACCCGCCGCAACCAGGGCAGGTGGTACGCCTGCCGGTGCGGTCGCAGGAGGGTCCGCACGGCCTCCTGGGTCTCCCACCTCGGGGACACCGCGAACCGGCACCGCAACAGGTCCCCGGGCCCGAACCGGTAGTGAAACCCCATGCCGTTCCCCTCCCTTCCCTTTCCCTTTGCTCCGCCACCGCGCTCCGGCGGTGGCCGCGGCTGCGGCCGGGCGGGGCCGAGCGGCAGCCGCTGCGCGGAGCCGGTCCCCCACCCGCCCTTCCACCGTTCCCCGGGGCTCCGCCCCGGACCCCGCGCCTCAATGACGGCGAGGCTGGAAAACTCAGCCCCGCCGGCGTTTGAGGACCGGGGGTGCGGGGGCGGCGACCCGGCAGAGATGCCGCGCACGTGGACGGACATTCGGCTCAGGACGAATCTCTACGCCGGACACGGTAGCCCCGCCAGGCTGCCCGCATGGCAATCGTCACCCCCACCACCGCCCCCCGCGGCTACCGTTCCGTGTTCCGGGTACGGGAGTTCCGGGCCGTCTTCGCCGCGCACCTGATGTCCGTGCTCGGCGTCGTCGTCGCCGAGATCGCCCTCACCGTCCTCGTCTACCGCGCCACCGGCTCGCCCCTGATGAGCGCGCTCACCTTCGCCCTCGGCTTCCTCCCGTACGCCCTCGGGGGCACCCTGCTCGCCGGGATCGCCGACCGGTACCCCGCCCGGCGGGTGCTCGTCGGGTGCGACCTGCTCTGCGCGGCCTGCGCGGCGGCCATGGCCGTGCCCGGCGCGCCCGTCGCGGTGCTCCTCGTACTGCGCTGTGCCATGGCCTTCGTGGCGCCGCTGTTCCAGGGCACCCGCAACGCCTCCCTCGCGGACGTCCTCGGCCCCGGCGAGGTCTTCGTACTCGGCCGCTCGCTGCTGCGCATGGTCGCCCAGAGCGCCCTGCTCATCGGCTTCGGACTCGGCGGGCTCCTGCTCACCGTCCTCGCGCCGCGCGGAGCCATCGCGCTCACCGGCGCCGGATTCCTCGCCTCCGCCCTGCTGCTGCGCTTCGGCACGGCGCTCCGGCCCGCCCGCGGCTCCGGCGTCCGCACCTCTCCGCTCGCCGGCGCCCGGGCCGTGCTCGGGGACCGCCGGCTGCGCGCACTCACCCTGCTCTTCTGGCTGCCGCCGCTCTTCCTCGTCGTCCCCGAGGCGCTGCTCGCCCCCTACGCCGCCGGCATCGGCGCCGACACCGCCGTCCTCGGGCTGCTGATGTGCGCCATGCCCGTCGGCACGATCGCGGGCGAGCTCTGGGCCGGCTCCGCACTCACCGCCCGAACGCGTTCCCGGATCGTGGCCCCGCTCGCCGCCGCCGGGCCGCTCGTCCTGCTCCTGTTCGCCGTCCGGCCGGGCGTGCCCGGCGTCCTCCTCACCCTCGTGCTCGCCGGCCTCGCCCACGCGCACACCCTCGGGCTCGACCAGTGGTACGTCGACGCCGTCCCCGAAGAGCTGCGCGGCCGCGCGATGACCCTGCTCGGCGCCGGGCTGATGACCCTCCAGGGCGTCGGCATGGCCCTCGCCGGCCTCGCCGCCGAGTTCCTGCCCGTGCACGGGGTCGTCGCCGGGGCCGGGGTCGTCGGGACCCTGGTCGTCCTGGTGCTCCTGGCCGACCTCCGGGCGAGCGGCCGGTCGCGCGGAGGGCCGGCGGGACGGCCGAGGGATGAGACGGGGGTGGTCACCAAATGACCGCCCGGTAGGGTCGGTGCGTGCCCAAGCCGCTCAGCCTTCCCTTCGACCCCATCGCCCGCGCCGACGAACTCTGGCAGCAACGCTGGGGGCCGGTGCCCTCGATGGCCGCCATCACCTCGATCATGCGGGCGCACCAGATCCTGCTCGGCGAGGTCGACGCGGTGGTCAAGCCGTACGGACTGACGTTCGCGCGCTACGAGGCGCTGGTGCTGCTCACCTTCTCCAAGGCGGGCGAGCTGCCGATGTCGAAGATCGGGGAGCGGCTCATGGTCCACCCGACGTCGGTGACGAACACCGTGGACCGGCTGGTGCGCTCCGGGCTGGTCGACAAGCGGCCCAACCCCAACGACGGGCGCGGCACGCTCGCCTCCATCACCGACAAGGGCCGGGAGGTCGTCGAGGCCGCCACCCGGGACCTGATGGAGATCGACTTCGGTCTGGGCGTGTACGACGCGGAGGAGTGCGGGGAAATCTTCGCGCTGCTGCGCCCGCTCCGCGTGGCCGCCGCCGACTTCGACGAGAACTAGGCCGTCTCTTCCGGATCTTGCCTGACCCGCGCCGTCCGGCAAGATCCGGAAGAGACGACCCGGGCCGGGAACCGGCCCGCGTCAAGATCGCTCAAAACGGACGCGTACGCTCGACGGCATGAAACGAAGCGTGCTGACCCGCTACCGCGTCATGGCCTACGTGACCGCGGTCATGCTCCTGATCCTCTGTGCCTGCATGGTGGCGAAGTACGGCTTCGACACCGGCGCCGACCTGACCTTCGCGGTCTCGCAGGCCCACGGCGTCCTCTTCATGATCTACCTGGTCTTCGCCTTCGACCTGGGCTCCAAGGCCAAGTGGCCCTTCGGCAAGCTGCTGTGGGTGCTCGCCTCCGGCACCATCCCGCTGGCCGCCTTCTTCGTCGAGCGCAAGGTCCGCGCCGAGGTCGAGCCGCTCGTGCTCGGCGCCCCGGCCACCGTCAACGCCTAGTGACCGGCTAGAGCCGCACCGCGACATCCGACCCCGGGGAGACACTCCCCGGGGTTTCCCATCGACATTTACTAGGACGTCCTAGTAAATTCACGGGTATGGACGCAGACGCCATCGAGGAGGGCCGCCGCCGCTGGCAGGCCCGTTACGACAAGGCCCGCAAGCGCGAGGCCGACTTCACCACGCTCTCCGGGGATGACGTCGATCCCGTCTACGGGCCCCGGCCCGGGGACTCGTACGAGGGGTTCGAGCGCATCGGGTGGCCGGGGGAGTACCCCTACACCCGCGGCCTGCACGCCACCGGCTACCGGGGTCGGACGTGGACCATCCGGCAGTTCGCCGGCTTCGGCAACGCCGAGCAGACCAACGAGCGCTACAAGATGATCCTGGCCGCCGGTGGCGGCGGGCTCTCCGTGGCCTTCGACATGCCGACCCTCATGGGGCGCGACTCCGACGACCCGCGCTCGCTGGGCGAGGTCGGGCACTGCGGGGTCGCCATCGACTCCGCCGCCGACATGGAGGTCCTGTTCAAGGACATCCCGCTCGGCGACGTCACGACCTCCATGACCATCTCGGGCCCGGCCGTGCCCGCCTTCTGCATGTACCTGGTCGCCGCCGAGCGGCAGGGCGTCGACCCGGCCGTGCTCAACGGCACGCTCCAGACCGACATCTTCAAGGAGTACATCGCCCAGAAGGAGTGGCTCTTCGAACCGGAGCCGCACCTGCGCCTCATCGGCGACCTCATGGAGTACTGCACCAAGGGCATCCCCGCTTACAAGCCGCTGTCCGTCTCCGGCTACCACATCCGCGAGGCCGGGGCCACGGCCGCGCAGGAGCTCGCGTACACCCTGGCGGACGGCTTCGGCTACGTGGAGCTCGGGCTCTCGCGCGGCATGGACGTGGACGACTTCGCGCCCGGCCTGTCCTTCTTCTTCGACGCGCACCTCGACTTCTTCGAGGAGATCGCCAAGTTCCGCGCCGCCCGCCGGATCTGGGCGCGCTGGATGAAGGAGGTGTACGGGGCCAAGAGCGACAAGTCGATGTGGCTGCGCTTCCACACCCAGACCGCCGGCGTCTCCCTGACCGCGCAGCAGCCGTACAACAACGTCGTGCGCACCGCCGTGGAGGCCCTCGCGGCCGTGCTCGGCGGCACCAACTCCCTGCACACCAACGCCCTCGACGAGACCCTCGCGCTGCCGAGCGAGCAGGCCGCCGAGATCGCCCTGCGCACGCAGCAGGTGCTGATGGAGGAGACCGGCGTCGCCAACGTGGCCGACCCCCTGGGCGGTTCGTGGTTCGTCGAGCAGCTCACCGACCGCATCGAGGCCGACGCCGAGAAGATCTTCGACCAGATCAAGGAGCGCGGTCTGCGCGCCCACCCGGACGGGCAGCACCCCATCGGGCCGATCACCTCGGGCATCCTGCGCGGCATCGAGGACGGCTGGTTCACCGGGGAGATCGCCGAATCGGCCTTCCAGTACCAGCGTTCGCTGGAGAAGGGCGACAAGCGGGTCGTCGGCGTCAACGTCCACCACGGTTCCGTCACCGGCGACCTGGAGATCCTCCGCGTCAGCCACGAGGTGGAGTGGGAGCAGGTCCGCGCGCTCGGTACCCGCAAGGAGCGCCGCGACGACGCGAAGGTGACGTCCTCCCTGGAGGCCATGCTGGCCGCCGCACGCGACGGGTCGAACATGATCCCGGCGATGCTGGACGCGGTGCGGGCCGAGGCGACGATGGGCGAGATCTGCAACGTGCTCCGCGAGGAGTGGGGCACCTACACGGAGCCCCCGGGCTTCTAGTCGGCGCGACCCAAGGCCGGTCACGGCCCCACCCGTAGGGTGGGCGCCATGACCGGCCTTCCTGTTCCCGTACGGGGCGTCAGCGCGCGCGTGGTGATGAACAGGGGCGGCTGCGGCGGCCATTACGCCTACGTCGTCGCCGACTTCGAGCCTCCCGGCCCGGGAGGGACCGAAATCCTGAACCTGGCGCCGGAAGAGCGGCTGCCCGAGGAGTTCCTCGCGGCCGTGCGCGACGGGATCGAACTGGGGCTGGACGGAGTGGAGGCCGCCGTGTGCGTCACCGACGGTGGCGTGTACTGGCCGGACGCGCGTGACATCGGCTACCGGACCGCCGGCGCCCAGATGGCCCTGGGCGCTCTCGTCGCGGCCGGGCTGCGGCCCGAGGAGGAGGCGGACGCGCTGCGCTGGGCGAACTGGCCGGGCCGCCGCCGCCCGTGGCCCGGCGACAACCCGCGGGCCACGGCACTGGCGGAGCGGGTACGGGAATCCGCGCGCCGCTCGGGGGCCTGGACCTTCTAGGGAACGTCCGGCCGGTCGGGCCGGATCAGGCGGCTCCGGCTCCCGATCCGGCTCCCGATCCGGATCGGGCCGGGCAGGATCAGACCGGGCCGCGCAGGCCGTGCATCAGGAGGGTCGTGAACATGCCGACCCACAGCTCGTCCACCGGTTCCGAGCTGACCAGCGCACGGTGCACCACCGTGCCCGCGATCACGTCGAAGATCAGGTCCGTGGTGTGGCCGGCGACGGCCTGGTCCTCCTCGCGCGGGAGCTCGCCGCGGGCCTGCGCCCGTTCGCGACCCAGTACGACGAGACGTTTCTGCCGGTCCACGATGGCCGACCGGATCCGGTCACGCAGGGCCTCGTCCCGGGTGGACTCCGCGACGACCGCCATCAGGGCCGTACGGGCCTCCGGGCGCCGGAGCAGCCCGGCGAACTGGAGCACCACGTCCTCGATGTCGGCTTCGAGGGAGCCCCGGTCCGGCAGTTCGAGGGAGTCGAAGAGCTCCGCCACCGCGTCCACGACCAGCTCGTTCTTGCTCGCCCAGCGGCGGTAGAGCGTGGTCTTGGCGACGCCCGCCCGGGCCGAGACGTCGCCCATCGTCAGCTTCGACCAGCCGAGGTCGACCAGCGCGTCCCGCGTCGCGGCGAGGATCGCCGCGTCCGCCGCGGCGCTGCGAGGGCGGCCGGTGCGGCCGGGGCTGGCGTTGCGCATGGCCGAGACCATACCCGTCAGTAGCGGAACCGGCGGATCACGAATCGCTGTGGTTCAAATCACGGGGCGCCGAGGACTCAGGAGGAGTTACGCTACGGCTCGTAGCGTAAGAGCGACAACCACGCGAAGAGCTACAGGCGCCAGGTGGGGACCCGGCGCCGACCGACAACAGGCGGCACCAGGATCGCGCCACGGCGGCACCATGGCCAATTCACGCGATCTTTTTCGTCGGCGCGCGCACACGGGGGAGGATGTACGCATGCAGCCCAGAAACATGTCCATGAGCGGCGTCGTCGACCTCGCCGCGGTGAAGGCGGCCGGCGAGGCCAAGGCCAAGGCCGAGCAGGCCCGCGCCGAAGCGGCGCGCCAGGCCGGCCAGGGCGGCGGAAGCGGCCCGGCCGCCGGCGCCGTGCCGCCGTCCGCGCTCGTCATCGACGTAGACGAAGCCGGGTTCGAACGCGATGTGCTCCAGCTTTCCGCAGAGGTCCCGGTCGTCCTGGACTTCTGGGCCGAGTGGTGCGAGCCGTGCAAGCAGCTCAGCCCCCTCCTGGAGCGCCTGACCGTCCAGGCGAACGGCCGCCTCGTGCTGGCCAAGGTCGACGTCGACGCCAACCAGATGCTGATGCAGCAGTTCGGCATCCAGGGCATCCCGGCCGTCTTCGCCGTGGTCGCGGGCCAGGTGCTGCCGCTGTTCCAGGGCGTGGCCCCCGAGCAGCAGATCCGCGAGACGCTCGCCCAGCTGATCCAGGTCGCCGAGGAGCGCTTCGGGATCATCGGCATCGAGGTGGACCCGAACGCGGAGGCGATCGCCGCGGACGCCGCCGAGGCCGAGGTCCCGGCCGGTCCGCACGACGCGCTGCTGGAGGCGGCCGTCGTCGCGCTGGACGCGGGCGACCTGGGCGGCGCCGTTCAGGCGTACAAGAACGTACTCGCCGACGACCCGACCAACAGCGAGGCCAAGCTGGGCCTGGCGCAGGCCGAGCTCCTCGCCCGGGTCCAGCACATGAACCCGCAGGCGGTGCGCGCCGCGGCCGCCGAGAACCCGCGCGACCCGGCGGCCCAGATCGCCGCGGCCGACCTCGACCTCGTCGGCGGTCACGTGGAGGACGCCTTCGGGCGCCTGGTGGACACGGTGCGCGTGACGTTCGGTGACGAGCGGGACTCCGTGCGGCTGCGGCTGCTGGAGATGTTCGAGGTCATCGGCGCGGACGACCCGCGGGTCACGGCCGCGCGCACGGCGCTGGCGCGGGTGCTGTTCTAGCGAGGCTCCTGAGCGGCCCCGGGCACGTGCTCCGGCACGTCCCGGCGCCCGCTCGGCACCGGCTCGAGAAGCCGACGATTTGTTGACACAGAGATAAACAGCGGCCGCACTTTGCCAAAACTTGGCAATCGCGGTCGCTGTTACTCGTAGTAAGTCGAACCCCGTGAACTGTCCGGAGTGTTCACTCTTCCCCCGATCTGTCGTGGCCCTCGGTGACACCCTGTGTCGTCACTCGGCGGCAGCGGGTCGTGTCCCGGTTATCTTGCCGTTACCCGCCAGTAACGAACCCCCTTGTGCCCCGGCCTGGAATGGACCACGATCGGCGACGCTCGGTCCTTCCCGCAGAGCCGCTCACTCGGAACGCGGTGGAGGGTCCCCACCGAGCCGGCCGGTGGCAGTGGCACCGGCTGTTGGACAGGGGGGTTCCTGCCACACGGTGGGGCCTGTCCTCCAGGTTGCGCGAACGCGTGGCCCAGTGGTTGTCGCTCGGGGGTGATCGCCGGTGTTTCGGACGTGGCACAGCCGCGGCCCGGCCGCCTGCGCTCCTTCCCGAGGACGTAGCACTTCTCCCATCCCAGGACGGGCAGGGCCCGGACCGGAGATGTACGTCCGAGAAGGAGGAACGAAATGAGTTCTCAGGTTCGTGGCGGGACCAGATGGAAGCGCTTCGCGCTCGTCATGGTGCCGAGCATCGCGGCCACCGCCGCGGTCGGTGTGGGTCTGGCGCAGGGTGCCCTCGCGGCGTCCTTCAGCGTCTCCGGCCAGGACTTCAAGGTCTCGGCCGACAAGCTCGACGGTGACAACCTCATCCAGTACGGCGGCGTGGCCGAGGGTCACGACCTCAAGGGCAACGCGCAGCACCACCCGGTCACCATCTCCGGGTTCAGCCACGCCGAGATCACCAACATGTGCCAGTCGCTGGTGACCCCGACTCCGCTGGGCAACATCACGCTGCAGCTGCGCACCGGCCACAAGGGCAAGCCGGCCGTCGCCGACAACATCTACCTGGATGTTGCCGAGCTCGACACCGACGCCGAGTTCCAGAACCTGGACATCGGTGTCGCGGTCGGTGACCCGAGCCACAAGACGAAGCCGCAGGCCGGCACGGTCGCCAGCCCGTACGCGTTCTCGCAGCGCGCGGACAAGGCGGTCCTGACGAACGTGCGCCAGAAGGCGTGGGCGACCACGGCGGGCACGTTCAAGCTTCCCGACCTGAAGCTGCGTCTGCTCGGCGGCGACCAGCCGTGCTACCAGGACGAGAAGTAGTCGGTCCCGGTTGAGTGACCGGAGGGGCGGCCGGCGGCGCGATGCGACGCCGTCCGCCCCGTCCGGGCTCCACAGAGTTCTCCGTACCACCCGTTTCCAGGGAGCTGTTGTCCATGAACCCCAAGGCCCCCGTATACGTTCGCGCCGAAGACGACGCCTGGCTCACCGTGGTGTACTACTACGTCCACGCCTGGACCGGCCGCCGTCCGTTCTGGGCCGGGCTGTTCACGCTCGTCAGCGGTTTCCCGATCGCGTACTTCCCGTACGCCGACCTGCGCCTGGGCAACATCACTCTCGCGATGGCCACCACGGGTGGCGCCGGCGCGCTGATCATCGGCGTCCTGCTGATCACGCTGGGTCTGGCCCTGTGGTTCCAGCAGGCCATCCGCGTCTTCGCCGGTGTCGCCTCGATCCTGCTGGCCCTGGTCTCGATCCCGGTGTCCAACCTCGGCGGCTTCGGCCTCGGCTTCATCCCCGCGATGATCGGCGGCGCCCTCGCGCTGTCGTGGGCCCCCGGGCAGCCCGCGGACGAGGAGCCCGCGGACCAGCCTCCGGCCGCCGCGGTCGACATGACCAAGGCGGAGTCGATGGCGGGTCCCCAGGGCGTACCCGCGCCCCGGGCGACGGAAACGGCACACCCGAGCGAGATGACTGCCCACGCCGATGGCGGGAGGAACAGTGCGGGGTGACGAGACGCAGCGGGGCGTGGCCCCCGGCGCAGAGTCCCGTGAGATCAAGGGGCCGCGGCACGCGGCACCCAGGAAGTCGCTGCTGACCAAGCTCCAGATACCCGTCGGCAAGACGATGGCGCTGGCGGCGATGCCGACGGCCGTGTTCGTCGGAATGGGCATGGCGCCGAAGCTGGCCGTGGCGGACGACAAGGACATCCCCTTCGCGCCCGGGCCGTGTGTGACGCGGTCCGACGAACCCGCGGAGTCGAAGTCGCCGTCGCCTTCGACGTCGCCGTCCCCGAGCGCGTCGGCCACGCAGACCCCCGCGCCGAGCGCTTCGGCGAAGCCGAAGCCGGGCGGGACGGCGTCCCCGACCCCGACGGCCACCAAGCCCGCGGCCGACAAGTCCCGGACCGCCGGGTCCACGGCGGACAAGCAGCCGGCTCCCTCGGCCACGCCGACGCCGACCAAGTCCACCAACCCGCTGGACCCGCTGGGTGTCGGGGACGCCCTCAAGGGCATCGTCGACGGGCTCACCAAGCCCCCGGCGGACCCGAAGGTCACCCCCACCCCCACCCCCACGCCGTCCACGACCCCGAAGACGACCCCGCCGAAGGCCCCCGCTCCGGATCCGGCCGCGGACGCGATCCGCGACGCCGCGAAGAAGGCGGGCGTCGGCGTCGAGGAACTGTCCGACGAGGTCAAGGACACCGTCACGAACCCGAAGGACGAGACGGGCAAGAAGGCCGAGGAGGACAAGGCCAAGGACGCGGCGACGAAGGACCCGGACGGGAAGGAACCCTTCCCCTGTCCGACCTACGACGCGAAGGCCCTGGCCGACGCCGAGCTGGAGCAGGGCATCCCGCTCCTGCCGGACGAGCCCTGGTACCTCGACAGCTCGCTCCTGACCCTCTACGGCCTGGACTACCACGGCATCGTCGAGGTGAAGACGGCCGGCGGCAAGACCAAGAAGGTCCTGAAGTTCACCGCGGACTCGCTGGACATCAAGGACCTGTACCAGACGGTCGGCAAGGACAAGAACGTCGCCCACCTGAAGTCGCGTCCGGGCTCCACGTCCAAGATCCGCGGCGGCACGGTGACGATGTACACGGAGAGCCTCAAGGGCAACCTCTTCGGTCTGATCCCGATCGAGTTCACCCCGAACAGCCCGCCGCCCCTGAACGTCCCGTTCGCGTTCTTCACGAACGTCAAGGTCGTCCAGGCCGGCCAGTTCGGCGGCACCCTGACGGTGCCCGGGCTGAAGAACTACATCGGCCCGCCGGAGTAGTCCCGAACGGTCCCGCACCGCGTGCGCACACATGCCGAGGGCCGGCACCCGATCGATCGGGTGCCGGCCCTCGGCCTCTGTGCGGCAGAGTTGCAGCGGTGCGGAGCGCCGCGACGTCAGTCGCGCTCGCCGCCGCCCAGGTGGTGGACCCGGACCATGTTGGTGGTGCCCGGGACGCCGGGAGGCGAGCCGGCCGTGATCACCACGGTGTCGCCCTCGTTGTTGCGGCCGAGCTTGAGCAGCTCGCCGTCCACCAGGTCGACCATCGCGTCGGTGGTGTCCACGTGCGGGACGATGTACGACTCGACGCCCCAGCTCAGCGTGAGCTGGTTGCGGGTGTGCGGGTCGGTGGTGAAGGCCAGGATCGGCTGCGTGGCGCGGTAGCGCGACAGGCGGCGGGCCGTGTCACCGGACTGGGTGAAGGCGATGAGCGCCTTGCCGTCGAGGAACTCCGCGATCTCGCAGGCCGCGCGGGCGACGGAGCCGCCCTGGGTGCGGGGCTTCTTGCCCGGGACCAGCGGCTGCAGGCCCTTGGACAGGAGCTCCTCCTCGGCCGCCGCGACGATCTTCGACATCGTCTTGACGGTCTCGATCGGGTAGGCGCCGACCGAGGACTCGGCGGACAGCATGACCGCGTCGGCACCGTCGAGGATCGCGTTGGCGACGTCGGAGGCCTCGGCGCGGGTCGGCCGCGAGTTGGTGATCATCGACTCCATCATCTGGGTCGCGACGATCACCGGCTTGGCGTTGCGGCGGCACATCTCGATGAGCCGCTTCTGGACCATCGGAACCTTCTCGAGCGGGTACTCGACGGCCAGGTCGCCACGGGCCACCATGACCGCGTCGAAGGCCGCGACGACGGCCTCCATGTTCTCGACGGCCTGGGGCTTCTCCACCTTGGCGATGACGGGGACCCGGCGGCCCTCCTCGTCCATGACCTTGTGGACGTCCTTGACGTCGTTGGCGTCGCGGACGAAGGACAGGGCGACCATGTCGCAGCCCATCCGCAGGGCGAAGCGGAGGTCGTCGACGTCCTTCTCCGACAGGGCGGGGACGTTGACCGCGGCACCCGGCAGGTTGATGCCCTTGTGGTCCGAGATGACACCGCCCTCGATGACGATGGTCCGCACCCGCGGGCCGTCGACCTCGGTCACCCGCAGCTCGACGTTGCCGTCGTTGATCAGGATCTGGTCACCCTTGGCGACGTCGCCCGGGAGGCCCTTGTAGGTGGTGCCGCAGATGGACTTGTCACCCGGGACGTCCTCGGTGGTGATGGTGAACTCGTCACCGCGCACCAGCTCGACGGGACCCTCGGCGAAGGTCTCCAGACGGATCTTCGGACCCTGGAGGTCGGCGAGGACGCCGACGGCGCGCCCGGTGTCCTCGGAGACCTTCCGGACGCGGTCGTACCGCTCCTGGTGTTCTGCCTGGGACCCGTGGCTGAAGTTGAATCGGGCCACGTTCATACCTGCCTCGATGAGCGCTTTCAGCTGCTCATACGAGTCGACGGCGGGGCCCAGCGTGCAGACGATTTTGGAACGGCGCATGAAGCGGATCCTATCCGTTTGTTTCGTAGCGGAATATTCCGTCTGGCGGAAACTCCAAGTGACTACCGAGTAACCAGCGCGTACGCCTGGGAGGCGATCTCCAGTTCCTCATCGGTCGGGACCACGGCCACGGCCACCCGGGCGTACTCCGCCGAGACCAGCCGCGGCTCGGGGGAGCGCACCGCGTTGGCCTCCAGGTCCAGCGCCAGGCCCAGCTCGGCCAGACCCTCCACGGTGGCCTCCCGGATCCAGGAGGCGTTCTCCCCGACCCCGGCCGTGAAGGTGACGGCGTCCACCCGGCCCAGCACCGCCGAGTAGGCGCCGATGTACTTCTTCAGCCGGTGCACGTACGAGGCCAGCGCGAGCTGCGCCGAGGAGTCGCCCTCCTCCGCCCTCCGCTGAACCTCGCGCATGTCGTTGTCGCCGCACAGGCCCAGCAGACCGCTCTTCTTGTTCAGGAGCGAATCGATCTCATCCACCGAGAGGCCCCCCACCCGGGCCAGGTGGAAGACGACCGCAGGGTCGAGGTCGCCCGAGCGGGTCCCCATGACCAGACCCTCCAGCGGGGTCATCCCCATGGAGGTCTCCACGCAGACCCCGCCGCGCACGGCCGAGGCCGAGGCGCCGTTGCCCAGGTGCAGCACGATCACGTTCACGTCCGAGGGCGCCTTGCCGAGCAGCGCCGCCGTCGCCCGCGACACGTAGGCGTGCGAGGTTCCGTGGAACCCGTACCGCCGGATGGAGTACTTGTCGGCCGTCGCGGCGTCGATCGCGTACCGGGCCGCGTACTCCGGCATCGTCGAGTGGAAGGCGGTGTCGAAGACGGCCACCTGCGGGATGTCCGCGCGCAGCGAGCGCGCCACCTCGATGCCCGTCACGTTCGCCGGGTTGTGCAGCGGCGCGAGCGGGATCAGGCTCCGGATCTCCGCCAGCACCTCGTCGTCGATCACGGTCGGCTGCGTGAACCGCGTGCCGCCGTGCACCACCCGGTGCCCCACCGCGGCCAGTTCGGGGGAGTCCAGGCCCATCCCGTCGGCGGCCAGTTCGGCCGCGACGGCCCGCAGCGCCGCCCCGTGGTCGGCGATGGGGCCGAGCCGCTCCCGCCGCCCGCCCGCGGCGCCGCTTCCGATGAGCGGCTCGTGGACCAGCCTGGAGGTCTCCTCGCCGATGCGCTCCACCAGGCCGGCCGCGAGACGGGAGGAGTCCGCCATGTCGAGGAGCTGGTACTTGACCGACGAGGAGCCGGAGTTGAGGACGAGTACGCGCGATGCGGTCACGGTGAGGGGTCTTTCCTTCGAGTGCGGTGGAGGACTACTGGGCCTGCGGCAGCGGATGGGACTGCGCCTGGATCGCGGTGATCGCCACGGTGGTGACGATGTCCTGGACGAGGGCCCCGCGCGAGAGGTCGTTGACGGGCTTGCGCAGGCCCTGGAGGACGGGGCCGACCGCGACGGCACCGGCCGAACGCTGCACGGCCTTGTACGTGTTGTTGCCCGTGTTGAGGTCGGGGAAGATCAGCACCGTCGCCCGGCCGGCCACGTCGGACTCGGGCAGCTTGGTCGCCGCGACGGAGGGCTCCACGGCCGCGTCGTACTGGATCGGGCCCTCGACCGCCAGGTCGGGGCGCTGCTCGCGGACGATCTCCGTGGCCTTGCGGACCTTGTCCACGTCGGCGCCCGAACCCGAGGTGCCCGTCGAGTACGACAGCATCGCGATCCGGGGCTCGACGCCGAAGGCGGCCGCGGTGGCGGCCGACTGGACGGCGATGTCCGCCAGCTGCTCGGCGTTCGGGTCGGGATTGACCGCGCAGTCCCCGTAGACCAGGACCCTGTCGGCCAGGCACATGAAGAAGACCGAGGAGACGATCGACGCCTCCGGCTTCGTCTTGATGATCTCGAAGGCCGGGCGGATGGTCGCCGCGGTGGAGTGCACCGAGCCGGAGACCATACCGTCGGCCAGGCCCTCCTGGACCATCAGCGTGCCGAAGTAGTTCACATCGGTGACCACGTCGTTGGCCAGCTCGACCGTCATGCCCTTGTGGGCGCGGGCCTTGGCGTAGTACTCGGAGAACCGTTCCCGCAGCGGGGACGTCGCCGGGTCGATCAGCTGCGCGCCCGAGATGTCGATGCCCAGATCGGCGGCCTTCTTCAGGATCGCCTGCTCCTCGCCCAGCAGGGTCAGGTCGCAGACCCCGCGGCGCAGCACCACGTCCGCGGCGCGCAGCACGCGCTCCTCGGTGCCCTCGGGCAGCACCACGCGGCGCCGCTCGGAGCGGGCCCGTTCCAGCAGCCCGTGCTCGAACATCATCGGGGTGATGCGCTCCGAACGGGCCACCGACAGCAGGTCGCGCAGCTCCTGGGTGTCCACGTGACGCTCGAACAGACCGAGCGCCGTCTCCAGCTTGCGCGGGGTCGCCGAGTTCAACCGGCTCTGCAGGGAGAAGAGTTCGGCGGCGGTCGGGAAGCTGTTGCCGGCCACCGAGACCACGGGGGTGCCCGGCGCGAGCTTCGAGGCCAGCGTCAGGATGTCCTGCGTCGGGCGCTCGTTGAGGGTCAGCAGCACACCGGCGATCGGCGGGGTGCCCGACGTGTGCGCGGCCAGCGCGCCCACGACCAGGTCCGAACGGTCCCCGGGGGTGACGACCAGGCAGCCGGGGGTCAACGCGTTCAGGAAGTTCGGCAGCATGGCGCCGCCGAAGACGAAGTCCAGCGCGTCGCGCGCCAGCCCGGCCTCGTCGCCGAGCAGCACCTCGCCGCCGAGCGCCCGGGTGATCTGGGCGACGGTCGGCGCGGACAGCGACTTGTCGTCCGGCAGCACGTAGCAGGGCACGGGGAGCCGGGCGGCAAGACGCTCGGCTATGACGTCGCGGTCCTCGGGGGCCACCCGGTTGACCACCATCGCGACGACGTGGCAGCCCAGGCTCTCGTAGGCGCGGTAGGCGTTGCGGGCCTCGGCGCGCACGGCGTCGGCGGAGTGCTTGGTGCCGCCCACCACGGGAACGACCACCGCGCCCAGCTCGTTGGCCAGGCGGGCGTTGAGGGCGAGTTCGTCGGGGAGGTTGGTCTCGGCGTAGTCCGTACCGAGGACGAGCATGACCTCGTAGTCGCGGGCCAGCCGGTGGTAGCGGTCGACCAGCTGCGAGACCAGCTCGTCGGTGCCCTTCTCCGCCAGGATCGCCGAGGCCTCCTGGTACTCCATCCCGTAGGCCGTCGCCGAGTCCTGGTCTATCCGGTAGCGGGCCTTCAGGAGCTCGAAGAGACGGTCGGGTCCGTCGTGGAGCAGTGGACGGTAGACGCCCACGCGTCCCGTCTGCCGGGTCAGGATCTCCATGATCCCCAGTTCGACGACCTGACGGCCGTCCCCCCGCTCGATGCCGGTCACGTACACGCTGCGCGTCACGCGTGAATCTCCGTTCCATGGTGGACCTGATTGACCCGATTGGTAGGGGCTTGCCCTTTTGACGATACCGCTGCGGCCGGATGGGACGCCCGCCGGAAAACGGGCCTGTCAGGGGGGTCGAAAGGCCTTCTGGGCGGAGCAGCCGGAAGCGCGCCCCACCCCGGGCCCGTGGAACAATCGGACACGCTTCACCAATACGCCCTTCATATCTACGGCCGACCGGTCGCCCGCACGCGCCCGGTCGGACGACCAGGAGCAGGAGACACAGCACGATGCGTATCGGAGTTCTCACCGCGGGCGGCGACTGTCCGGGCCTCAACGCTGTCATCCGATCGGTCGTACACCGGGCCCTGGTCGGTCACGGCGACGAGGTCATCGGCTTCGAGGACGGGTTCAAGGGCCTCCTCGACGGCCACTACCGCCCCCTCGACATCAATGCCGTCAGTGGCATTCTCGCCCGAGGCGGCACCATCCTCGGCTCGGCCCGCATGGAGCGCGCACGGCTGCACGAAGCCGCCGAGAACGCGCACGAACTGGCGAAGCGGTACGGCATCGACGCGCTCATCCCGATCGGCGGCGAGGGCACCCTGACCGCCGCCCGGATGCTGTCGGACGCCGGAATGCCGGTGGTCGGCGTGCCGAAGACCATCGACAACGACATCTCCTCCACCGACCGCACCTTCGGGTTCGACACCGCCGTCATGGTCGCCACCGAGGCCATCGACCGCCTGAAGACCACCGCCGAATCGCACCAGCGCGTGATGGTCGTCGAGGTCATGGGCCGCCACGCGGGATGGATCGCCCTGGAGTCCGGCATGGCCGGCGGCGCCCACGGGATCTGTCTGCCGGAGCGCCCCTTCGAGGTGGACGCCCTGGTGAAGATGGTGGAGGAACGGTTCTCCCGAGGCAAGAAGTTCGCCGTCATCTGCGTGGCCGAGGGCGCGCACCCCGCCGAGGGCAGCATGCCGTACGAGAAGGGCGCCATCGACCAGTACGGTCACGAGCGCTTCGCCGGCATCGGCAACCGCCTCGCCATCGAGCTGGAGCACCGCCTGGGCAAGGAGGCCCGCCCGGTCATCCTCGGCCACGTCCAGCGCGGCGGGACCCCCACCGCGTACGACCGCGTGCTCGCGACCCGCTTCGGCTGGCACGCCGTCGAGGCCGTCCACCGCGGCGAGTACGGCAACATGACCGCCCTGCGCGGCACCGACATCGTGATGGCCCCGCTGGCCTCCGCGGTCACCGAACTCAAGACGGTCCCCGAGAGCCGCATGTACGAGGCCGAATCGGTCTTCTGAGACCTCCGGCTCCCCAGGGTCCTTCGCCGCGAGCTCGGGACTTCCGACCCCACTTCGGCGGCCGAACGGCCCCGGTTCCGTCCCCCTCCGGGACGGCCCGGGGCCGTTCGCACAGGACCGGATGTGCTCTAGTGCTCTGACCGGAACACTAGGCCGCACCGCCGGCGAGGCTCCAGAAGCGGTCCACGATGTCGGCGAGGAACTCCCGGCCCGCGTCCCCGTTCGCCGCGTCGCCCCCGCTGCCCCAGCTGAGCGTCGCCACCATCCGCGACTGGTACTCGGCGTGCAGCTGCTCCAGCACCCGCTCCAGGTGGCCCCGGGGGATCGGCAGCAGCTTGCCCAGCGGCTTCACGTACGCCTGCCAGCGGGTGGTCACCGCACTGCGCAGGGCGTCGGCGAGCTCCTCGTTCCTGCCGGTGGCGGTCAGGAACTGGGCCAGTGTCAGCCCCAGCACCGTCGCCAGCGCGGCGGACTGGCGCTCGTTGCCCTTCCAGCGTCCGGAGTCCTCCATCTTCTGGTAGGAGCCCGGTTCCACCCCGATCCGCCGGGCCAGCTCCTCGGGGGCCAACCCTCGGGCGATACGGTGTTCCCGCAGGGTGACCGGCTCGGCGAGCAGCTCCCCGGGCGAACACCACAGGACGCCCGCGAGCGCGGTGAGCTCGGCGGACGTGGGCGATATCTCGCCACGCTCCCAGGCCATCACCGTCTCGGGCGCGACGACGAGTCCGTACTGGGCGTGAAGGCCGTAGGCGACGTGGCCGGGTGCCATGCCCAGGGCCGCGCGCAGGCGGCGCGCGGCGGGGGCATTGAATGGTGGGCTGGATTGCACACGGCAACCGTAGAAGTGGCCAAGGCGCGGCGCCTACAGACCAAACAAACAAGCCCATAACTCGTAGGAATGTCCTACGGAGTTACGGGCTGGTGGCGGTCTGTGAGGCGACTGTCCGGTAATCGGGACACTTGAAGATCCACTTCCGCATACGGTTCCAGGTGGAGCGGCCGGGCGCAAGAGTCATCACATCCTCCTCACAGGTGAATCGCCGTTGCTTTTCCCCCGCGGCACTTTCTTGCCATGACGCCGACGTCAAGGAATAGCGTCGGGGCATGCGAATCGGCGAACTGGCGGAGCGGGCCGGAACCAGCACGCGGGCCCTGAGGTACTACGAATCGCGCGGACTGCTGACCGCGCGGCGGACCGGCAACGGGTACCGCACCTACGACGAGGACGACCTGCGCCTGCTGCGCCAGATCCGCATGCTCCAGGACTTCGGCTTCGAGCTGGAGGAGACCCGCCCGTTCGTGGACTGCCTGCGGGCCGGGCACCCCGCCGGGGACTCCTGCCCGGCCTCGCTCGCCGTCTACCGGCGCAAGCTCGCCGAGATGGACGCGCTGATCGGGCAGCTGGCCGACGTACGCGAGCAGGTCGCGCGGCAGCTGGCCGAGGCCGAGGAGGCCGCCGGGGAGTCCGCCGTTCCGCGCTGCGAGATGACGGGCTGAAGAGCCCGCGACCGAGAGGGGAAACGACATGATCCGAGCCCACGGTGTACCCGAGGTGACCGACGAGGACTTCGAGGCCGAGGTCCTCGCCGAGCGGGGACGACCCGTCCTCGTGGAGTTCACCGCGGACTGGTGCCCGCCGTGCCGCCAGCTCGCGCCCGTCCTGTCCGCCGTCGCCGCCGAGGAGGCCGACCGGCTCAAGGTCGTGCAGCTCGACGTGGACGGCAACCCCGCGACCGTCGCGCGGTACGGGGTGCTGTCCATGCCGACCCTGCTCGTCTTCCGTGACGGCGAGCCCGTCCAGCAGATGGTCGGCCTGCGCGCCAAGCGCAAGCTGCTCCAGGAGCTGGAGGGGGAGATGGCGAAGGCCCTTACGGCCTGAGCCAGATCGTCGCCAGCGGCGGGAGCGTCAGGCGCAGGCTCGCCGGCCGACCCTGCGCCGGCACCGGCTCGGGCCGCAGCGGCCGCGCGTGGTGGACGCCGCTGCCGCCGTAGAGCTCGTGGTCGGTGTTGAGCACCTCCCGCCACTGCGGCACCTCCTCCGGGACGCCGATCCGGTACCCGTGCCGGACCACCGGGGAGAAGTTCGACACCGCCAGCAGCTGCGAGCCGTCCTGCGCGTACCGCAGGAAGGCGAACACGTTGTCCTCCGCCGCGTCGGCCTCCACCCAGCCGAAGCCCTCCGGCACGGTGTCCCGCTCCCACAGGGCGGGCGACGCCGTGTACGTGCGGTTCAGGTCGCGCACCAGGCTCCGTACGCCCCGGTGGTCACCGGCCGCCGCGTACGAGTCGTCCAGCACCCACCAGTCCGGCCCGTACACCTCCGACCACTCCGACCCCTGCGCGAACTCCTGCCCCATGAAGAGCAGCTGCTTGCCCGGGTGGGCCCACATGAAGCCCAGGTACGCCCGGTGCGCGGCCCGCTTCTGCCACCAGTCCTCCCCGGGCATCTTCGACACCAGCGACCCCTTGCCGTGCACCACCTCGTCGTGCGAGATCGGCAGCACGTAGTTCTCGCTGAAGGCGTAGATCATCCCGAAGGTCATGTCGTGGTGGTGGTACTTGCGGTGCACCGACTCCTTCGACATGTAGCGCAGCGTGTCGTGCATCCAGCCCATGTTCCACTTCAGGCCGAAGCCCAGCCCGCCCGAGTCCGTCGGCCGGGTGACCCCGTCCCACGCCGTGGACTCCTCCGCGATCGTCACCACGCCCGGGCAGCGCCGGTACACGGTCGCGTTCATCTCCTGGAGCAGCGCCACCGCGTCCAGGTTCTCCCGCCCGCCGTGCTCGTTCGGCGCCCACTCGCCCTCGCCGCGCGAGTAGTCGAGGTAGAGCATCGAGGCCACCGCGTCCACGCGCAGCCCGTCGACGTGGAACTCCTCGCACCAGTACACGGCGTTGGCGACGAGGAAGTTGCGGACCTCCTTGCGGCCGTAGTCGAACTCCAGCGTCCCCCAGTCCGGGTGCGCCGCCCGGCGCGGGTCCTGGTGCTCGTACAGCGGCCGCCCGTCGAACTCCGCGAGCGCCCACTCGTCGCGCGGGAAGTGCGCCGGCACCCAGTCGACGATCACCCCGATCCCCGCCCGGTGCAGCGCGTCCACCAGGGAGCGGAAGTCGTCCGGCGTCCCCATCCGCGAGGTCGGCGCGTAGAAGCCGGTGACCTGGTAGCCCCACGAACCGCCGAAGGGGTGCTCGGCGACCGGCATGAACTCCACGTGAGTGAAGCCCAGCTCCTTCACGTACACGGGGAGCTGCTCCGCCAGCTGCCGGTAGCTCAGCCCCGGCCGCCAGGACGGCAGGTGCAGCTCGTAGACGGAGAACGGCGCCTGGTGGGCGGGCCGGTCGCCGCGCGTCGCCATCCACTCCGCGTCCTGCCACACGTACCGGGAGGAGGTCACCACCGAGGCGTTCGCCGGGGGCACCTCCGCCGACCGGGCCATCGGGTCGGCGCGCAGGGTGTGGCTCCCGTCGGGGCGCGCGATGTCGTACTTGTACAGCGCACCGGCGCCCACGCCCGGCAGGAACAGCTCCCACACCCCCGAGGAACCCAGCGAACGCATCGGGTAGGCGACGGAGTCCCAGTACGAGAAGTTCCCGGTGACCCTCACGCCCTGGGCGTTCGGCGCCCACACCGTGAACCGGGTCCCGGCGACGCCCTGGTGCTCCATCGGCTCGGAGCCGAGCGCCTTCCACAGCTCCTCGTGCCGGCCCTCGCCGATCAGGTGCAGGTCCAGCTCTCCGAGGGCGGGCAGGAACCGGTAGGGGTCGTGCACCTCGATCTCGTCGCTGTCGTAGGTGACCAGCAGCCGGTAGTCCGGCACCCCGGTGAGCGGCAGCAGCCCGGAGAACAGCCCGTCGCCCTCGTCGAGGAGTTCGGTGCGCAGCCCCTTGGCGACGATGGTCACCGTCTTGGCGTACGGGCGCAGCACGCGGAAGGCCACCCCGCCCCGCTGGGTACGGGCGCCGAGCACGGAGTGCGGATCGTGGTGGCGGCCCTCCAGGAGCCGGGCCCGTTCCTCCCCGCCGAGCGCGGGCGCCGGCCGGATCCCGCGGGGCGGGGCGGCGCGGCGGGCCCGCGGTGCGCGGGCCTTCTTCGCCGGCGCCGCCGCCGGTACGGGTGCTGCGGCTTCGTCGCGGACGGTCGGTGACGGCTGTCGTGCGGCGCTCACGCGAGCGGCCTCCTCGGGGGCTTCGGGTGGGGGGTGGTGCCCGGGGTGGGCGGGGGCATGCGGTGGGCGGGGCGCTGCGGCTCCGACAGCCGGCGGATCGCGGCCATCGGGACGTGCAGCCAGTCGGGGCGGTGCCGGGACTCGTAGCGGGCCTCGTACACCGCCTTGTCGGTCTCGTACGCGCGCAGCAGGACCGGGTCCTCGCGCGGGTCGCGGCCGGTGGTGCGGGCGTAGCCCTCGCAGAAGGCGGCCCGGCAGTCGTCCGCCCAGGCCGGGGCGAAGGGCCGGTGCGAGCGGGCCGCGTAGTCGAAGGAACGCAGTATCCCCGCGATGTCGCGGACGGCCGGTTCGGGGCGGCGGCGGTCCGCCAGCGGCCGGGCCGGCTCGCCCTCGAAGTCGATCAGCGCCCAGCCGCCGTCGGCGGTGCGCAGGGTCTGGCCCAGGTGCAG
Source organism: Streptomyces sp. NPDC001717 (assembly GCF_042892775.1). NCBI lineage: Bacteria > Bacillati > Actinomycetota > Actinomycetes > Kitasatosporales > Streptomycetaceae > Streptomyces > Streptomyces sp. NPDC001717. The sequence continues at coordinate 111,425 of NZ_JBIAUK010000012.1, read as the reverse complement.
GTCCCCGTGGATGCGCTGGGCGGAGACCCCGGTGCCGCGGGAGGCGGCCAGTGCGTCGAAGGCGCCCCGCAGCCCGGCCTCGTAGGGCCGCAGCGCCGGCACCTCCCGGGCGGTGGCCGCCAACCGCGCCGTCATCCCGGCGGCCAGTCGGGCCGTCTGCTCCGGGCCCAGGGCGAGGGTGGGCAGGGCCGAGGCGAGCGCGCTGTGCACCTCGGCGGTTGCCCGGCCGAGCGCGTACGCCTCGGAGGTGAAGTCGGCCCCCGCGCCGAGCCGGCGCAGCGCCAGCTGCCAGCCGTCGTCCGAGCCGCGCAGGTACGGCTGGAGCACGCCCAGGGTCAGCGGCTCGCCCCCGGGCAGCTCGGCCTCGTACCAGGCGACGGGCGCCGGGACCCGGGTGCAGCCGGCGGCGGCCAGTGCCCGGGGCAGTTCCAGGTCGGGGTTGACCCCGGGGCCGACCCGGCGGAACACCTTCAGGATGTACGAATCCCCGTAGATCAGCGAGGAATTGGTCTGCTCGCCGGACAGCGGCCGGGGCACGAGCCCCGCGGGGATCGGAGCGTCCGGATCCCGGTCGAAGCCGAGCGGCCCGAGCGTGCCGGGGGAGCGAAGGCGTTCCAGCAGCATCGCCGCGAGCCGGGGGTCGCCCAGCGCCTCGTACACCGCCCTGCCCCGGTACGGCCCGTCCTCGGCGTGCCCGATCAAGGCGGGCGCGAGGGCGGGCGGGAGCGGCGACGGGCGGATGCCCAGGAGGAGCTGGTAGCAGTCCCCGTCGACGTCGAGCAGCAGGTGCAGCAGTCCGGGGGTGGATCCCGGCGGCAGCAGTTCGGCCGCCGAGACGGCCCTCAGCCTGGTGATGGTGCGGCCCTTGCCCGCGAACCAGCGTTGCGCGGGCAGCCAGGCCCTCAGCATCGGTTCCAGCGGGCCGATCCCGGCGGCCCGGTCGGCAGTCAGCCGGTTCCGGGCGGATGCAGCCTCCGACATGGCGTCGCGTCCTTTCCCCGGGCCGTCACAGAATGCGCAGAGTGTCCCGGATGTGCGGCAGTTGCTTCTCCGGTATGTGGGGGTGTCGGATCAGGATGATCCGTACAGGGGCGGGCGATTGACCCATCCGAGCCGCCCGCCCCGTACCGGGCCCTACTCGGCGCGCTGCTCGCCGCGCTGTTCCTTGCGTAGCCGGAACCAGTAGAAGCCGTGCCCCGCCAACGTCAGCAGGTACGGCCACTCGCCGATCGGCGGGAAGCGCACGTCACCCGTGAGCTCCACCGGAACCCGCCCGTTGAACGACCGCAGATCCAGCTCGGTGGGCTGCGCGAAGCGGGAGAAGTTGTGCACGCACAGCACCAGGTCGTCCCCGAACTCGCGCAGGAACGCGAGCACCGCCGGGTTGGACGAGGGCAGTTCGGTGTACGAGCCGAGTCCGAAGGCCGGGTTGGCCTTGCGGACCTCGATCAGCCGGCGGGTCCAGTGCAGCAGCGAAGCGGGCGAGGACATCGCCGCCTCGACGTTGGTGACCCGGTAGCCGTAGACGGGGTCCATGATGACCGGCAGGTTCAGCCTGCCCGGATCGCACGAGGAGAAACCGGCGTTGCGGTCCGGGGTCCACTGCATCGGCGTGCGGACGCCGTCGCGGTCGCCCAGCCAGATGTTGTCGCCCATGCCGATCTCGTCGCCGTAGTAGAGGACGGGCGAGCCGGGCAGGGACAGCAGCAGGGCCGTGAACAGCTCCATCTGCTTGCGGTCGTTGTCCAGGAGCGGGGCGAGCCGGCGCCGGATGCCGATGTTGGCCCGCATCCGCGGGTCCTTGGCGTACTCGGCGTACATGTAGTCGCGCTCTTCGTCCGTGACCATTTCGAGGGTGAGCTCGTCGTGGTTGCGCAGGAAGATGCCCCACTGGCAGCGGTCCGGGATCTCCGGGGTCTTGGCCAGGATTTCGGATACGGGGTAGCGGGACTCCCTGCGCACCGCCATGAAGATGCGCGGCATGACGGGGAAGTGGAAGGCCATGTGGCATTCGTCCCCGCCCTTCGCGAAGTCGCCGAAGTAGTCGACGACGTCCTCGGGCCACTGGTTGGCCTCGGCGAGCAGCACCGTGTCCGGGTAGTGCGCGTCGATCTCGGCGCGGACCCGCTTGAGGAGCTGGTGGGTGCGCGGGAGGTTCTCGCAGTTGGTGCCCTCCTCCGCGTACAGGTAGGGCACGGCGTCGAGGCGGAAGCCGTCGATGCCGAGGTCCAGCCAGAAGCGGAGCGCCGAGACGATCTCCTCCACCACGGCCGGGTTCTCGTAGTTGAGGTCCGGCTGGTGGGAGAAGAAGCGGTGCCAGTAGTACTGCTTGCGCACCGGGTCGTACGTCCAGTTCGACGTCTCGGTGTCGACGAAGATGATGCGGGCGTCCTGGTACTGCTTGTCGTTGTCGGCCCACATGTAGTAGTCGCCGTAGGGGCCGTCCGGGTCCTTGCGGGACTGCTGGAACCACTCGTGCTGGTCGCTCGTGTGGTTCATGACGAAGTCGATGATCACCCGCATGCCGCGCTGGTGGGCGGCGTCCACGAACTCGACGAAGTCGGCGAGGTCACCGAACTCGGGCAGTACGGAGGTGTAGTCGGCGACGTCGTAGCCCCCGTCGCGCAGGGGCGAGGCGAAGAACGGCGGCAGCCACAGGCAGTCGACACCGAGCCACTGGAGGTAGTCCAGCTTGGCGGTGAGCCCCTTGAGGTCGCCCACGCCGTCGCCGTTGCTGTCGTGGAAGGAGCGGACGAGGACCTCGTAGAAGACGGCCCGCTTGAACCAGTCGGGGTCGCGGTCCTTGGCGGGGGTGTCCTCGAAGGTGTCGGGGACGGGATCGTTGATCATCATGTGGTGGGTGACCCTCCGGTGGGCGGGGACGGTCGCAGGGCGGCCAGTACGTGCGCGGGCGTGCGGCCCGGTTCCAGGCGTACGTAGTTCGCCCTGCCCCAGTGATAGGTCTCGCCGGTGAGCTCGTCGCGCACCGCGAGGGACCCGTGCCAGTCGAGGCCGAGTACCGGCATGTCCAACGAGACCGTCGCCTCCTGGGTGTGGTGCGGATCGAGGTTGACGACCACCAGTACGGAATTGGCGCCCGCGTGCTTCGAATAGGCGATCACCTGTTCGTTGTCGGTCGAATGGAAGTGGATGTCGCGCAGCTGCTGGAGGGCCGGGTTCCGGCGGCGCAGCCGGTTCAGGGAGGTGATCAGCGGGGCGATGGTGCGGCCCTCGCTGTCGGCGGCGGCCCAGTCGCGCGGTCGCAGCTCGTACTTCTCGGAGTTCAGGTACTCCTCGCTGCCCTCCCGCACCGGCTCGTTCTCGCAGAGCTCGTAGCCGGCGTAGACCCCCCAGCTGGGGGAGAGCGTGGCGGCGAGCACCGCGCGCACCTCGAAGGCGGGACGGCCGCCCTTCTGGAGGTACTCGTGGAGGATGTCCGGGGTGTTGACGAAGAAGTTCGGCCGCATGACCGAGGCGGAGGGGGTGTCGGCCAGCTCCGTCAGGTACTCGGTGAGCTCGGCCTTGGTGTTGCGCCAGGTGAAGTACGTGTACGACTGCTGGAAGCCGATGGAGGCGAGCGCCCGCATCATCGCGGGCCGGGTGAAGGCCTCCGCGAGGAAGATGACGTCCGGGTCGGACTTGTTGATGTCCGCGATCACCTTCTGCCAGAAGACCACCGGCTTGGTGTGCGGATTGTCGACGCGGAAGATCCGGACGCCGTGCTCCATCCAGTACCGCAGGATCCGCACGGTCTCCTCGACGATCCCGACCATGTCGGTGTCGAAGTGGATCGGGTAGATGTCCTGGTACTTCTTCGGCGGGTTCTCCGCGTACGCGATCGTCCCGTCGGCGCGGTGGCGGAACCACTCCGGGTGCTTCTCCACCCACGGGTGGTCGGGGGAGCACTGGAGCGCGAAGTCCAGGGCGATCTCCAGGCCCAGCTCGCGGGCGCGCGCGACGAAGGCGTCGAAGTCCTCGATGGTGCCCAGGTCCGGGTGGACGGCGTCGTGCCCGCCCTCCGTGGAACCGATCGCCCAGGGCACACCCGGATCCCAACACCCCGCTGAGAGCGTGTTGTTCGGCCCCTTGCGGTAGGTGGACCCGATCGGGTGGATCGGCGGCAGGTAGAGCACGTCGAAGCCCATCGCGGCGATCGCGGGCAGCCGCTCGGCGGCGGTCCGGAAGGTGCCGCTGACCGGTGCCTCGCCGGGTTCGAGCACCGCTCCCTCGGAGCGCGGGAACATCTCGTACCAGGAGCCGAAGAGGGCCCGCTTGCGCTCGATCAGCAGCGGCAGCGGCTTGGAGGCGGTGACCAGCTCGCGCAGCGGCTTCTTCGCGAGGGCGGCGGCCACGTCCGGGTCGAGGGCGGCCGCGTAGCGCGCGGCCACATCGCCCTCGTCGTCGCGCATCAGCTCCGCGGCGGCCAGCACCGCCTCGCGTCCGTCGCGCTTGGGGATCTTGGCGGCGGCCCGGGTGTAGAGCTCCGCACCTTCCAGGAGGGTCAGCCCGGTGTCGATCCCGGCGGGGATCTTGATCGCGGCGTGCGCCCGCCAGGTGGCCAACGGGTCGCTCCACGCCTCGACGGTGTACGTCCACCTCCCCTCGACCTCGGCGCGGACCCTGGCACCCCACCGGTCGGTGCCGGGGGCGAGCTCCCGCAGCGGAACGGGCGGCCGCAGCCGTCCGCTCGGATCGCGGAGCACGACGTGCGCGGCGAGGGCGTCGTGGCCCTCGCGGAAAACGGTGGCGGAAATCTCGAAGGCCTCGTCCACGACCGCCTTGGCGGGTCTGGCGCCGCAGTCGACGGCAGGGCGGACGTCCAGCACGGGAATGCGACCGATCATGATGGGATCACCTGGGGGCAGTTCGCAGGGCTCGGTGACAACAGGCCAGCCGGTATCACGGCTGGTAGTGCACGCTCTGTTCGCTCTGTTTCTAGCCGCTCAAGGGACGGCTGGGCTGCGGGCATGGCCGCTCCTGTCCGCGTTCACTCGGGTGGCGGGGAGAGGTGGTGGGCGGGTGCGCCGTGCGTGTACGGCGCGTGCACCGTGTTGTGCGTCGCGCGTACCCGGGGAGCCCTTCCCACTCTCGTCCCGCCCAATCCGGGTGCTTGGTTAACTACTCGTACGTACTGGCACGGTCGATACCAAGAGCCGGGTCGACATCCGCCGAGGCTCAGTCAAGTCGGTCCCGCCGCAGTGTCCGTGGGCGGCGCGCGGGAGAGGATGACCTGTCACCCCGAGGGGCGGGAGTGATCGATGTGGCGGGCGGGAGTCCTGGAAGATGTGGTCGGAAACGTCCTCGACCGCGGTGCCGTCGGCGGACGAGCCGGCCGCAATCGTGTTGTCCACTTTCGAGTGCACCCCGTTCCGTGCGCCGCGTACACCCGCACAGGTCACGCGACGGATCTCCGGCGACACCGGCATGGGCGCGATCCTGGCCGAATTCATGACCTCGCTGGAGACCCACGCGTCCGAATGCGGGCCCGCCGAGCGGAGTCGGCTGGGCCGGGTCGCCGTCGACCTGCTCGGCGCCGTCCTCGCCGAGCGCGGCGACACCCGCGACACCCCGCCGGCCGAGACGCGCGGCCGGATCCCGATGGAGCGGATCGACTCCTTCATCGACCACAACCTCGGCGACCCCGGCCTGACGCCTCAGCTCATCGCCGACCGCCACCACATCTCGGTACGGCTGCTGCACCGGATGTTCCAGGACCGGCAGGACACCGTCGCCGCCTCCATCCGGCGCCGCCGTCTGGAACGCTGCCACACCGACCTCGTCCGCCCCGAACTCCTCGGCCGCCCCATCGGCGCCATCGCCACCCGCTGGGGCTTCGGCAACCCGGCGGTCTTCAGCCGCGCCTTCCGCGAGGCGTACGGGATCAGCCCGAGCGAACGCCGCGCGCAGCGGTGAGCACGGGGCAGCGGCACGGGGGAGGGGCTCGGCCGCCGACGAGGCGCCATGGCCGGGAAGGAACGTCCTCGCTAGCCTTCCGGGGGTGATGCGCGGGTGCACAGCGTGGTGCGGCCGCTCCGATCCGCAATCCCCTGCGAAGGTGGAACACGTGAAGGCTATCCGTCGATTCACCGTGCGCCCCGTCCTCCCGGAGACCTTGCTGCCGCTCACCGACCTCGCGCGCAACCTGCGCTGGTCGTGGCATGCCGAGACCCGTGAACTCTTCCAATCCGTCGACCCCGAGGGCTGGCAGGCAGCCGGCGGTGATCCCGTCCGGCTGCTCGGATCCGTCTCCGCCGCCCGCCTCGCCGAACTGGCCGCCGACCGGCGGTTCCTGCGGCGGCTCGCCGTCGTCGCCGCCGATCTCGATGACTACGTGGGCGGCGGGAGGTGGTACCAGGGGCAGCAGTCCGAGGGCGGTCTGCCCGCGGCCATCGCCTATTTCTCGCCCGAGTTCGGGATCACCGCCGCCCTGCCCCAGTACTCCGGCGGCCTCGGCATCCTCGCCGGGGACCACCTGAAGGCCGCCAGCGACCTCGGCGTCCCGCTCATCGGAGTGGGACTCCTCTACCGGCACGGGTACTTCCGCCAGTCGCTCTCCCGCGACGGCTGGCAGCTGGAGCACTACCCCGTGCTCGACCCGAACGAACTGCCGCTCTCCCTGCTGCGGGAGGCGGACGGGGCACCCGCCCGGGTGTCCCTGACCCTGCCCGGCGGACGTGCCCTGCACGCGCACGTCTGGCAGGCCCGCGTGGGCCGCGTGCCGCTGCTGCTCCTGGACTCCGACGTCGAGGACAACGACGCCGCGGCCCGCGAGGTGACCGACCGGCTCTACGGCGGCGGCAGCGACCACCGGCTCCTCCAGGAGATGCTGCTCGGCATCGGCGGGGTGCGCGCGGTCCGCGCGTACTGCGCGATCACCGGGCATCCCGATCCCGAGGTGTTCCACACCAACGAGGGGCACGCGGGGTTCCTGGGGCTGGAGCGCATAAGGGAACTGGAGCGGGAGCAGGGGCTCGGCTTCGACGCCGCCGTCGAGGCGGTCCGCGCCGGGACCGTGTTCACCACGCACACCCCCGTCCCGGCCGGGATCGACCGCTTCGAGCGGTCCCTGGTCGCCCGGCACTTCGGGGAGGGAGGGGAACTGGCCGGCGTACCGGTCGACCGGATCCTGGAACTCGGGGCCGAGAGCTATCCCGGCGGCGATCCCGGGGTGTTCAACATGGCGGTGATGGGACTGCGCCTGGCGCAGCGGGCCAACGGGGTGTCCACCCTGCACGGCGCGGTCAGCCGCGAGATGTTCGCCGGGCTGTGGCCCGGCTTCGACCCGGCCGACGTGCCCATCACCTCCGTGACCAACGGGGTGCACGCCCCGACCTGGGTGGCCGCGGAGGTGGTCCGGCTCGGCGCCCGCCAGATCGGCGCGGGCCGCACCGAGGACGCCCTGTCGGTGGGCGGCTCCCGGCGCTGGGACGCCGTCGCCGAGATCCCCGACCAGGACGTGTGGGACCTGCGACGGGTACTGCGCGAGCAGCTCGTGCAGGAGGTGCGGGACCGGCTGCGCGCCTCCTGGCGCCAGCGCGGCGCCGCCGACGCCGAACTGGGCTGGGTGGATTCCGTACTCGACCCGGACGTGCTCACCATCGGCTTCGCCCGGCGCGTGCCCTCGTACAAGCGCCTGACGCTGATGCTGCGCGACCCCGAGCGGCTGCGCAGGCTGCTGCTGGACCCGGACCGGCCGGTACAGATCGTCGTCGCGGGCAAGGCGCACCCGGCGGACGACGGCGGGAAGCGGCTCGTGCAGGAGCTGGTGCGGTTCGCGGACGACCCGCGGGTGCGCCACCGCATCGTCTTCCTGCCCGACTACGGCATGGCGATGGCGCAGAAGCTCTACCCGGGCTGCGACGTCTGGCTGAACAACCCCCTGCGGCCGCTGGAGGCCTGTGGCACGAGCGGGATGAAGGCCGCGCTGAACGGCTGCCTCAACCTGTCCGTGCTGGACGGCTGGTGGGACGAGTGGTTCGAGCCGGACTTCGGCTGGGCCATCCCGACCGCCGACGGGCTCGGCGCGGACGAGGACCGGCGCGACCACCTGGAGGCGAACGCCCTCTACGAGCTGATCGAGGGCCGGGTCGCACCCCGCTTCTACGACCGGGTCGGCCGCACCGGGCTCCCCGTGCGGTGGATCGAGATGGTCCGGCGCACCCTCGTCTCACTGGGACCGAAGGTGCTCGCGGGGCGGATGGTGCGCGAGTACGTGGAACGGCTCTACGCGCCGGCCGCACGCGCCCACCGGGCCCTGACCCCCGAGGCGGCGCGCGACCTGGCCTGGTGGAAGGGGCGGGTCCGGGCGGCCTGGCCCCGGGTGGCCGTCGAGCACGTGGAGGCGCTGGCCGCGGCTCCGGTGAACGGCACCGCCGAGCTCGGGGCCACCCTCACCCTGCGCGTGCAGGTGTCGCTGGACGCGCTGAACCCCGAGGACGTGGAGGTACAGGCCTTCGCGGGCCGGGTGGACCCGCAGGACGTGATCCGGGACGGGCGGAGCTTCCCGCTCAAGCCGGCCGCCGGGCCCGACATGGAGGGCCGCTGGGTGTACGAGGGCCCGCTCGCCCTCGACCGCACGGGTCCCTTCGGCTACACGGTGCGGATCGTGCCCGCGCACCCGCTGCTGGCGACCCCGGCCGAACTGGGCCTGGTCGCCTCGCCGGTGGACACGGACACGGGAGGCGGCGTACTGCTGCGCTGAGCCCGGCCCGCGGTCCGAGCGACGGCTCAGGGGGCGGGCGGCGGGTCCACCAGCCGTCCGCCCTCCACGAGCATCCCGGCCCGTTTGACGCTGCGCAGGGTCGGGATCACCTCCACCTGACCCACGCCGTCCACGGCGCCGATCCGCTCGGTCAGGTACGTGTACAGGGCGTCGGTGTCCCGGCACACCACCACCGCCATCAGGGAGGCCGCCCCGGTCACGGCCGCCGCGAAGGCCACCTCGCGGTGACCCGCCAGCGCGGCCCCCACCTGCGCCAGCCGGGCCGGCGGGACCGTCAGGACCAAGGTCGCCTCCGCCTCGTAGCCGAAGAGCGCGGGGACGAACTCCACGTCGAAGAAGATCGCTTCGAGGTCCCGCAGCCGTTCCACCCTGCGCCGGGCGGTGGACTCCGTCAGACCGGTGGCCCGCGCCAGTTCCGCGTACCCGGCGCGGCCGTCCCGCCTCAACACGGCGAGCAGGGCCAGCTCCGTCTCGTCCATGACGTACCGCTCGGCGGGGGGCGGTCCGGCCGGCGGCCGCCGCAGGGCGGCGATCCGGTCGGGGCTCAGTGCGTCCAGGCCCACCCAGGCGTCGTCGCCGCCGAAGAACTTCCGCAGGATGGTGTGGGCGCTGATGCCGGTCACCCGGCGGGTGCGCGGCAGCTTGTCCAGCAGCAGGGCGTCCCGGTCCCTGCGGGTACGCGACCGGGTCATGCAGTGGACCTCGGTGCCGCCCGAATTCAGGGTCACCCAGGCGATGTCCGGGCGTCGGGCGAGCGCCTCCGCCACCGGGAGCGCCGCGTCCGGGGCGCACTGCACCCGCAGCCAGGACTCGAACAGCCCGACGCGGCTGCCCGTCGGCAGTCCGACCACCCGGAGCAGACCGGAGGTCCGCAGCCGCCGGTAGCGCCGTACGACGGTCTGGTCGGACACCTCCAGCACCTCGGCGAGGCGGCTGAAGGGGGCCCGGCCGTCGATCGAGAGGGCCTGGACCAAGGACCGGTCGAGCGCGTCCAGCTCCGCCGGCTCCGCCGACTGCTTCTCCGTGATGTTCACGGTTTCCATCATCCCCGAGGCGGCGATGACGGAAATCCGGCGGATCGGGGTTCCCGAGTGGGGGATGCGGGCGGGGCACCGGCAGGGTGGCGTCCCCGGGGAACCGCCCCGGAAACCCTCCACCCCTCCCCTTCCGAGGAGAACTCCCATGCGCAAATGGCTGCCGTTGACGGCCGTCTGCCTCGGGGCCTTCATGCTCCTGGTCGACGTCACGATCGTGACCGTGGCCCTGCCGGACATGGCCGCCGACATGCACACAGGTTTCGCCGGACTCCAGTGGGTCATGGACGTCTACGCCCTCGCGCTGGCCGCCCTGCTGCTCGGCGCCGGCTCGCTCGCCGACCGGATCGGCCGCCGCCGGGTCTACCTCGGCGGGATCGCCCTCTTCGCCGCCGCCTCGCTCGCCTGCGGGCTGGCCACCGGCCCGACCGAGCTGATCGCCTTCCGTGCCGTCCAGGGCATCGGCGGAGCCGCCATGTTCGCGACCACCATGGCCCTGCTCAGCGGCGCCTACCAGGGTCGCGACCGCGGGGTGGCCTTCGGGGTGTGGGGCGCGGCCAACGGCGCCGCCGCCGCGTCCGGTCCGATCATCGGCGGGCTGCTCACCGAGCACTTCGGCTGGCGCTGGATCTTCTTCATCAACCTGCCCGTCTGCGCGCTGGCCCTCTACGTCACCCTCCGCGCGGTCGCCGAGTCCCGTGACCCGCACGCCCGGCGCCTGGACCTGCCCGGGATGGCCGGCTTCACCGCGGGCGCGGCGGCCGTCACGTACGCCGTGATCCGGGGCGGCGAGAACGGCTGGACCTCCGCCACCACCCTCGGGCTGCTCGGGCTCGGCGCCGCCGCCTTCGCCGTCTTCGTCCTCGTCGAACTGCGCGGCTCCCACCCGATGCTGGACCTCTCGCTCTTCCGCAGCCCCACCTTCGTCGCGGTCATGGCCGCCGGACTGCTGCTGACCGGCGCCGCGTTCTCGTACCTGATGTACGTCTCCGTGTGGCTCCAGTCCGCCGGCGGGATGAGCCCGGTCGGTGCGGGGCTGGCGCTGCTGCCGATGAGCGCGGCCGGGTTCGTCGTGGCCGCGGGGGCCGGGAGGCTGCTGCACGGGGTCTCGCCGAGGCTGACCATAGGTGGCGGGCTGTTGCTGGTCGGGGTGGGCGCGCTGCTCCAGGCCTGGATGCTGGACGCCGGAGACGGCTGGGCGGCGCTGGTCCCGGGGCTGCTCGTGACGGGGGTCGGCGTGGGCGCGGCGACCCCGGCGCTGGCCGCCACCGCCATGGGGGCCGTGGCCCCGGCGCGGGCGGGGATGGCCGGCGGCGCCCTGAACACGGCGCGGCAGCTCGGCACCGCCCTCGGCATCGCGGTGCTCGGCGCGGTCTTCCACTCGGGGCTGCGGTCGGGGCTCGGCGAGGGCGGCCGGGGGATGGCCGAGCCGCTCGCCTCCGGCGGGGCGGGGCAGTTGCTCGCGGCCGCCCCTGCGGGCGGGGCCCGCGACGCCCTGGCGGCTCTGGTGGACGAGGCCTTCGCGAGCGCGCTGCGCGGGACCTTCCTCACCTCGGCGCTGATGGGGCTGGCCGGCGCCCTGGTGGTGTTCCTCCTGCTCCGCCGTACGCCTGCGGCGACGCCTCCGAGGATCCCCGCTCCGGCGGCCGCCCCGGCGAAGGCCCCGGTCACCCGGTCTTGACCCCGCCGGGGCGCGGGCTCCTGGGGCTCCGCCCCCGACCCCGCTCCTCAAACGCGGGAGGGGCCGGTCATCCAGCCTCGCCGGCGTTTGAGGCGCGGGGGTCCGGGGGCGGAGCCCCGGGTTTCGGGAAGGGGCGGGGTGGGGGATGTGGCCGCCCGCAGGGCCCACCGCGGCCCGCGGCCCACCGGCCCGTGCCGGTGGCCCCCGGCCTCACGGGTGAACCACGTACGCCCCGGGGGCGATGAACCGTTTCGGCGGGGGCCCGCGCTCCTACGCTGCCCGCAGATGCGGGCGGAACCGGTGTCCGCGGACCCGAGGAACGGACTTCCCCCATGCGTCTTCGCACCACCGCCGCCGTGCTCGCCGGCGCCGTCGCGCTCGTGCTGCCCACTGCCGGCCCGTCCGTCGCCGACGGCCACGACGGCCACGACGGGCAGACCCTGGGCGTACTGCACTACCGGTTCCTCGACGAGGCCGGCGTGGAGCGCACGGGCCAGATCCGGCCCAGGGAGAACGACACCTGCTACGTGCTGACGCACACCTCCCGGGACGAGCCCGCCATCGAGATCTGGAACGACACCGAGTCGCTGGCCGTGCTCTTCGACAACCGCGGCTGCAACGGCCACGCGGAGCGGGTGCTGGACCCGGGAGAGCGGGCCCACAACGTGGACGTCGTCTCCGTCTTCTTCAAGCCGACCGGGGAGGGTGGTGACGGCCACCACTGGAACGGCGGCGGTGGCGGCGACGGCGACGGCCGCGGCGACTGGAACGGCGGCGGCGGTGACGGTGGCGGCCGTTGGGACTGGAACGGCGGCGGTGGTGAAGGCCGGGGCGACTGGAACGGCGGCGGCGAGGAACTCCTCCGCCGCTTCAGCGGGCTCCTGAACCCGCGCCGCTAGCGCCTGTCGTCGGACTCCCGGCCGCCATCCGGCGCACCACGTCCGTCGGCGCGCACGGGCCGGTGTCAGGGGCGGTGGTCCCGTGCGACCACGGCCCAATGGGACAGGACCCAATGGGACCGGACCCCATGGGACAGGGCCGCCCGGGGAGGTTTCCTCCCGGGCGGCCCCGTGTTCAGCGGTTCAGCAGGTGCTCATCCGGCCCCGGTGGGGGTCAGAAGGTGAGCTTCCAGCTGTCGATCTTGCCGGTGTCGGCCGAAGCGTTGTCGTTGACGCGCAGCTTCCAGACGCCCTGGGCCACCTCGGAGGAGGCGTTGACCGTGTAGGACTTGATGATGTTGTCCGCGCTGCTGCCGGTGCGGTTGTGCAGGTTGTACACGCTGCCGTCGGGGGCGACCAGGTCGACCTTCAGGTCACCGATCCAGGTGTGGAGGATGTTGACGTCCACCTTGAGGGTGCTCGGCGCGTTGCCGGTGCGGTTCACGGTGATCGGCGACTCGACGGTGGAGTTGTCGTTGATCGCGTAGTCCGTGGTGTTCTCGAACACGGTCTGCTGCTGGGTGCCGACCGTCCAGGTGAACGCCGCCGTACCGGTCTGGTTCGCGGAGTCCTTCACCGTCACGTTCACGTTGGACGTGCCCGCGGTGTTGGCCGTACCGGAGATCAGGCCGGTCGAGGCGTTGATCGACAGGCCGGCCGGGAGACCGGTCGCCGAGTAGGTCAGCGCGCCGGCGTTGGTGCTGGTGGCCTGGATCTGGAGGCTCACGGCGCTGCCCGTGATGGTGTTCTGGTTACCGGGGTTGGTGACCGAGACGCCGTTCACGATGCGCGCGCCGACGCCGATGCCCGCCCACGCGTTGGCCGTGTTGTTGTAGGTCGCCGAACCGGCGCCGTACAGGTCGGCCGCCGCCTGCAGGGTGGCCGTACGGGCCGCCGCGTAGTTGGTGTTCGACTTGAACAGACCGGTGGTCAGCGCGCGGAACCAGATCTTCGAGGCGGCGTCACGGCCGATGCCGGTGACCGGGAGGCCGTCGGCGGTCGGCGAGTCGTAGCTCACGCCGTTGATGACCTTGGCGCCCGAGCCCTCGGAGGCCAGGTAGTACCAGTGGTTGGCCGGGCCCGAGGAGTAGTGGACGTCGATGGAACCGATGCCCGAGTACCACGAGTCCTTGGACGCGCCGTCCTTGCTCGGCTTGTCCATGTAGCGCAGCGGGGTGCCGTCACCGTTGATGTTGATCTTCTCGCCGACGAGGTAGTCACCGACGTCGGTGGGGTTGTTGGCGTAGAACTCGACCGCGGCCGCCATGATGTCGGACGTGGCCTCGTTCAGACCGCCGGGCTCACCGCTGTAGGTCATGTTGCCGGTGACCGAGGTCAGGCCGTGGGTCATCTCGTGCGCGGCCACGTCCGTGGAGGTGAGCGGCTTGGCGTTGCCGTCACCGTCGCCGTAGGTCATGCAGAAGCAGGAGTCGTCCCAGAAGGCGTTCACGTAGTTGTTGCCGTAGTGGACGCGGCTGTACGGGGCGACGCCGTCGTTGCGCAGACCGTTGCGGCCGTGGACGTTCTTGTAGTAGTCCCACGTGACCGCGGCGCCGTAGTGGGCGTCGGCGGCGGCCGTCTCCAGGTTGGACGCGAGGTTGTTGCCCCAGATGTCGTCCGGACCGGAGAACAGGGTGCCGGTGCCCGAGGTGCCGTGGTTCAGGTTGTACGTCTTGTGGCCGCCGCGACCGGCGTCGGTCAGGTTGTAGGTGCTGCCCGACTGCGTGGAGCCGAGGGTCACCTGGCCGCTGTACATGGTGTTGCCGGTGCCGGTCTCGATCGCCTGCCACTCGGTGATCTTGGCGCCGGTCTTGGCGTCGGTGATCACGTGGAGCTGGCTCGGGGTGCCGTCGTGCTGGAGGCCGCCGACGACGGTCTCGAACGCGAGGACCGGGGCGCCGTCGGCGGCCCAGACCACCTTGCGGGCGCTCTTGGAGGCCTTGGCCTCCTTGGCGCCGGAGGCGTTGGCGGCGGATATCGCCTGGCCCTCGGCGGCGGAGGGGGCGACCGTGGCGGAGGTGTCCACCTTGATCTCGTGGTTGGTCGCCTTGGTGACGGACTTGGTGACGCCACCCTTGGCGTGGACCGTGAGGTCACCGCCGAGGACCGGGAGGCCGTCGTAGGTGCGCTCGTAGGTGGTGTGCGTGGTGCCGTCCGCGTCCTTGACCACGTCACGGACGACGAGCTTCTCGCCACTGCCGAGACCGAGGGCCTTCGCGGCCTGCGCCGTGGTCGAGTTGGCCTCGGCCAGGAGCGTCGCACGCTCCGAAGCGCTGAGTTTGGCGGGGGCCGCGCCCGGGTTGGGCTGGGCGGCCGTGCGGGCCTGCGACGCGGTGGCGTCGGCGGATGCGGTACCGGCCTGGATGCCGACGGCGAGCATGGCCGCCGCGGCAACGAGCGCGCCGGCCGCAGTGGCACGCCTCTGGGGGGTGGACCTCAACGCAGACTCCTTCTGCAAGGGGGGTTCCGGACGGCTGGGTGGGCCTCCGGGCAGATCAGGGCTGGTGCGATGAACGGTCGAAGAGTGCCACCCGCAGCACATAATGTCAGGACCGCGTCAAATGATTGGCCAAAAACGGTTCGTTGTTCGAAGAGACATATCCGGTATCCGGACTGTTCACTTTTGCGTGCATGCTGCGGGGTCCGGTAATCGGAGCACCAGGTACCGCTTGCTAACACTTGGGCAACGGGAGACCGCGTTGCCCGAAACGGCATTTGCCTTACTGGCGTTTGTCGTACTGTTTCTCGGTGCGACGGACGTCCGCTGCCTGGGGAAGCCGTGGACAGTCGCCGCCGTCATTGACCACGTGCCAGGGGGGCCCATGAGGCATGTCCATATTCCTGCGCAAAGGTTGGCCAGGGCTGCCCGGGACACCCTGGTGCCCGCAAGGAGCCTCGGCGACAAGGCCCGTTGGTACCTGCCCGCCGCCCTCGTAGCCGACTTCCTCGGGGCCGGCGTACCCGTGGGCCTCGTCTTCCACGCGGCCCAGCAGGTACGACCCTTCCACTGCGCCGTCGCCGCCGCGCTCGCCTGGACCGGCGTGCAGGCGCTGCGCCGGCGCTACACGGCCCGCGCGCTCGGAGAATCCCGCGGAGTGCTGCCCGTCCTGCACGACTGGCTGATTCTGATCGGCGTGCTGGCCGTGGCCCGTGTGGTGACCGAGGAGGACACGCCCAGGCTGTCCGCACTGGCCGCCCTGGTGCCCGCCCTCCTCATCACCGTCGCCCACCACAAACTGACCTACCGGCACCTTTCGGCCGCCCGCCGCGAGGCCCAGGCCGTCAGTCGTGTCCTGGTCGTGGGCGAGCCCGACGCCGCCGAGGACGTCATCGCGCACCTCGCCTCGCGCACCGACCACCCGTACGTGGTCGTCGGCGTGGTGGCGGTCGGCGACGGCCCGCTCGGCAGCGGCGTGCCCGAGGCCGCCCGGCTCGCCGCCGACATGCCCAAGGCGCAGGGCGGCGACTCCGCCGCCGTCCTCGGAGCGGTCCGCAGCCTGGGCGTCGACCTGGTGCTGGTCGCACCGGGCGCGCGGATCGCGGGGGAGCGGCTGCGCCGCGTCGCCTGGGCCCTGCACGACGCCGGACTCGAACTCGCCGTCTTCCCGGGGCTCGTGGAGGTCTCCGTCAAGAGGCTGGAGACCCTGTCCGCGGGCGGACTCGCCGTGCTGCGCGTCGCGCCGCCGGTCAGCCGGGGCGTGCAGACCCTGCTCAAGTCCGCCCTGGACCGGGCGGGCGCCGCGGGCGGGCTGCTGCTGCTCGCACCGGTCTTCCTCGCGATCGTCCTCGCCATCCGCTTCGGCTCGCCCGGCCCGGCCTTCTACCGGCAGGAGCGCATCGGCCGCGACGGGGTCCCGTTCACCATGTGGAAGTTCCGCACGATGGTCGTGGACGCCGAGGCGCGCAAGGCCGAGCTGTCCGGGTCCAACGAGAACGACGGCCTGATGTTCAAGATGCGCCGCGACCCCCGGGTGACCCGGGTGGGCAGGCTGCTGCGCCGCACCTCGATGGACGAACTGCCTCAGCTGATCAACGTGTTGACGGGTCACATGTCGCTGGTCGGCCCGCGCCCGCCGCTGCCGGAGGAGGTGGAGCAGTACGACGAGGTCGAGCTGCGCCGGCTCACCGTGCGCCCCGGGATGACGGGGCTGTGGCAGATCAGCGGACGGTCGGACCTGTCGTGGGACGAGACGATCCAGCTCGACCTCCAGTACGTCGACAACTGGTCCTTCACCAGTGACGTCGACGTGATGGGCCGTACGCTCCGCGCCGTCGTGGACGGCCGCGGAGCGTACTGAGGGAACCCGGGATGGATCAGCCGTTCCGCCCGCTGCCGTCGCCCTGCTCCCGCAGCCACCACCGGTAGGTGGCCGCGATGCCGTCGCGCAGCGGGATGCCGGGCTTCCAGCCGAGCGAGGTCAGGCGGCCGACGTCCAGCAGCTTGCGGGGGGTTCCGTCCGGCTTGGAGGTGTCCCAGGCGAGGCGGCCCCCGAAGCCGGTCACCTCGGCCACGGTCTCGGCGAGTTCGCGGATGGTCAGGTCCTCGCCGCAGCCGATGTTGACGGGCTCGTCGCCGTCGTACGACTCCAACAGCACCGCGCAGGCCGCGGCGAGGTCGTCCACGTGGAGGAACTCCCGGCGCGGGGTGCCGGATCCCCACAGGGCGACCTCCTCGCGCCCCTCGGCCGCGGCCTCGTGGAACCGGCGGATCAGGGCCGGCAGGACGTGCGAGGTCTGGAGGTCGAAGTTGTCGCCCGGGCCGTAGAGGTTCGTGGGCATGGCCGAGATGTACGAGGCGCCGTACTGCTTGCGGTACGACTGGACCTGGACGATGCCGGCGATCTTCGCGAGGGCGTAGGCCTCGTTGGTCGGCTCCAGGGGGCCGGTCAGCAGGGCGTCCTCGTGGATGGGCTGCGGGGCCAACTTGGGGTAGATGCAGGACGAACCGAGGAACAGCAGTCGCCCGACGCCCGCGGCGTGCGCGCCGGCGATGACGCTGAGCTGGATCTGGAGGTTCTCCTCCAGGAACTGCACCGGATAGGTGCTGTTGGCCATGATCCCGCCGACCTTGGCGGCGGCCAGTACGACGGCGTCCGGGCGGACGTCCTTCAGGTACGCCCCGGTCGCGGCGGCATCGCGCAGGTCGAGTTCGGCGCGGCCGCGGGTGAGCACCTCGTGGCCGTCGGCGGTCAACCGGCGGGCCACCGCGGACCCCACGAGACCGCGGTGCCCCGCGACGAAGACACGGGCGTTCGGGGGCAGGAGAGGGGTGCTTGTCATGGGCCCGATCATGCCAGTCCGCTCCCGCGGGGGCAGCGGTAGTCCGGACCTTGCCGGTCCGGGCCTTGCCGGTCCGGGCCCTGCCTGTCCGGACCTTGCTGGTCCGGGCCCTGCCGGTCCGGGCCTTGCCTGTCCGGGGCAGAGCCCTTTCCAGCCTCGCCGGCGTTTGAGGCGCGGGGTCTGGGGCGGAGCCCCAGGACGGGTCCGGGCGGAGCCCGGGGAACGGTGGAAGGGCGGGTAGGGGACGGCTCCGCGCAGCGGCACCCCACTTGGCCGGGGCGGGCCGCAGGGTGGGCCGTCGGGGCCGGGCGCGCGCCGGGGCACCTCCTCGGGCGTCGAACGGGGTGCGGCACCGGCAACACGAGCGGGTTTCGTTCGACGCCCTGCGGGGGCGCCCCACCGCGCACCCGACCCCGACGGTGCGGGAGTGCCAAGGGGGGCCGCCCCGCCAGGGCATCGGCGTTCGACGCCCTGCGGGGGCGCCCCGCCGCACACCCGACCCCGACGGTGCGGGAGTGCCAAGGGGGGCCGCCCCCCAGGGCACCGGCGTTCGACGCCCTGCGGGGGCGCCGCGCCGTGCACCCGACCCCGACGGCAAGGGGGTTGCGTGGGCCGGCCCCGCCGGAACCGGGACGGGCGTGTACGGTACGCATCCAGTCCAGGTTCCGGACAGCGTCCGGGGGGCGTCGCGCGGGGGCGCGATCGCCGGGCCACGGGAACCCGCAGGACACGACCGACCGCAAAGCACGGCAACGCACCCCAGGGGGACCGCATGGGCAAGACCGCACTGATCACCGGAGTCACCGGACAGGACGGGTCGTACCTCTCCGAGCTGTTGCTCTCCAAGGGCTACACGGTGCACGGGCTCGTGCGGCGGTCCTCCAGCTTCAACACGGAGCGCATCGACCACATCTACCAGGACCCGCAGACGGCGAACCGCTCGTTCGTCCTGCACCACGCGGACCTCTCCGACGGCGTGGCCCTGGTGAACCTGCTCCGCGAGATACGCCCCGACGAGGTCTACAACCTCGGCGCCCAGTCGCACGTCCGCGTCTCCTTCGACGCCCCGCTCTACACGGGCGACGTGACCGGCCTCGGCGCCCTGCGCCTCCTGGAGGCCATCCGGGCCAGCGGTGTCGACACCCGCATCTACCAGGCCTCTTCCTCGGAGATGTTCGGCGCGACTCCGCCCCCGCAGAACGAGGGGACCCCGTTCCACCCCCGTAGCCCCTACGGCGCCGCGAAGGTGTTCGCGTACTGGACCACCGTCAACTACCGCGAGGCGTACGACATGTTCGCCGTCAACGGGATCCTCTTCAACCACGAGTCCCCGCGCCGCGGCGAGACCTTCGTGACCCGCAAGATCACCCGCGCGGTCGCCCGGATCAAGGCCGGCCTGCAGGAGAAGCTCTACCTCGGCAACCTCGACGCCGTCCGCGACTGGGGCTACGCCCCCGAGTACGTGGACGCCATGTGGCGGATGCTCCAGCAGGACGAGCCGACCGACTACGTGGTCGCCACCGGAGTCGCCGCCACCGTCCGCGAGTTCGTCGAGGCCTCCTTCGGCCACGCCGGCCTCGACTGGAACGAGCACGTGCGCTACGACCCCAAGTACGAGCGCCCCAGCGAGGTCGACGCGCTCATCGGCGACGCCTCCAAGGCCGAGTCGCTGCTCGGCTGGAAGCCGACGGTCCTGGTCACCGACCTGGCCCGGATCATGGTCGACGCCGACATCCGCCAGGTCGAGGACCAACTGGCGGGTGCGACGGTCCGCATCGACCGCTGACGCCTTATATATTTCGCCTACGATTTGCCGTGTCCCGGTCAGTCCGCCAGGTACGACCGGGTCATACCTGCCGTATGTCCGTCGTGCGCGCCGTCCAAGTGGAACCTGTTGATTCCAAGTTGGTAGCAATGGGTCGAGCGAGGTGACCGGGCCCTTCGTGAGCCCTAGTCTGCGCAGATACATATGGCTGTTCGGATAGTTCCAGCCATCAAACCGGGCAACTCGCCCTGGGGGGCTCATGCGTAGATCCAGAGGGCTGACTGCTGCCCTCGTCCTGTCACTGGCCGGCGCCGGCACGGGCATAGGCCTGGTGCTGATGCCCGAGGCGTCCGCCATCACGCCTCCGGTCGCGTTCACCGCCGACGAACTGCCCACCTGGCAGACGAACGGCGTGGTCTGGGCGATGGCCCAGGCGAACGGCACCGTTTTCGCCGGTGGCACCTTCTCCGCCGTGCGCCCGCCCGAGGGCACCGCCGGCGCCGAGCAGGAAGCCGTGAACTTCGTCGCGCTCGACGCCGCGACCGGCAACCCGACCTCGTGCAAGCTGGCCTTCACCATCGGCGAGGGCACCGCCACGGTGCGCACGCTGGTCGTGTCGAAGGACAAGAAGACCCTCTACGCGGGCGGTTCCTTCGGCGCGGTCAACGGCACCCCGGTGTCAAGCCTCGCCGCGATCGACATCGCGAGCTGCACCCCCAAGGCCTCGTTCCACCCGAGCTTCCCCGCCACCGTGCGCGCGCTCGCCGTCACCGACGACACCCTGTACGCGGGTGGCGACTTCAACACCGTCGAGGGCCAGACCCGCGAGCGGTTCGCCGCAGTCGACGCCGGCTCCGGCGCGCTCAAGCCGTTCGTCGCCAACGTCGACGAGCCGGGCCGCGCCGTCGAGGTCACCCCCGACGGCAAGAGCGTGCTGCTCGGCGGCGACTTCTTCACCGTCAACGGCAAGAACAGCCACGCCCTCGCCGTGGTCGACTCCGGTACGGGCGCGGTCAAGAAGACCTACACCAACATCCCGTCGAACTCGGTCGTCAAGGACATCGCCACCGACGACAACGGCGGCTTCTACACGGGCAACGAGGGTTCGGGCGGCGGTGTCTTCGACGGCCGCATCGCCCTGAACCTCAGCGACTTCAACGAGAAGTGGCGCGACCGCTGCCTCGGCGCGACCCAGTTCGTGCTGCCGTACGAGGGCGTCCTGTACAGCTCCTCGCACGCGCACAACTGCACCACCGAGCAGGAGTTCCCCGACGGCAAGCGCAACTTCCTCCTGGCCCAGAAGACCAACTGGGAAGGTGCCGCCCCCGCGCCCGTCGACGGCTTCGTGCGCAGCCCCGGCAAGCTCGGCTGGCACCCCACGGCCAACGACGGCATGGACGGCACCGAGGGCATCGGCCCGCGCGTCATGGCCGTGGCCGAGAAGAACGACGTCAAGTACATGTGGGTCGGCGGTGAGTTCACCCTCATCAACGGCAAGACCCAGTGGGGCCTGACCCGCTTCGCCTCCACCGGCGACCGCGGCGCCCCGACCACTCCGGTGGCCAGCGCCGGCAGCGTCAAGCCCGGCGAGGCCCAGGTCCGCTGGCGCACCAGCTACGACGCGGACGACAGCAAGCTGACGTACCGCATCTACCGCAACGGTTCGACCACGCCGATCGCCACCGTCGCCGCGGACTCCCTGGAGTGGGAGCGTCCCCAGGCCTCCTGGACCGACACCACGGTCAAGGGCGGTCAGACGTACACCTACCGCGTGACCGCCACCGACGGCGCGGGCAACACCAGCGCCCTGTCGGCCACCGCCTCGGTGACCGTCCCGACCTCGGTCCAGGGCTACCCGAACCAGGTCCGCGCGGACGGTGCCCAGCTGTACTGGCGCTACGACGACTCGGTCAGCCCGTACGTCGCCGACTCCTCCGTCGGCGGCAACATGAGCGGTCTCCAGCTCAACACCCCGACCCTGCGCCAGTCGCCCGGCGCCGTCTCCGGCACCAGCACCGCGATGGCCTTCAACGGCACGAGCCAGCAGGTGTACGGCGACCGCCGCCAGACGCTCGGCAACGCCTACACCATCGAGACCTGGTTCAAGACGAACACCACCCGCGGCGGCAAGCTGGTCGGCTTCGGCAGCAACCAGAGCCGGAACAGCGACACGTACGACAAGCACATCTACATGACCAACGCGGGTCGTCTGGTCTTCGGCGTGTACAGCGGCAGCACCAAGACGATCACCACCGGTCTGTTCGAGACGTACAACGACAACAAGTGGCACCACGTGGTCGCCACCCAGGGTCCGGCCGGCATGGCCCTGTACGTCGACGGCCAGAACAAGGGCACGCTCAACGTGACCACCTCGACGTCCTACGCGGGCTACTGGCACGTCGGCGGCGACAACCTCGCCAACTGGCCGAACCGCCCGACGAGCAACTTCTTCGCCGGGCAGCTCGACGAGACGGCCGTCTACCCGACCGCGCTCACCCAGGCCCAGGTCAAGAACCACTTCGACCTGGCCGGCGCCCCGACCGACACCGTCTCCACGCTCAAGGCGTCCGAGGACACCTACATCAACCAGGGCGCCCCGAGCACCGCCTACGGCACGTCCACCTCGCTCGCGGTGCGCGGCACCTCGGCCTACGAGACGTACCTGCGCTTCACCCTTCCGGCCGCCCCGGCCGGTCAGGTCCTGAAGTCGGCGTCCCTCCAGTTCAAGACCACGACGCAGACGGGCGCCGGCACCGCCGACAAGGTGTCCGTGGTCCCGGTCACCGGTACCTGGAGCGGCGCGGGCACCACCTTCAACACCAAGCCGACGCTGGGCACCACCCCGCTCGGCAGCATCGCGAGCGTGCCGGACGGCTCGGCCGTCCAGAACGTCCCGCTCGACACCGCCGCGCTCTCGGCCGCGCTGGGCGGCAGCTACAGCATGGGCCTGACGAGCACGGGCACCGACCCGCTGTGGCTCTGGTCCGCGGAGTCCACCGCGGCGGAGGGCGCCCCGCAGCTGGTGCTCACCTTCGGCGCGAAGTAGCCGCAGGAGCGGGGCCCGGCCGGTGCGGCCGGGCCCCGCACCCCCTTTCAGCAAGTACGCAAGCACGCACGTACGGGAGCCATCCGATGTACCGACGCCCCGCAGCGGTCGCTGTCCTGCTGGCCGCGGCCCTGACGCTGACCGCCTGCAGTTCGGACGGCGGCAAGGCCGATTCCGGCGCGGACGCCAAGGCGAAGCCCCCGGCCTCCTCGGCGGTCCCCGACCCGGCGGACACCCCCGCCCCGTCGACCGACCCGGACGCGAAGCCGACGGGCCCGGTCGTACCCGACGCGAAGCTCACCCCGAAGACGGGCAGCTTCACCGCGCAGGAGAAGCAGTACCTGAGCGGCCGCGTCCCGGAGAAGATGGACCCGGCGGCCGTCCTGCAGGGCGGCCACGAGGCCTGCCAGCGGGTCGAGCGCACGGCGAAGCACGACAAGGACGCGGCGACCGGGTCGATCATCACCGGGGAGATCCCGGGTGCGAAGGACGCGATCCCGCTGCTGTGCCCGGAGCAGAAGCCGATCCTGGCCGCGGCCGAGAAGGGCTTCCCGGACGGCACCCGCCAGTCGCCCGCGGCGGGCAACTACCGGGCGCTGACCCAGGCCACCACCTGTAAGTGGGAGGCGAAGGGCAAGGACGGCGCGACGCTGGCCGCGGGCCCCGAGACCACTCCCAAGCCGGGCGACAAGATCACCGCCTCGATCCCGTCCGGCACGGCGGAGTTCAACTCCACGGGCTGCTACGCCTGGATCCCGGCGTAACGCACACCGTCACCGGGCCCTGCCCGACCCCGGTCCTCAAACGCCGGTGGGGCTGGATTCGGCTGCTGCTGCCTGCCAGGTGCGGGAAACTCCAGCCCGTCCGGCGTTTGAGGACCGGGGTCCGGGGCGGAGCCCCGGGGAACGGTGGAAGGGCGGGTAGGGGACCGGCTCCGCGCAGCGGCAGCCGTCAGCGGCGGGCCGCGTCCGCGTAGACCGACAGCAGCGTGTCCAGGACGGAGTCCATCGAGAAGGACTCCGCCGCCAGCTTGCGCGCAGCGCGCGACGCCTCGGCGTTGACCGCGGGGTCCAGCAGGGACAGGACCGCCCCGGAGACCCCCGAGGGCCCCGGGTCCACGACCCGCCCCGCCTCCGCCGCCCCGACGTCCCGCGCCAGCCCGTTCGACCGCGTCACCACCACCGGCACGCCCACCGCCAGCGCCTCCAGCACCGACATCGGGAACGGCTCTTCCACCGACGGCAGTACGTAGACGTGCGCCCGCCGCAGCTCCGCCTGCACCTCCCGCGCGGACAGCGCCCCCGGCACCGTGAACCGATCCGACAGGCCGAGCGCGGCGATCCGCGCGCGGACGGCCGCCAGCTCGCCCTCGTCCGGGCCCGCGACCACGAAATGGGCGTCCGGATGCACGGCCAGCACCGCCGGCGCCGCGTCCACGAAGTCCACCGGCCGCTTGCGGGCCTGCAACCGCGCCGAGTACAGGATCCTCGGCGGGCCGCTCGGCGCCGGCCGCTCCTCCTGCGCCGGGGTCCCGTTCACCAGCCGCACGGCCCCCGCCAACGGCGGCGCCCCGACGACCGCGTCCAGGCCCTCCCGCTCGTACGGGGTCAGGTACAGCACGGCGTCCGCGCCGCGCAGCACCCGGCGCACCGCCACCGCATCCAGCACCTTCGCCAGCAGCTTCTCGCTCGGGTCGACCATCCCGTGGGTCTGCAACACCAGCGGCCTGCCCGCCCGCAGCGCCGCCAGCGCCACCGGCAGGGTCACCAGGTCCCGCGCGAGGTGCACGTGGACCACGTCGGTCTCCCGCACCAGACGTCCGGCCGAGGCCAGCAGCGCGGGCGAGGTCATCCCGCTGAAGCCGAGGGGGAGGAGCCTGCGGGCCGGGAACAGCTTGGCGGGCACCCCCTCCACGGAATCGGGCCACGGCTCGCCGAACCCCTCGCCGAGCGCCAGCAGCCGAGCCTCGTGGCCGCGCGCCCGCAGCCCCTTGGCCAGGTTCAGCGCGACCCGGACCGGCCCGCCGAAGGCGTGCGAGGGGGAGTGCAGGGTGACGGCGTGCAGTACTCGCAGACCACGTGTGCTCACTTCGGCTCCTCCACCGGGCGGCGCCGCCCGTCCTGGGTCTGCAGGGTCAGCTCCGGCAGGTCCCGGTGCACGACCGAGCCCGCGCCCGCGACCGCGCAGCGGCCCACGGTCACCCCGGCCAGCACGGTCGCCCGTACGGCGACCCACGCGCCGTCCTCGACGGTGATGGGTGCATTGCGGTAGCGGAAGTCGGCGGCCCGGTGGTCGTGCGAGCCGGTGCACAGCATCGCCTCCTGCGAGAGGCACACGTTCGCGCCGATCGTGACCGGCTCCAGGTTCAGCAGCCAGGCGCCCTCGCCGATCCAGGTGTGGTCCCCGACGGTGAGCTTCCACGGCCACAGCACCCGCACCCGGTGCCGGATCAGCACGCCCTCGCCGATCCTCGCCCCGAACGCCCGCAGCAGCGAGACCCGCAGCCGCGCCGGGCAGAACCAGCTCATGAACAGCGTGTTCATCACCGCGAACCAGAGCGCCTGCGTCAGCAGCCCGCGCCCCTTGTCGTATCCGGCCAGCGTGAAGGAAGGAAGGTCACGCAACTGAAGCCCCGATCGTGTCCGCCCCCGAACTCCGTCCGGGGGGACCCCGCCGGCGCCTCCCCTGACGCCGCGCGCTCAGACTAGACTGCGCCCGGACCAGGCACATGGGGTGGGGGCGGCAGTGGCAACGGACATACGCAGACCCCCGATCGCCCCCCGACCGCCGAGCGCGTTCGAGGACGAGTCGCAGTGGGGCAGGGTCACCACCCCCCGCACCCTGCTCTCGCGCGCCCTCTCGGTGCCGCTCGCCCTCGGGTTCACCGTCTTCCTGCCGCTCTTCGTCGCCGTGCAGGACGGCGACGGACAGCGCGACGCGGCCTTCTGGCTCCAGCTCCTGCTCACCATGTACGCGGGCGCCCGGCTCTCCGCGATGGTGCTGACCAGCCGCCGCAAGCTGCTCCAGGGCTCCTTCTGGCTGTTCGTCTACATGGCGATGGGCGTGGCACCGCTCGCGCAGGCCGTCCTCGGCAGGGTGCCGACCCCCGTCGTCGGCCCCCGCTCCGACCTGACCGTCGCCATCGGGCTGGTGCTGCTCGGCTGTCTCGCCTTCGACGTGGGCGCCCTGCTGGCCCGGCACCGACCGGCCGGCCGCGCGGGCGGCTCCCAGAAGGAGTCGCGACCGGTCATGGCGCACCGGCGACGCCTCCAACTGCTGACCGTCATCGCCTTCTTGTGCAGCGCCGCCTTCATCGTGAAGCTCGGCGGCCCGACCGTCTTCTTCTCCAGCCGCCAGGAGATCATCGCGGGCATCGAGGAGGCGGGCATCTCCGACGGCGACGGCCAGGCCGGCCAGGCGCTGCTGCGCGGCTTCGGCACCGTACCGGCGCTGCTCGCACTGCTGTTGTACACGCGCTGGCTGATCACCTCGAAGTTCGCCCGCCGCAAGGTGTCGATCATCGTCACCTGGGGGGCGCTGGCCGTCCTCAACCTGGTGGTCAACAACCCGATCTCGAACCCGCGCTACTGGTTCCTGACGGTCATGTTCGCGTTGCTGTTCACCGTCTTCCCGGTGAGCGCCGCGATGTACCGGGTGGCGCTGTCGATGGCGGTGGTCGTCGCCCTGCTCGTGTTCCCCTTCGCGGACCGCTTCCGCTACGACGAGAAGAACTACAAGCCGGTCGAGACCACGTCCTTCCTGGAGCCGATGGCGCTCAAGGACTACGACCAGATCGGCATGTTCGCCAACACCATCACCTTCTCCAACTCCGGCCCCGGCCATTTCTACGGACGCCAGCTCGCGGGATCGGTGTTCTTCGCGGTGCCGCGCGCGGTGTGGCCGGGCAAGCCGCGCGACACGGGCGTGATGGTCGGCCAGTGGATGGGCACGGTCAACACGAACCTCTCCTCCCCGATCTGGGCGGAACTCTGGCTCGACTTCGGCCCGCTGGGCATGGGGGCGGGACTGCTCGGCATCGGGTACGCCTCCGCCCGCGTGGACCGCCGGTACGCCAAGCGCGCCACCCGCAGGTCCCCATCGGGCAGCCTGATCTCGGTGGTGGTCCCGCTCGTGGCGGGGTACTCCTTCATCCTGCTGCGCGGGCCGCTGCTCCAGGCGTCGGGCCGGGTCGCCATCGCGGCGATGTGCCTCGCCCTGGTGGCCACGTACCGACAGGACAAGGCCACGAAACTGCGCTGACCCACCGCACACGCCACCGCGCACACCCACCGCACGCCCCCGCACAACCCGACGGGCACCGTCCTGACCGGCGAGACCGCTCCTACCTGCGCCGGCTTCCTGGCACGGGCCACCGCCTGGTTCGCGTCCCTGGGCATCCGCGTCGAGCGGGTCCTGACCGACAACGCCTGGGCCTACAGCAGGAACACCTGGCGCAACACCTGCCGTGACCTGGGCATCAGCCCCCGCTGGACCCGGCCCTGGTGCCCGCAGACCAACGGCAAGGTCGAACGCTTCCACCGCACCCTGCTCGAGGAATGGCCTACCAACGCCCCTACCCCTCAGACCACGAACGCATGGAAGCGTTCACCGACTGGCTCCACTGGTACAACCACCACCGACCCCACACCGGGATCGGTGGCCACACACCCGCCAGCCGCGGCACCAACCTGCCCGGACAACACATCTAGGCGGCCAGAGCGGGGGCGGGCTCCGGCCGAAGACGGCCTACCCGCAGCCAGCCGGCCGTTGCCTTCGCCGCCGAGCCGGCCGCCAGCCCCCACGCCGCGCCCGCCACGCCCCACAGCGCGTAGCCGCCCAGCAGCAGGGCCACCGCCAGCAGGGAGTAGACCACCTGGAGCGACAGCGTGGCCTTCGGGGCGAGCACGCGCAGGGTGAGCAGCGCACAGGTGCCCAGGCCCATCACCGCGTACTGCGCCCCGGTCGCCGGCAGCAGCGCGGACGCGGCCGCCCAGGTGTCGCCGAGCAGCGAGGAGCCCACCCGGTCGGGCAGCGCGTACAGCACGGCCCCCCAGCCCGCGCCGATCCCGGCCAGCGCCAGGCCGAGCAGGGCCGTGGCCCGGACGGTGGCCCGCTTGCCGCGCAGTCGCCCGAGGAAGGGGGGCGCGAAGGCGTTCGCGGAGTTGAACAGGACGTTGAGCGGGCCGAAGAGGGTGGTGGCGCCCCGCAGCGCGCCGACGGCGAGGGGGGTCGCGAAGACGCCGAGGCCCAGGACGGCGAGCTGGCTGGAGCCGTTGCCCACCGCGAACTCCACCACGAACCGCTGCCCGAGGTGACCGCGCCGCAGGTACGGCCGCAGGTCCGCGCGCCGCCCGCGTACGAAGGGCCGCAGCAGGAACAGCCCGAGCGCCAGCGCGGGCAGCGCCGAAACGCCCCACACCAGCACCAGCCTTCCCGCGGAGGCCCCTTCGGGCTGGACGGCCAGCGCCGCGACCACGCACACCAGCCGCAGCGCGTCGGCGGCCAGCGCCCGCTCGGGCGTGCGCAGCGCGGAGAAGCAGTACCGCAGCCCGTCCTGCAGCAGCACCAGCGGCAGTACGAGACCCAGCGCGAGGAAGGCCCGCCCCGTCGCCCCCGGCAGTACGAGGCCCACGAGCGCGAGCACCGCGCCCACGGCGGCCGACGCGGCCCCGGTGAAGCCGGCGGCCGACCGGGCGAGGTCGCCGACCCGGTCGCCCTTCTCCAGGACCAGGCTCTGGCCGACGTAGGCCATGTTCAGCCCGAGGAGCACGCTGAAGGTGACGTAGACCATCGAGAAGTCGGCGAAGCCGGAGGCCGAGGACAGCCGGGCGGCCAGCACCAGCACCAGGATGTTCGTGGCGCTGGAGGCCGCCTGGTCCAGGACCGACGCGATCGCCGCGAGGCCGCGCCGACTCACCGCCGGCCCGGGCGGACCGTACGCAGGGCGACCGTGTCCGTACCGTCGCCCGGGATGTGCTGCTCGGGCTCGTCGACCTCGTACCGCAGCGGCTGGGGCTGCGGCGGGGCGGCCGCGGCCGGTTCGGCCGCGCCGGAACCGCGGCGGTCCTTGCCGCGGCCGCGCTTCTCGCCGGGCAGCGGGGCGTGCAGCACCGCGCCCAGCACGGTGCCGCCGGCGCCGCTGATGAGCTCGCGGATCCGGGACAGATCGGAGCGGTGGACGGCGCGCGGGTCGCAGACGACGAGGACGCCGTCGACGCGGTCCACGAGTGCGAGCGCGTCGGCGTAGGAGAGCACCGGCGGGGCGAGCACGACGACGGTGGAGTTGGGGGAGTCGGCCTCGGAGATCAGCCGGGTGGCGCGCGACGAGGTCAGCGAGCGCGCGACGTTGCGCACCGGACGGCCCGGGATCAGGTCGAACGCGCCGGACTCACCGGCGTCCACGACGAGCTGGCGCCCGTCGGGCCACTCCGTGTCCCCGTGCTGCGCGGGGGCCTTCCCGGCGCCCGGGCCGCCCGAGCCCTGGCTCCAGCGCGGCCGCCCGCCCGCGTCGGTGGGCAGCTGGCTGGCCAGCACCGGGGTGCGCAGGTCGGCCTCGATGAGCAGGACGTCCTTGCCGGTCTCCGCGAAGGACGCGGCGAGGTTCACGGCCACCGCGGCGGCCGTCTCGCTGCTGCCGCGCGGGGCGACGACGAGCAGCCGGCGCCGGTCGGCGAAGCGGGCGTCGTAGGCGAGCCGGAAGGCCACCGAGCGGTATTCCTCGGCGAGCTTGGGGTCGGCCTCGCCCGCGGCCAGCAGCGGTCCGCCGCCGGTCCGGTCGCGGGGCAGGTAGCCGAGCACGGGGGCCCGCAGGGAGCGGGCCACGTCGCCCTCGGAGCGCGGCGCCGGGTCGAAGACGAGCCGGACCCAGGCGGCCAGCAGGCCGAGCGCCAGGCCCACGGCCGCGCCGAGCGCGAGCGACATCACGATGCCGGGGCCGTCGGAGCCGGGGGGCGCCGTGGCCGCGCTGGTGACCCGGCCCGGGGTCATGTCGAGGGCCTGGAGCTTGGTGATGTTGCTGTTGAGGGTGTTGACCTTGCCCTGGAGGTCGGTCTTGGACGCGTAGGCGGCGTCGCGCGCGGCGCCCGCCGGCATCGCGTTGACCTGCTTGACGAGCTCGTCGAGCTGCTTGGCGACCGGGTCGCGCTGCTCCTGGTAGCTCTTGACCATCTTGTCGCGGGTGACGTCGAGGGCTTCCTGCCGCTTGGTCAGGTACGCCTCCGTCATCACGTTGGCCCGCTTGGCGGCCTCCTGGGGGGAGGACGCGGTGTAGGTGAAGCGGAGCACCATCGTCTGCGGCGGGTTGGTCACCTGGAGGCCGCCGCGCAGGGCCGCGAAACCGGAGGGGCCGACCCCGAGCTTCTTCGCCGCCTCGTTGGCTATGGAGGAGCTGAGCGCGACCTGGCGCTCCGAGCCGATGTTGATCGCCTTGTCGGGGGCGAGGCTCGGGTTGAACGGGTCGTCGGTGGGCGCGCGCAGCACCACGTCGGCGGTCGCGACGTAGGTGTCGGCCGTGGAGACGCCGAGGTAGACACCGCCCAGCAGTCCGATCCCGACGCCCGCGCCGATGAGCCGGCGGTAGCGCAGGAGCTGTCGGAACTGGTCCCGGAGGAGGTCCGGTTCGTCCTCCGCCGGGGCCGCCGCAGGGCGGTTCGTCTCGATCACGGCCGGGGACCCCCAAGTGCTTCGTCCATCAATGCGTCGATCCGGGCCAGGCCCGCTTCACGGCTCAGGTGGGCCGCCACGTGGCGCGGTCCGGCAGCCCCCAGCGCGTCCGCCCCGTCCGGGTCCTGCGCGAGGATCCGGACGGCCTTCAGCAGGGCTTCCGGGTCCTCCGGCGGCACGAGCACCCCCGCGCCCGAGCGTTCCACTTCCTGGGCCGTTCCGCCCTCCGCCGCCACGGAGGCGACGACGGGCCGGCCGGCCTGGAAGTAGGAGGTGAGTTTCGACGGCACGCTCATGTCCAGAACGGCGGCGTGCTGCGTGACCGCGAGCACGTCCGCCGCCGCGAGGATATCGGGGAACTCGCCGTCGGCGGCAGGGGGGATGATGTCGAGATTGGGGACGTCGGCCGCGAGCTCGGCGAGCGCCGAGCGCTGGCTGCCGTCGCCCATCAGGACGAAACGGACGCCCGGATCGAGGCGGGCGGCGCCCACGAGGACCTCCAGCCCTTGCTTGAGCCCCATGTTCCCGGAGTGCAGGACGACGGTCTGGCCGGGGGCCCAGCCCAGGTGGTGGCGGGTCTCGTCGCGCGGCTTGGAGGGCTGCGCCACGTGCGACCAGTTGGGGACCAGACGGATCTTCGCCGGATCCACGCCCATGCCGACGACCCGGTCCACGAAGGTCTCGTGGATGACGCCGACGAGCGTGGCCCGCTTGAGGGCGTACGCCTCGGCGCGGCCCGCGATCGCGGCGGCCTTGTCGCCGCCGCTGATCCCGCTCTGTGCGGCGGCGGCGCCCATCAGGTCCTGGACGACCGGGACGTACGGGACCTTCCAGCGGGCCGCGAGCCGGGCGGCGAGCACCCCGCCGGCCAGGCTCGGCATCTGGGCGAGGACGGCGTCCGGCTTCGGCATCCGGGGCGGGGCCACGGCGCCGTGCAGCAGAATCGATCCTTCGAACAGGGCCCGCCTGACGGCGGTCTGACGGGGCGGCACCGTGTGCGCGCGCCGGTGCACGGTGACTCCGGCCCGCCGTTCCGTGCGCTGGAGCGCCCCCTTGTACTCCGGCTCGACCGACCAGGCCGGGTAGTGTGGCATGCCGGCCAGGACGTGGGTCTCGTGACCGAGATCCGCCCAGTGCTCCGCGATCTGGGTGGCGTACGGCCCAATCCCCGCGTGCTCGGGAGCGTAATTCGTGGAAACCAGCAGCAGGCGCCGGTTGCCGGATCTCGACACTGAACGTTCCTTCCGCCCCGGGATGATGCGCAGGCCACCCTATTCGTTCACCCGCGTGGTACGGAACGTGCACGCTATTGTCTGCTAATCCGCCGCGCCGGGGGGCGCGGCCCTGGGGGTAAGAGATGACGGAGCGGGAAATGTCGGACTTTGGCGCGCCCGCGCGGCGAGACCACGCCAGGCCCTACCGAGTCGGATACGCACCAGGTGCCTACGACCTGTTCCACATAGGGCACCTCAACATCCTTCGGCACGCCCGCAGTCGCTGCGACTACCTGGTGGCCGGCGTGGTGTCCGACGAGATGGCCGAACTCGCCAAGGGACGGCGGCCGATGATCCCGCTCGTCGAACGGCTGGAGATCGTCCGCAGCGTGAAGTACGTGGACGCCGCCTTCGTGGAGACCGTCCCGGACAAGGTGGAGACCTGGAAGCAGGTCCGGTTCGACGTCATCTTCAAGGGCGACGACTGGCGGGGGACGCCCAAGGGCGACAAGCTGGAACAGGACTTCGCCGCCCACGGCGTCGACGTCGTCTACTTCCCTTACACGGTGCACACTTCGAGCACCCAGCTGCGCCGGGCACTGGACGCGCTCGCCGAAGCCCCCGCCGCCCCGGGCCAGCTCACCGCCGAACTGCGCTGAGCTCCCGGAACCACTTCGCGAGGAACGCCACGAGGAACAGGGCGGCGACCGCACCGAACGCCGCGTAGGCGTAAGTGAACAGCTCCCCGCCGCCGAGCAGCAGGAAGACCAGGCAGAACACGCCGTAGTCCACCGGCAGCAACGCCACCGCGCGCAGGGTCGACGGCGCCTCGGCGGGGCTGCCGGGAGCCGGCTTGGGCTTCAGCTTCTCGGTCAGCAGACCGCCGAAGAAGGTGACCACGGCGGCGAGCTGGAAGCCCAGCGGCACCAGCAGCCAGCCGTCCGATCCCGTCCCGTACGCGTCCGGAAAACGGTAGTAGGCGATCAGCACGCAGCTGTGCAGCGCGGTGAGTTTGGCGGCGTCCACGACGTGGTCGAGCCACTCGCCCGCCGCACTGCCGCCCCCGCGCAGCCGCGCGAGCTGCCCGTCGGCGGAGTCGAAGGCGAACCCGAGGGCGAGAGCCGCCCACACGACGAGCCCCAGCCCCCACGACGGCGCGGCCACGGCGACCAGGGCCACGGCGGCGAAACTGAGGGCGGCGCTGATCAACGTCACCTGGTTCGGGGTGAGCCCGAGCGCGTACGACCCGGCCGCCAGGTACCGCCCCACCGGCCGGTTGACGAACCGTGAGTAGAGCGACACCCCCTTCGCCGACTTCTGCGCCCCGCGCAGCTCGCGCAGCGCGGTTCCGACTCTGCCCATCCGGCGACTCCCTCGGTGACGATGCCGTTCGAACACATCATCGCAGGGCGGCGCGGGGTCCCCTTCAGCCGGCGGCCTCACCTGGCCCGAAGCCGCCGACCCGGAGCAGGACCACCGCGCGGGCCGGGACCGTCACCGTCTCCCCGCCCCGGTGCCGGGTGCCCGGAGCCGCGGCCTGGTCCTCCCGGGAGGTGTCGAGGACGACCTCGTACGCGTCCGCCCACGGCGCTCCCGGCAGTACCCACGGCACCGGTCGGTCCCCGGTGTGCAGCAGGACCAGGAAGCTGTCGTCCGTCACCTGACGGCCCCGCTCGTCACGGCCCGGGATGTCCCGCCCCGACAGGTACATCCCGAGCGCGGCGGCCGGCGCGTACCAGTCCCGCTCCGTCATCTCCACCCCCGCCGGCGTGAACCAGGCCAGGTCCCGCAGCCCGTCCACGCCCTGCGGCCGCCCCGAGAAGAACGCCCGCCGCCGCAGCACCGGATGCGCCTGCCGCAGCGCGACCAGCCGCGAGGCCAGCGCGAAGAGCGAGCGCCAGGCCGGGTCCTCCAGCAGCGACCAGTCCACCCATCCCGTCTCGTTGTCCTGGCAGTACGCGTTGTTGTTGCCGCCCTGCGTACGCCCGAACTCGTCCCCCGCCACCAGCATCGGCACCCCCGTGGACAGCAGGAGCGTCGTCAGCAGGTTCCGCAGCTGACGGCGGCGCAGCGCGCCGATCCGGGGGTCGAGGCCCTCGGCGGGCTCCCCCTCCACGCCGCAGTTCCACGACCGGTTGTCGTTGGTCCCGTCCCGGTTGTCCTCGCCGTTGGCCTGGTTGTGCTTGCGTTCGTACGACACCAGGTCCCGCAGCGTGAAACCGTCGTGCGCGGTCACGAAGTTGACCGAGGCGTACGGCCTGCGCCCGCCCCACGCGTACAGGTCGCTCGACCCCGACAGCCGGTACCCCAGGTCCCGTACGTCGGGCAGCGCGCCCCGCCAGAAGTCCCGTACCGCGTCCCGGTAGCGGTCGTTCCACTCCGTCCACAGCGGTGGGAACGCCCCCACCTGGTACCCGCCCGAGCCCACGTCCCAGGGCTCGGCGATCAGCTTCACCCGCCGCAGCACCGGGTCCTGGGCGATCACCGCGAGGAACGGGGACAGCATGTCCACGTCGTGCATCGAGCGGGCCAGCGCCGCCGCCAGGTCGAAGCGGAAGCCGTCCACCCCCATCTCCGTGACCCAGTAGCGCAGGGAGTCCGTGATCAGCCGCAGCACGTGCGGCCTGCCCGCGTGCAGGGTGTTCCCGCAGCCCGTGTAGTCGGAGTACCGCCGCTGGTCGGACTGGAGCCGGTAGTAGCCGCGGTTGTCGACCCCGCGCAGCGACAGCGTCGGACCGAGCTCGCCCGCCTCCGCCGTGTGGTTGTAGACCACGTCGAGGATCACCTCGATCCCCGCCGCGTGCAGGGCCTTCACCATCCGCTTGAACTCCCCGACCTGCTGCCCGGCCGTCCCGCTCGCCGAGTAGCCCGCGTGCGGCGCGAAATAGCCGATCGAGTTGTAGCCCCAGTGGTTGCGCAGGCCCCGCCGCAGCAGGTGGTCCTCGTGCGCGAACTGGTGCACCGGCAGCAGTTCCACCGCCGTCACGCCGAGCTTCGTCAGGTGCTCGACCGCCGCCGGGTGGGCCAGCCCCGCGTAGGTGCCGCGCAGTTCCTCGGGAACACCCGGATGGCGCATGGTGAAGCCGCGCACGTGCAGTTCGTAGATCACCGAATCGGCCCAGGGCGTCTTCGGCCGGACGTCGTCCGCCCAGTCG
Organism: Streptomyces sp. NPDC001717; assembly: GCF_042892775.1. Taxonomy (NCBI): domain Bacteria; kingdom Bacillati; phylum Actinomycetota; class Actinomycetes; order Kitasatosporales; family Streptomycetaceae; genus Streptomyces; species Streptomyces sp. NPDC001717. The sequence goes on along the minus strand of NZ_JBIAUK010000012.1, from coordinate 76,928 downwards.
TCGTCATCGTGGACGACGACCCCCTTGGGGACGAACGGCGCCGAGTCCCGGTCGTCGCGCACGGTGTCCGCGATGTACTGCTGCGGCCAGTCGCGGACGTGCCCGTACACCTCCGGAGGGAGGAGGAAGTCGCCGTCCACGGCCCGCGCGTACGGATCCAGGAGCAGCTTCGCCGGATTGAACCGGGCGCCCGTCCAAGGATCCCAGCGGCCGTGCACCCGGAACCCGTACCGCTGCCCGGGGCGCACGCCGGGCAGGAAACCGTGCCAGATCTCGTGCGTGAGCTCGCCCAGCGGGCACCGGGTCTCCGTGCCGTCCTCGTCGAAGAGGCACACCTCCACCGCCTCCGCGCCCTGCGCCCACAGCGCGAAGTTGGTGCCCGCCGTCCCGTCGGCCGCGTCCGCGCCCGGTCGGAACCGGGCCCCCAGGGGATGCGATGACCCGGGCCACACCGGTGGGCCGGGGCGTCCGGACGCCCTCGGCACCTGGCCCGCGACCAGGACATTTGGCTGGATCCCGGCGCCGTCGGACCGCGGTGCGGGCGCGGCGGCGCCGCTCCGCACCGCCGGTACGGCGTCCATGACGGCTTCCACCGCCTCTTGCTCGGCTGCGCTCGACACTGCCCGCCTCCACGGCTCCTGGGTACCGGCGGGGGTGCGGCCCGGGCGTCCCGGCCCGGGCCGCCCCCGTCTGGTCCTTCACACTGTTCTGCCCGGACTGCCGTACCCGGAACGTCCACCGCGCTCACGTTTCCCCCGGAGGGGCCCGGTCGTTGGAGGGATCGTGACACTTCTGACGAGGCGGGCAGGGGCGGGCTTGGCCGCCGTGGCGGCATGGGCGGGCCTGCTCGGCGGCCTGACGGGATGCACCGAGGACGGCCGCTCCCCGGTCGAGATCGCGCTCCCGGGCAAACCCCGCTCGCCGGACGAGGCCATCCGCATCACCCCCGAGGACAAGGCCAAGGACGTACCGGCCGACGGACGCCTGGTGGTCGCGGTGCCGGAGGGCCGGCTGGAGCGGGTCGTGGTCACCAAGGTGGAGGACGCGCAGGAGGAGCAGGTCCCCGGCTCCATCGCCGAGGACGGGCTGAGCTGGAGCCCCGACCCCGGGTCCGCCCGGCTCGCGCTCGCCGCCAAGTACACCGTGGACGCCGTCGCCCTCGACGGGCACGACCGCCGCCAGGCCCGGCACACCACCTTCACCACCTTCGTCCCCGAGGAGAGGTTCATCGGCTACTTCAAGCCCGAGAACCGCTCCACCGTGGGCACCGGCATGATCGTCTCCTTCGGCTTCAGCCACGCCATCGAGCGCAAGGTGGACGTGGAACGGGCCATCACGGTCACCTCCGAACCTCCGGTACAGGTCGTGGGCCACTGGTTCGGCAAGGAACGGCTCGACTTCCGCCCCAAGGAATACTGGAAGCCCGGCACCCGGGTCACGGTGAAGGTGAACCTGCGGGACGTCGAGGGCGCCCCCGGCTCCTACGGCATCCAGGACAAGACGATCACCTTCACGGTGGGCCGCTCCCAGACCTCGCTGGTCGACGCGGTCGCGCACACGATGGAGGTGCGCCGGGACGGGCAGCTGCTGTCGACCGTGCCGATCAGCGCCGGAGCGCCCAAGACCACCACCTACAACGGGAAGATGGTGGTGATGGAGATGTTCGACGTCACCCGCATGAACGGCCAGACCGTCGGCTTCGGCGGCGAGTACGACATCCCCGACGTCCCCCACGCCATGCGGCTCACCTCCTCGGGGACCTTCCTGCACGGGAACTACTGGCTCAGCCCCGACACCTTCGGCTCCAGCAACATGAGCCACGGCTGCGTGGGCCTGCGCGACGACAAGGGCGGCGGCTCGGACACCCCCGCGGGCTGGTTCTTCGACCGGACCCTGGTCGGGGACGTGGTGGAGGTCGTGAACTCGCAGGACAAGACGGTGGCCCCGGACAACGGCCTCGGCGGCTGGAACATGTCCTGGGCGGACTGGGTGGCCGGCTCCGCCGTCGCGTGAGCCGTGCGGGTGGTCCGTGTGATCGGAATGCCGTACCGGACGAGTGTCCTCCCGCACTCCCGTACGAGGCTCCGCGCAGCCTGTCAGGGCGGACGGGCCGCCCCACGGACGGAGTGCCATGACAGGCAGGACAACACGTACAGCGGCGAGGGTGAGGACGAGGGCGAAGGCGTGGGCGCTCGGCCTCGCGGCCGTGGCGGTGATCGCCGCGGCGCCGGCGGCCGAGTCGGCCAAGGTGGTGCTGCGGCAGACGGACGTCGACACCGGGGCGCCGCTGCGCGGCGCGCGGTTCGAGCTCTGGCGGGAGTCCAACGGCAGGGCCGGGCTGCAGACGACCGGCGCGGGCGCGGACGCGCTGCGCGGCAGCGGCTGCGTGACCGACGCCAAGGGCACGTGCACGGCCACCCCGCCGGTCGGCGAGACGTACTACTGGCGGCAGACCGCCGCCGCCGCGGGCTACGAGGGGACCGCCGACCCGGTCACCCCGTTCGACCTGGAGGAGGACGACCGCCCGGAGGGCATCGTCCTCAACGTCCCGCAGCGCAGGAAGGGCGCGGTGCACCGCGGCTCGATCCGGATCCTGAGCAAGGACGCCAAGACGGGCCGGCCCCTGCGCGGCACGGTGTTCGAGGTCTGGAAGGAGACCAACGGGACCAAGGGCCTCCAGGACCACGGCCTCAATGCCGACCAACCGACCGGCGGCCCCGGTCTGGCCTCGGACGCGGGCGGCACCAGCGACTTCACCGGCCTCTCGGACGGCTCGTACTACCTGACCGAGCGGGACCTCCCCGAGGGGTACGTGATGCCGGAGCAGCCGGTGACCGGCCCACTGGCCCTGGACGCGAAGACTCCGGGCCGCCGGCTCGTGGTCACCGTCAAGAACGAGCGCGACCTCTACGGCAAGCTCCCCGACACGCGGGCCCGCTGAGCCGTCGGGGTGACGGCGTTCACTCCGACGGGCCGGCTCCGGGCGCCCCCGCCCGGCCCTTCGGGGTTGGCTGGGGGCAGCGGGGCCCGGCCGGCGGGCCCGAGGAGGCTCCGATGGCCGCAGCCCGGACGACAGCCCTGACGGTCCGCGCGGCCGCTCTCGCCGCCGTACTCGCCCTGGCGGGACCGACCCCGGCGACGGCGGCGGCGGAGACCACCGGCCCGGAGCCGGTCAGCGCCTGCTGGTCCAACACCGGCCCCTACCAGCGGGAGCTGGAGGCCCACCTGCGCCGCCCGGTCGACGGCACGGAGTCGGTGGCGGACTGCCTCGCCATCCGCTCCTTCCAGTGGAAGAACGGGGTCCGCCCGGCCGACGGCTACGCGGGGGTGGACACGTACCGCATGATGCTCGTCGTGGCGGCCCGCCCGAACCCCAACGCCCGCGGGGACTGCCCCGTCGAGGAGGAGCGGGTGACCTGCGTGGACCTGGACCGGCAGCTGCTCTGGGTCCAGGAGGACGACCGGATCGTCTTCCCCGTCGTGCCCATCCGCACCGGCCGGGACACCGACGAGACCCGCCGCGGCCGGCACGAGATCTACTGGCGCAGCAAGGACCACAAGTCCACGCTCTACAACAACGCCCCCATGCCGTACGCCCAGTTCTTCGACGGTGGGCAGGCCATCCACGCCCGGTCCGACTACCTCTACGCCCACGGCGGCTCCGGCGGCTGCGTCAACCTGGCCGAGCCGGACGCCGTGAAGCTGTGGAACCTGCTCACCGAGGGCGACACCGTCTACGTCTGGGGAACCAAGCCGGGCACCGACGGCTGACCGATCCCGGCCGGGTTCCGGCCCGCGGTCAGGGCTTCTTGGGACGGAACGGTGACATGACCGTTTCTCTTCGTGATCCCCCCGTGTGATTTCCTGTCGACATGCGCGCGACAGTCCGCGCGCGGGGGACATGGGGAGAACACGAGTGAACCTGCAGCCGATTCGCGGTCGCGCCCGCACCGGCCTGCCGGCCCTTCTGCTGGGGGCGGCCCTGCTGTTCACCACCGCGTGCAGCGGCGGGGGCGGGGGCAACAACGCGGGCACGGGCGGGGACAACGCCGGGGGCGGCGGAGGCAAGGCCGGTACGGAAGCCTCCAAGGCCGTGGTCAGCGTCCAGCCCGAGGACGGGGCCAAGGAGGTCGCCACCAGCGGCGTCCTGAAGATAACCAGCACCGGCGGCAAGCTCACCACGGTGACCGTCGCCGACACCAAGGGCAACGCGGTCGACGGCAAGCTGGCCGCCGACGGCGCGAGCTGGGAGCCCGCCCGCAACCTCGCCTCGGCCACCGAGTACAAGGTGCACGCGGTCGCCAAGGACGAAGCGGGCCGGGAGTCCGCCAAGGACACCACCTTCACGACCCTGACCCCGCAGAACACCTTCGTCGGCCACTACACGCCCGAGGACGGGGCGGAGGTCGGCGTGGGCATGCCGGTCTCGATCAACTTCACCCGCGGCATCACCAACACCGAGGCCGTCGAGAAGGCCATCACGGTCACCGCGGAGCCCGCCGTGCAGGTCGAGGGCCACTGGTTCGGCAACGACCGCCTCGACTTCCGCCCCGAGAAGTACTGGGCGGCCGGCACCAAGGTCACCGTGAAGATCGCCCTCGACGGAGTCGAAGGCCGCCCCGGCGTCTACGGCAAGCAGACCCGCACGGTCAGCTTCAAGATCGGCCGCTCCCAGGTCTCCACCGTCGACGCCGGCGAGCACACCATGCAGGTCGTGCGCGACGGCCAGGTCATCAAGGACCTCCCGATCACCGCGGGCGCCCCGTCGACGACCACCTACAACGGGCAGATGGTCATCAGCGAGAAGTACAAGGTGACCCGGATGAACGGCGCGACCGTCGGCTTCGGCGGCGAGTACGACATCTCCGACGTCCCGCACGCGATGCGACTGTCGAACTCGGGCACCTTCGTCCACGGCAACTACTGGGCCTCGTCCGGCACCTTCGGCTCCGAGAACGTCAGCCACGGCTGCGTCGGCCTGAAGGACGTCCGCGGCGCCGGCGACGACAAGCAGCCCGCGGCCTGGTTCTTCAACGAGTCCCTGATCGGCGACGTGGTCATCGTGAAGAACTCCAAGGACAAGCAGATCGCCCCCGACAACGGCCTCAACGGCTGGAACATGGACTGGTCGGAGTGGATCAAGTAAGCCCCGTCCGTACGTAGTCGGATCGGGCCCTGCGTCCGGTGGCCCGGTGCTGTGACCCACAGCACCGGGCCACTTCCTGTTAACCGGCGCTAACCTGGCCCGTATGACCATCTCTCTCGAAGTCTCCGAAGGCGTCGGCACCATCCGCCTGGACCGGCCGCCCATGAACGCCCTGGACATCGCCACCCAGGACCGGCTGCGCGAGCTCGCGGTGGAGGCCACCGACCGGGCGGACGTCCGCGCGGTCATCCTCTACGGCGGCGAGAAGGTGTTCGCGGCGGGCGCGGACATCAAGGAGATGCAGCTGATGGACCACGCGGCGATGGTCGCCCGGTCCCGCGGCCTGCAGGACGCCTTCACCGCGGTGGCGCGCATCCCCAAGCCCGTCGTCGCGGCCGTCACCGGCTACGCGCTGGGCGGCGGTTGCGAGCTCGCGCTGTGCGCCGACTACCGGATCGCCGCCGACAACGCCAAGCTCGGCCAGCCCGAGATCCTGCTCGGCCTGATCCCGGGCGCGGGCGGCACCCAGCGGCTCTCCCGGCTGGTCGGCCCGTCCAAGGCCAAGGACCTCATCTTCACCGGGCGGATGGTCAAGGCCGACGAGGCGCTCGCCCTCGGCCTCGTCGACCGGGTCGTGCCCGCGGCCGAGGTGTACGAGCAGGCGCACGCCTGGGCCGCGAAGCTGGCCCAGGGTCCGGCGCTCGCGCTGCGTGCCGCCAAGGAGTGCGTGGACGCGGGACTGGAGGCCGACATCGACACCGGCCTGACCATCGAACGCAACTGGTTCGCGGGCCTGTTCGCCACCGAGGACCGCGAGCGCGGCATGCGCAGCTTCGTCGAAGAGGGCCCGGGCAAGGCGAAGTTCGTCTAGATCCTCCCTGGGGGTGGATTAGCCAGGCCTTAAGGCAGCCTTAAGGGGAATCGGTGATCCACTCACGGTGATCATCTACATGCGGTGTGTAACGGCAGGTCAGGGCCGGTTTGGCGGCCCTCCGCATGCCTCCCGCATATGACAGGACACCCCCTTGGATTCGTTGAATCCGGGGGGTGTTTTCCTGTGGAACGGCCCGGAGGGGCGGTGCGGCCGTCCATGATGGGGGCATGGCGGGCCTGGAGGGTGTGGAACAGCCGCGGCAGCGCAGTGGCGCGTCGGTCGTGCGGCTCACGGCGGCTCTTGAGGACGAACAGGGCCTCAAGGCGATGGAGTCGTACGGGAATCCGGCCGAGGCCGAGGTGACGCTGCCGTCCATGCCCGAGTCGGCGAGCACGGCCCGCCGGCTCACCCAGTGCGTGGTGATCCGCCTCTGGGGCCTCTCGCCGCAGACCGCCGAGCACGCCGTCCTGCTGGTCTCGGAACTCGTCGGCAACGCGGTCCGGCACACCGGGGCCCGCTCCTTCGGCTTACGCATGCAGCGCCGACGCGGCTGGATCCGCGTCGAGGTGCGGGATCCCTCGCGCGGGCTGCCCTGTCTGATGCCGGTCCACGAGTTGGACGTCACCGGCCGGGGTCTCTTCCTCGTGGACAAGCTCTCCGACCGCTGGGGCGCCGACCTGCTGCCCCGCGGCAAGATCACCTGGTTCGAGATGCGCGTGGCCGACCGCCAGAACGCCTGAAGCCCCCGGGTCGCCGTGGTGGGGCTGGTGCGGGGGCTTCATGAGGGTGCCGAGGATCGAATGGGGTGTGTGATCCTCGGCAGGGCGACTTCGCTCGGGTCAATGGGGAAGTCGTGGTCTCGACTATGGCAGACGAGGGCTCAAACGCCAAAAGTCCTTACTCGGACATAAGTGTGCAAATCGGAAGACTTTCGCGTTGAATCCTAGGTGAGGTGGGACACCTACCTCGCAATCGATGAATAAATATCGAACGTTACGTGTGAATCGATGCCCGGATAGCGAACAGGAGCCCTCCGGAAGGACTTCTGGCGAACGCCCTGAATTGGGTCAATCATTACCATCCGGGTCATCCACCCCTTAAATGGGCAGGTGCTCTCACATCCAGGCCGCAGAGCGGCCCTGCGCGCGGCCGCCCTCGGGATGGCCGGCGCGGCGACGGCCGGCCTCACCGCCGCCTGCGGATCGGGCCGCCCCGCCGCCGCGCCCTCCGCCCCGCCCCCGGGCCCGGCCGGACCCTCTCCCCGCCAGGTGCCGGCCGCCGCCGCCTCACCGCGCCGCTTCGCGGGGCAGCCCGTCGAGATCGGCCACGGTCCGCGCGACCGCCCCCGGGTCGCCCTCACCTTCCACGGCAACGGGGACCCCGCCATCGCCCGCGCGGTGCTCGCCGAGGCCGAACGGGCGGGCGCGCGGGTGACCGTACTCGCGATCGGGAGCTGGCTCGACGCGCACCCGGACATGGCCCGCCGCGTCCTCGACGGCGGCCACGAGCTCGGCAACCACACCCAGCGCCACCTCGCGATCAACGAGCTGCCCGAGGCGGAGGCGTACGCCGAGATCACCGGCTGCGCCCAGCGGCTCAAGCGCCTCACGGGCTCCATCGGCACCTGGTTCCGGCCCTCGCAGACCCAGTACGCCACCCCCCTCGTCCGCACGCTCGCCCAGCGGGCCGGGTACCCGCACGTCCTCTCGTACGACGTGGACTCCCTCGACTTCACCTCGCCCGGTGCCGCGGCCGTCATCCGCACCGTCACCGGGACGATCCACGGCGGATCGGTGGTGAGCCTGCACTTCGGCTACGCGGACACGGTCGACGCGATGCCTCCCCTCCTCGAAGAACTCGCGCGTCGCAAGCTGCGCGCGGTGACCACCACGGAGCTGCTGACCCCATGACGACCATCCGCCTTCCCCGGAAGGCCACCGTGCTGCTCGCCGGTCTGGTCCTCGCCGCCCTGGCCGGCTGCGGATCAGCCGACAAGGGTCCCGCCGAGGCCATGGGCACCAAGGGCCCGGCCAAGCCCGTCAAGGCCGTGCCCGCCATTCCGCCCGGACTGCCCGGCATGCCGCCCGTCCTCGACCCCACCGACGTCTACGCGGCGGACCGGCCGAACAAGCTCTCCCCGGTCGTCAAGGACTTCCCGTCCCGCGTCTACGTGCCGAACACCAACTCCAACACGGTGTCCGTCATCGACCCGACGACCTACCAGGTCATCGACACCATCCCGGTCGGCGTCCAGCCCCAGCACGTGGTCCCGTCCTGGGACATGAAGACCCTGTGGGTCAACAACAACCGGGGCCACACGCTCACCCCGATCAACCCGGCCACCGGCGAGGCGGGCAAGCCGGTGGAGGTCCACGACCCGTACAACCTCTACTTCACGCCCAACGGCAAGTACGCCGTCGTCATGGCCTCGATGGACAAGGAGCTCGTCTTCCGCGACCCGCACACCATGGACCGGGTCAAGACGGTCCCGGTGAGCTGCTACGGCGTCAACCACGCGGACTTCTCGCTCGACGGCCGCTACTTCATCGTGAGCTGCGAGTTCTCCGGCGAGCTCCTCAAGGTCGACACCGAGAAGATGGAGGTCATCGGGCAGCAGAAGCTGCCGTTCGAGGGCGCCATGCCGCAGGACGTGAAGGTCTCGCCGGACGGGAAGACCTTCTACGTCGCCGACATGATGGCGGACGGCATGTGGGTGCTCAGCGGCGACAAGTTCGAGACGCCCAAGCTGCTGCCCACGGGCAAGGGCTGCCACGGCCTGTACGTGAGCCGCGACTCGAAGGAGATGTACGTCTCGAACCGCGGCGAGGGCAGCATCTCGGTCTTCAACTTCCCGCAGAACAAGCTCACCAAGAAGTGGGAGCTGCCCGACGGCGGCAGCCCCGACATGGGCGGCGTCTCCGCCGACGGCAAGGTGCTGTGGCTGTCCGGCCGCTACAACTCCGAGGTCTACGCCATCGACACCACGAGCGGCAAGGAACTCGCGCGGATCCCGGTGGGCAGCGGCCCGCACGGCCTCGCCGTGTACCCGCAGCCCGGCCGCTACTCGCTCGGCCACACCGGCATCTTCCGGTAGTCGGCTGTCGGTAGTCGGCAGCCCTTGGCGGCTCTTGGCCGACGGGTGTGAGGGGCCCCGGGAGCTCGCACTGCTCCCGGGACCCCGGTCCGGTGCTACCAGGCGACGGGCAGCCGCTCCGGCAGGCGCTTGATGAAACCCGTACGCCACACCAGGTTCTCCGCGGGGACCGCGAGGCGCAGCCCGGGCAGCCGCTCGACCAGCACCTCCAGGGCGATCTCGGCGTGTGCCCGGCCCAGCGCCGAGGCCGGGCAGAAGTGCCGGCCGGCGCCGAAGGCGAGGTTGGCGTTCGCGCTCTCGCGCTCCAGGTCCAGCACGTCGGGGTTGTCGAAGGCGGCGGGGTCGAAGTTGGCCCCCTCCAGCAGGACGAGCACCAGCTCGCCCTCCCTCACCAGCACCTCGCCGAGCCACACGTCCGCCAGCGCGATGCGCGGCAGGCCGTCCCCGACGGACAGGTTCCAGCGCAGCAGCTCCTCCACGGCCCGGCCCATGCGCTCCGGGTGGTCCCGCAGGTACCCGATGAGCTCGGGCCTCTGGAGCAGCGCGAGCACCGCGAGGGTCAGGAAGGCGGAGGTGGACACCGCGCCCGCCCCGAAGAGCGAGACGGCGACCGTCGCGAACATGTCGTCGGTCAGGTGCGCCGACTCCGGGTCCGCCTCCCTCAGCTCGGCGAACTTCCCGAGGAGCCCCGTACGCTCCTCGGGGTCCAGGGAGAGCTGCACCTTCAGCCGCTCGGCGAAGTAGGCCACGTCCTTGTACCAGTTGAGGGCCGAGTCGGCGAACGGTTCGCGTGCGGTCATGAACGCGACGTCCAGCCCCGACATCAGCCGGCGCCAGTCCTCGAAGGGCACCCCCAGCACCTCGCAGTGCAGGGCCGCCGAGAAGGGGTCGGCGAAGCCGGCCCGGAGGTCGGCCGGGCCCCCCTCGTCGACGATCCGGTCGAGCAGCTCGCCGGCCTTGGCACGCAACCGCTCCCGGAGCCCGGCCTGGCGCGGGTTCAGGGCCTTCATCACGGCGCTGCGCAGCCCCGCGCTGTTGATGTTGCCCATGTTGTTCACGACCTCGGGCGGGATCGTCAGCGCATACTGGCGCGGTGCCCCGGCGTTGGCCGTGTCCTTCAGGCTGAAGCGTTCGTCCTCCAACACCTGCCGGGCCAGTGCGTAGCTGCTCACCAGCCAGGCCGGGTCCCCGGTGAGGGTGCGGACCCTGGCGACCGGGGCCTTCTCGCGCAGCCAGGCGCACTCCTCGGGCAGGACGTCGCCGCGGCGCGAGAGCGGGAAGTCGAGGAGCGGCTGCCCTTCCGGGACGTTCGGGTCAAGCTGCTCGACGCTCATCGAGGTCCCCTCCGGTCGTGGTGTTCTCGGGCCTGACGACGGCGTACGCCTGGTTGCGGGTCGCGCGCAGACCCCCGCCGCGCGCGAAGAGGACGTCCGTCAGCGGCATCCGGACGTGGTACGCGGCCACGGAGGACGGCACGTCGAGGATGCTCGGGGTGTCCACGAAGAACGGCAGCTCGGCTGCCATGTAATCGAAACAGACGCGCAACTGCTCGTCGGTGATCGATTCACCCTCCGGCAACTTCGAGCCGACAAAATGAAGGGCCATCTCCTCGCAGCCCTTGCGGAATTCGTCGTCGGTTTCCAGGAAATGCAGGACCCGCCGGTGCAGCAGTTGGTAAACGGGGTTCGACTGGAACTCGGAAAGCGCCCTCACTCGGATTTCCGCCTGCGGAGCGGTCGACTCCGAAAGCTCCGACACGCCTTTGACGATCCTGCGCCGGACTGCCTTGATCTCCTTCGTCGCACGCTTCTCCGCGTGCTCCCGGGAGTAGCCGAAGGCAGCGAACATCCGGTCCACGTGGAGGTCTGCGTACACGAAGTCGACCTGTGCGAAGCGGGTCGCGGCCCACTGGGCGAGGCCGGCGATGCGCTCGGAGCTGAAGTAGCTGTTTCCGGGGCTCACTCCGATGAGCACATGGTCGCCGTCTTCCCAGATGTGCCGGCAGGTGCGGGTGAAGGGCAGAACTTCGAATGATGCGTCGTCTGTGATCGTCATTTGATTGATCGCCCTTTATGCCACTAGTCCCGGGGAGCCCTGCGCTCCTGGTGTGGCGGCAATGCCGTTACGTTATGCGTTGATCCCGGAGCGTGACAAGGGGGTGCCGCAATTGTTGGGTGGAATTATAGATTCCGCCTACCCGGGAGTTAATTGAATTTCTTTCTGCCGCTTGAACGGGACCCGCGGCGGCCACCGGTCCCGGCGGCCGCTACCCTGGGCCGGTCAACAAGCACCAAGAAGGGGTGGACCCAGTGGCGGACATCGAGAGCGCACGGGCGACGTTCGACAAGTTCGACGTAGACGGCGACGGCTTCATCACGGCCGACGAGTACAGCGCTGCCATGAAGGCGATGGGTGACGCGTTCGTCACCGCGGCGGTCGCCGACGCCGTTGTCGCCTCCAAGGACCTGAACGGCGACAAGAAGCTGAGCTTCGACGAGTTCTGGGCCTCCCTGAACAAGTAACACCCCACCGCACGCCCCCTCCCCGCCCGTCGGGGCGGGGGCGCGGTCATGCCGCGGGCCCCCCGGTCCCGCCGTCCCCGGCGCCACCGTCCCCGCTCCCGCCGTCCCCGGTCATGTCCTCGACCTCGGCCAGCGCCTCCTCCAGCCAGTGCAGCCAGAAGGTCTCCAGGGCGATCCCGCCGTGCAGCACGAGCCGGCGCAGCCGGTCCTCCACGGCGTCCCGCCCGGGCGGGAAGTCCTTCTCCTCGATGGCCTCGTACTGCGCCAACTGCCGCTGGTGCAGGTCCAGATGGCGCCGCAGTTCCGGTCCGAGCCCGTGCGGCCCCACGACGCCCGCCGCACGGATCCGCAGCAGCAGCGGATCCCGCATCGGCTTGGGGTCCTGGCTCTCGCCGACCCACCGCGCGAGCTCCGCGCCGCCCGCCGGCAGCACCTCGTACTCCTTCTTCTGCCCCCGCAGCGGCACCTCGCTGGGCAGCTCCCGGATCAGCCCCGCCTCCTCCAGCCGGCCCAGTTCCCGGTAGATCTGCTGGTGGGTCGCCGACCAGAAGTACCCGATCGACTTGTCGAACCGCCGGGTCAGCTCCAGCCCGGACGAGGGCTTTTCGAGCAGGGCGGTGAGGATGGCGTGCGGGAGGGACATGCCGCCATCCTAGATACGCGGGGTCCGTCGACCCCCCGGTCGGCTACTGCCAGGGGGCCAGCGCCTCCGGAATGCGGGGGCCGGGGGTGCGGGCGTCCAGGAGGCCGTGGGCGCGCAGGACGGCCGTCACGGCCGGGGACCAGGCCTGGCGCAGGCCCGCCTCGGACAGCAGGGACGGATCCGACAGGAGGGGCCCGGCCGGGCCCGTGCGGATGCCCGACGGGGTCAGCACCGCCGCGTCGTCGGCCCAGCGGACCGCCAGGTCCACGTCGTGCGTGGCCATCACCACCGTCGTCCCGGCCGCCCGCAGGCCCGCCAGGACGTCGAGGAGCCGCTCCTGCCCGTCCGGGTCGAGTCCGGCCGTCGGCTCGTCCAGGATCAGGACGCGCGGAGCCATCGCCACCGCGCCCGCGATCGCCGCGCGCTTGCGCTGCCCGTACGAGAGGAGGTGGGTCGGCCGGTCCCGCAACGCCGTGATGTCCAGGGCCGCCAAGGCCGAATCGACGCGCTCGCGGACCTCCGCCGCGGGCAGGCCCAGGTTCATCGGGCCGAAGGAGACGTCCTGCTCCACCGAGGCCGCGAACAGCTGGTCGTCCGGATCCTGTACGACCAGCTGCACCGCCGTCCGCAGCCGGGTCAGGCCCTTGCGGTCGTACGTCACCTCCGCGCCGTCGAGGTGCAGCGAGCCCGAGCCGGGCCGCAGGCCCCCGCTCAGCAGTCGCATCAGCGTGGTCTTGCCGGAGCCGTTGCGGCCCAGCAGCACCAGCGCCCGGCCCTCGGCGATCCCGAAGTCCACGCCGGACAGCACGGCGGGCCCGTCCTCGTAGGCGTACCCCGCGCCCACCAGCTCCACCAACGGCCTCACAGGTACAGCTCCTTCAGTACGAGGGTCACGGCCACCAGGGCCGAGAGCAGTGCGGCGGACGCCGCGAGGAAGCGCCAGGACAGGGCCGCCTCGGGGACGAGCACCCGCAGCGAGCCGTCGTAGCCCCGCCCGGCCAGGCCCGACTGGAGCCGCGCGGCGCGGTCGAAGGCCCGTACGAACGAGGTCGCGGCCAGGCCGGCCACCGAGCGCCAGGCCGCTGCCCGCCCGGTGTTCCCGAGGCGGGCCGCCTGGGCCTGGCGGATCCGGGCCAGGGAGTCGAGCAGCAGGAACGTGATCCGGTACATGACCAGGGCCACGTCGACCACCGGGGCCGGCACGCCCGCCCGCACCAGCCGGGGCAGCACGTCCGACACCGGGGTGGTGAAGGCGAAGAGCAGCACGCCGAGCGAGGCCGCCGAGGTGCGCAGCAGCAGCTCGGCGGCGTGCTGGGGCCCGCCGGGGGCCGGCGCGACCCAGCCGCCGGGCCCGCCGACCGAGACCAGCAGCGGCAGCGCCCCGGTGAAGCAGAAGCCGAGCGGGATCCGGAAGGCCCGCCACAGCTGCCGCCGGGCCACCCCGGCGGGCCCGAGCAGCACCGCCAGCGTGGCGGCCCCGACGATCGGCCCGCCGGGCCAGGCCGGCAGGCACACGGCGGTCACCGTGAGCCCGATGCCGAGCAACGCCTTCTCCAGAGGATGCCGCCACCGCCACCGACTGCTGTGCGCGGCGACATCGATGGGCAACACCGTCAGCGCCCCCCGCCGCCGCCCTCGGGCCCCGCGCCGGGCTCCGGGGCCGGCCCGGCGCCCGGGGTTCGGGCGGGAGCGGCGCCGACGGCGCCGCCGGCCGGACCCGCGGTGTCGCCGGCCTGGCCCGCGACGGCCTCGGCCTCCGCGGCGGTGCCCGGTGCCGGAGCGCCCGCTCCCTCGGCTGCCAGGCCCGCGGCAGCGGCGGCAGCGCCCTGTCGGCGGCCCTTGCGGAGGCCGAAGTAGTACGCCAGCACGCCGGCGCCCAGCGCCGCCTGGAGGGCGAACAGGGCCGATTCGATCTCCGCCGACGGGGGTTCGTACAGCGGCGAGAACCAGGGCTCGTAGTCCGGCTTCAGCTCGGTGATGGCCGCCTCGGCCTGCGCGTCGGCGCCCGTGAACGGCTCCTCCTTGCCCTCGCCGAGACCCAGCGCGAGCGGGAGCACGGCGAGCGCCGCCACCAGGAACAACAGCAGGGCGTTGATCTTCGCGTTCCTGCTCACCGGGCCACGGCCTCCTTCGTCTTCGCGACGCCGAGGCGGATCAGGTCCGACCGGCTCGACCGCATCAGCAGCCGCATCACCAGCACGGTCAGCAGCCCCTCGCTCACCGCGAGCGGGATCTGCGTCACCGCGAAGATCCCGCCGAACTTCCCGAGCGCGCCGAGGAAGCCCGTGCCCGGGTCCGGGAAGGCCAGCGCCAGCTGCACCGAGGTCACGCAGTAGGTGACCAGGTCGGCGACGAAGGCACCGAAGAACACGGTCACCATCAGCGGCACGTCGAGGCCCCGCAGCAGCCGGTAGATCCCGTAGCCCGCCCACGGCCCGGCGATGGCCATCGAGAAGACGTTGGCGCCGAGGGTGGTCAGCCCGCCGTGCGCCAGCAGCAGCGCCTGGAAGAGCAGGGTGATCGTGCCCAGCACCGCCATGACCGGCGGCCGGAACAGGATCGCCCCGAGTCCGGTGCCCGTCGGGTGTGAGCAACTGCCGGTCACCGACGGAATCTTCAGCGCGGACAGGACGAAGGTGAACGCTCCGGACGCCCCGAGCAGCAGCGTGCTCTCCGGATTGGCCTTCACCTCACGGGTGAGGGCGCGGACCCCGTGTACGACAAAGGGGGCGGACGCGACGCCCCAGGCGACCGCGTGCCATGGGGGAAGGAACCCCTCGGCTATATGCATGAGTAGGGAAGACCTCTCCAGCACCTCGTGGATGGACAGCGCGCCCCGGCCGGTCTCCTGGCTCACGGGTGCTGATGCCCGGGCCCCGCCTTCCCGGGGCCGTACGGTCTCCCGCGCGGTCCCAGTGGCTTCCCGTAGGAGTGGAGCCGGACTTCCCGATCACAGTGGCGAGGGCCGCACCGGTTTCCCACCGGTTTCCCGAACACCAAGGCCCACTGACCCTATCCCGTCCGGGTGCGGCCCGATGGCGCCACCTCCCGACCCCGGCCAGGCTGGGGGAGTGACTGCCGAACCGGATTACTCGAACCTCTCCGCCCTCTTCGTGAACTGCACGCTCAAGCGATCGCCCGAGGTCAGCAACACCGAGGGCCTGATCGACAAGAGCCGGGCCGTCATGGAATCGGCCGGAGCCCGCACTTCCGTCATCCGTGCCGTCGACCACGACATCGCGACCGGCGTCTGGCCGGACATGACCGAACACGGCTGGGAGACCGACCAGTGGCCGGTGCTCTACAGCCAGGTCATGGACGCCGACATCCTCGTGCTCTGCGGCCCCATCTGGCTCGGCGACAACAGCTCCGTGATGAAGCAGGTCATCGAACGGCTCTACGCCTGCTCCTCGATCCTGAACGAGCACGGCCAGTACGCCTATTACGGGCGGGTCGGCGGCGCGCTCGTCACCGGCAACGAGGACGGCGTCAAGCACTGCGCCATGAACGTCCTCTACAGCCTCCAGCACCTCGGCTACGCGATCCCGCCGCAGGCCGACGCGGGCTGGATCGGCGAGGCCGGACCCGGGCCGTCCTACCTCGACCCGGGCTCGGGCGGCCCCGAGAACGACTTCACCAACCGCAACACCACCTTCATGTCGTGGAACCTGATGCACCTGGCCGCCCTCCTCAAGGGCGCGGGCGGCATCCCGGCCCACGGCAACCAGCGCTCCCTGTGGGACGCCGGCTGCCGCTTCGACTTCCCGAACCCCGAGCACCGCTAGGTTCAGCGGGCGATGTCCACGACGAACCGTTCCGGGGAGTGCAGCGGGAAGGCGCGGTAGTAGGGCAGCGTGTCGAAGGCGGCGCCGAAGGTCACGTACCCCTCGAAGTCCCCGGTCAGCGCGATGCCCTTGAGCTTGGGCAGGTCGATCCTCTGCAGCCGGGGCCCGAGGTAGACGTTCCCGCCCGCGTCGTCGTGGGCGGCGGCGGGATGGAGGCGGATCTCCAGGAAGTACCTCCCGGGCAGCGGCACGGGCGCGCCGGATCCGTCGTGGACCAGTTGCGGGACGGGGGTGACGGTCGCGGTGGGGACGTACCCCCGGATGTCGATGACGATCCGGTCATAGGTGGGGTGCCCGGCCCAGCGGGCGTTGACCACGAGCGGGCTGCCGGACTGCGCCCGGGTGGCGGTGGTGGCCGTGGCGGCCGGAGCGGCGAGCGAGAGCCCCACGGTGAGCAGGACACCGGAGGCCAGGGCCGCGATCCGGCGGAGATGGGTGTGGATCATGACGTCCCCTCGATTCACGGGAGACGGGGACTGGTACACAACGAAGGACGCCGGGAGCGGAACCACTGGTTCCGCTCCCGGCGTCCTCGTGTGCCGGAGCTACCGGATCAGCACTCGATGACGTTGACCGCGAGGCCGCCGCGGGCCGTTTCCTTGTACTTGATCTTCATGTCCGCGCCGGTCTCCTTCATGGTCTTGATGACCTTGTCGAGGGAGACCTTGTGGCTGCCGTCGCCGCGCATCGCCATCTTGGCCGCGGTGACGGCCTTGACCGCCGCCATGCCGTTGCGCTCGATGCACGGGATCTGCACCAGGCCGCCGACCGGGTCGCAGGTCAGGCCCAGGTTGTGCTCCATGCCGATCTCGGCCGCGTTCTCCACCTGCTCCGGGGTGCCGCCCAGCACCTCGGCGAGGGCGCCCGCCGCCATCGAGCAGGCCGAGCCGACCTCTCCCTGGCAGCCGACCTCGGCGCCGGAGATGGAGGCGTTCTCCTTGAACAGCATGCCGATCGCACCGGCCGCGAGGAGGAAGCGGACCACGCCGTCCTCGTCCGCGCCCGGCACGAAGTTCATGTAGTAGTGCAGGACCGCGGGCAGGACCCCGGCCGCGCCGTTGGTGGGCGCGGTGACGACCCGGCCGCCCGCCGCGTTCTCCTCGTTGACCGCCATCGCGTAGATCGTGGTCCACTCGCTGCGGTGCATCATCGGGTCGCCCTCGGTGCGCAGCTGGCGCGCCGTGGAGGCGGCCCGGCGCTTGACCCGCAGGCCGCCCGGCAGGATGCCCTCACGGGACATGCCGCGTGCGACGCAGGCCTGCATGACGCGCCAGATCTCCAGGAGGCCCTCGCGGATCTCCTCCTCCGTGCGCCAGGCCTTCTCGTTCTCCAGCATGAGGGAGGAGATCGACAGGCCGGTCTCGTTCGCCAGGCGCAGCATCTCGTCGCCGGAGCGGAAGGGGTGCTTCAGCACGGTGTCGTCGAGCTTGATCCGGTCCTCGCCGACCGCGTCCTCGTCCACGACGAAGCCACCGCCGACCGAGTAGTACGTCTTCTCCAGCAGCGGCGTGCCGGCCGCGTCGTACGCGAAGAGGGTCATGCCGTTCGCGTGGTAGGGCAGCGAGCGCCGGCGGTGCAGGATCAGCTGGTTCGGCTCGTCGAAGTCGATCTCGTGGACCTCGCCTATCTCCGTGCCGAGGAGGCGCAGGCGGCCGGTCTTGCGGATGCGCTCGACCTCGTCGTCCGCCGTCTCCACGTTCACGGTGCGCGGGGAGTGGCCCTCCAGGCCCAGCAGCACCGCCTTGGGGGTGCCGTGGCCGTGGCCGGTCGCGCCGAGGGAGCCGAAGAGCTCGGCCCGCACGGACGCCGTCTGCGCGAGTACGCCGTCCTTCTTCAGCCGCATCACGAACATGCGCGCCGCGCGCATCGGACCGACCGTGTGGGAGGAGGAGGGGCCGATGCCGATGGAGAAGAGGTCGAAGACGGAGATGGCCACTGGCGGACTCCCTTGTCTGCTCGTGGGGTGGGAGGGGGCAGGAGAGGTGTATTGCGGATTTTGTCCGGCAGGCGAGCTTATCGCGGTGACGTGAACAGCTCGTCTGCCGGACGAGGTGGTGTGCGTTACGCGGACGGGTCAGGCGGGTGCCGGTTCACGCTCCGGAGCCGGTACGTCGCCGCGCGCGGCCACGTTGGCGTCGAGGATCGGGTCGGGGCCGGGCAGGCCCGCGTGGTGGGCCCGGACGCCCGCCCGGACGGCCCAGAAGTACGTACCGAGGGCCATGGCCGCCACCAGGGCGATGTCCACGCCGCCCGGGATGGCGCCGCGGCCGCCGAAGTCGGCCGAGCCGAGCCAGGAGAGCAGGGACAGGGCGCCGAGGAAGAAGACGATCCACCAGGCGGGGGCGAACTGACGGGCCAGGTCGCGCTCGCCCTTGCGGGAGAGCACCAGTGCCGCGATCGGGGCGGCCGTCAGGGTCAGGGCGGTGACGATGCCGGTGTTCGGCCACTTCGACCAGTACAGCGCGCACGCCGCGAAGACGAAGGTCAGCGGGCACAGGACCGTCGCCGCCGGGAGGCGGAACGGGCGGGGCAGAGCGGGCTTCGTACGGCGGAAGACGCCCACCGCGACCGGACCGATCAGGTACGAGATCACCATGGCGGCCGAGATGATCGGCGCCAGGGTCTTCCAGCTGTGGCCGACGGTGACCAGCAGCAGGACCGAGAAGCCGAGGTTCATCCACATCGCCGGGCGAGCGGTCCCGTAGACGGGGTGGGTCCGGGCGAGCCGCTTGGGGAAGAAGCCGGTCTCGGAGAGGTTCCGGACCATGTACGCGGCCGAGGCCACGTTGGCGATGTTGGAGCCGGCGGGGGAGATGAAGGCGCCGAACTGGAGCATCACCACCACCCAGTGGATCATCAGCAGCTTGGCGAGCTCGGCGAACGGCGAGTTGAAGTTCACGCCCGACCAGCCACCGGCCCGCGCCAGGTGCTCCGGCGGGACGGAGCCCAGGAAGGCCGTCTGGAGGGCGAGGTAGATGACCAGGCCCAGTGCGAGCGCGCCGACCAGGGCGATCGGGATGGCGCGGCCGGGGTTCTTGGCGGCGCCGCCGAGGTTGACGACGGCCTGGAAGCCGTTGAAGGCGAAGACCACGCCGCAGGTGGTGACCGCGGTCAGGACGGCGGTCCAGCCGTTCGGGGCGAAGCCGCCGTGGGCGGTGAAGTTGGAGGTGTGGAAGCCGGAGGCGATCAGCGCGACGACGGCGAGCACCGGGATCGCGAACTTGACCAGGGTGAGGAGCGAGTTGATCTTCGCAAGCAGCTGGACCGACCAGTAGCAGGACAGCCACAGCAGCACGGTCAGGACCAGCGCCACCGCCATGCCGAAGGCGGTCAGCCGGTGGGACCCGGTGTCCACCAGGTCCTTGGCCCAGCCGAAGCTCCAGGAGGACATGTACTGGGTGGCCGCGATCGACTCGATCGGGATCAGCGAGGCGACCGCGATCCACACCGCCCAGCCCGTGATGAAGCCGAGCACCGGGCCGTGCGAGATCGATCCGTAGCGGGCCATGCCGCCGGGGATCGGGTAGGCGGCGCCCACCTCCGCGTAGGACATGGCGATCATGCCGATGAAGACCGCGCCGATGACCCAGGCCACGAGCGCCGCGGGGCCGGCCACCTGGGCGGCCGTACCGGCGCCGAAGAGCCAGCCCGATCCGAAGATCGAGCCTATGCCGATCATGACCAGCGCGAAGAGGCCGAGTCCCTTCTTGTCGGCTGCGCTCATGTCCATGAGGTGCGTTCCGTCCTGCCAGGGGATGTCGTACTGCTCTTATTCGGACCCTATGTGCCATTTTTTGGTGGATTCAGTGGCAATGGGCCGCATCCGCCTGGGGCTTTGGTCATGAGAAGGGCCCGACCCTGTGGAAACCAAGGCCGGGCCCCTTCAGGCCGTTGCCTAGAGCGACGGGTACAGCGGGAACTTCGCGGCGAGCGCGGAGACGCGCGCCTTGAGGTCCGCCGCGTCGTACTCCGGCTTCAGGGCCTGCGCGATGATCTCGGCGACCTCGGTGAACGCCTCGGCGTCGAAACCGCGGGTGGCCAGGGCCGGCGTACCGATCCGCAGACCCGAGGTGACCATCGGCGGCCGCGGGTCGTTCGGGATGGCGTTGCGGTTGACCGTGATGCCGACCTCGTGGAGGCGGTCCTCGGCCTGCTGGCCGTCCAGCTCGGAGTTGCGCAGGTCGACCAGGACCAGGTGCACGTCGGTGCCGCCGGTGAGGACGTCCACGCCCACGGCCTTGACGTCGTCCTGGACCAGACGGGCGGCGAGGATCTTCGCGCCCTCCAGGGTGCGCTCCTGGCGCTCCTTGAACTCGGGCGAGGCCGCGACCTTGAAGGAGACGGCCTTGGCCGCGATCACGTGCTCCAGCGGACCGCCCTGCTGACCCGGGAAGACCGCGGAGTTGATCTTCTTGGCCAGCTCCTGCGTCGACAGGATGACACCGCCGCGCGGACCGCCGAGGGTCTTGTGCGTGGTGGTGGTGACGACGTGGGCGTGCGGCACCGGGTTCGGGTGCAGGCCCGCGGCGACCAGACCGGCGAAGTGCGCCATGTCGACCATCAGGTACGCGCCGACCTCGTCCGCGATGCGGCGGAAGGCGGCGAAGTCCAGCTGACGCGGGTAGGCGGACCAGCCGGCGACGATCAGCTGCGGCTTGGACTCCTTGGCGAGGCGCTCGACCTCGGCCATGTCGACCTGGCCGTCCTCGCCGACGTGGTACGGGACCACGTTGTAGAGCTTGCCGGAGAAGTTGATCTTCATGCCGTGGGTCAGGTGACCGCCGTGGGCCAGGTTCAGGCCCATGATCGTGTCGCCCGGCTTCAGCAGCGCGAACATCGCGGCGGCGTTCGCCTGCGCACCGGAGTGCGGCTGCACGTTCGCGGCCTCGGCGCCGAACAGCGCCTTGATCCGGTCGATGGCGATCTGCTCGACGACGTCGACGTGCTCGCAGCCGCCGTAGTAACGGCGGCCGGGGTAGCCCTCGGCGTACTTGTTGGTCAGGACGGAGCCCTGGGCCTCCATGACGGCGACCGGAGCGAAGTTCTCCGACGCGATCATTTCGAGGGTGGACTGCTGGCGCACGAGCTCGGCGTCGACGGCTGCGGCGACGTCGGGGTCGAGTTCGTGAAGAGGGGTGTTCAGTACGGACATCAGGATCCCCTGGGGTCAGTTACCGGCGGTGAGTGCGGTGTACTCGTCGGCGGAGAGCACGTCCTTGGGCTCCTCCGAGATGCGCACCTTGAACAGCCAGCCGCCCTCGAAGGGGGCGGAGTTCACCAGGGACGGGTCGTCGACGACGTCCTGGTTGGCCTCGACGACCTCACCGGAGACGGGGGAGTACAGGTCGCTGACCGACTTCGTCGACTCCAGCTCGCCACAGGTCTCGCCCTCGGTGACGGTGTCGCCGACCGCGGGGAGCTGGGCGTAGACGACGTCACCGAGCGCGTTGGCCGCGAACTCGGTGATGCCGACCGTCGCGACGCCGTCGGCGACGTCCGACAGCCACTCGTGCTCCTTGGTGTAACGCAGCTGCTGGGGGGTGCTCATGGCCTGATTCTCCTGGATGCGCGGGGGTGGAAACGAACGGTGGTCTTGGGTACTGCTACATCGCCGCACGGGGCACCCGGGCGGCAGGCCTGACTACAAGGACTACTTCTGCCGCTTGTAGAACGGCAGAGCGACGACCTCGTACGGCTCATGCGTACCGCGAATGTCGACGCCGACGCCGGAGGTGCCGGGCGCGGCGTGCGCCGCGTCGACGTACGCCATCGCGATCGGCTTGCCCAGGGTCGGGGACGGGGCGCCCGAGGTGACCTCGCCGATCACCTGGCCGTCGGCGACGACCGGGAAGCCGGCGCGCGGAACGCGGCGGCCCTCGGCGACCAGGCCGACCAGCTTGCGCGGCGGGTTCGTGGCGGCGCGCTCCGCGGCGGCCTCCAGGGCGGCGCGGCCGACGAAGTCGCCCTCCTTCTCGAACTTCACGACCCGGCCCAGACCCGCGTCGAACGGGGTGAGCGAGGTGGTCAGCTCGTGCCCGTACAGCGGCATGCCCGCCTCCAGGCGCAGGGTGTCGCGGCAGGACAGGCCGGCCGGGACCAGGCCGACGCCCTCGCCGGCCTTGGTCAGCGCCTGCCACAGCTCCACGGCGTGCTCGGGGGAGACGAACAGCTCGAAGCCGTCCTCGCCCGTGTAGCCCGTACGCGCGATCAGCGCGGGCACGCCGGCCACGGTGCCCGGCAGGCCGGCGTAGTACTTCAGCCCGTCCAGGTCGGCGTCGGTGAGGGAGGCGAGGATGCCGGGGGACTCCGGGCCCTGCACCGCGATCAGCGCGTACGCGTCACGGTCGTCGCGGACCTCGGTGTCGAAGCCGGCGGCGCGCTCGGTGAGCGCGTCCAGCACCACCTGGGCGTTGGAGGCGTTCGCGACGACCATGTACTCGGTCTCGCCGAGGCGGTAGACGATCAGGTCGTCGACGATGCCGCCGTCTTCCCGGCAGATGTGCGTGTAGCGGGCGCGGCCGACGCCGACGGTGGAGATGTTGCCGACCAGCGCGTAGTCCAGGGCCTTGACGGCCTCCGGGCCGGTCAGGGTGATCTCGCCCATGTGGGAGAGGTCGAAGAGACCGGCCTTGGTGCGGACGGCGTTGTGCTCGTCGCGCTCGCTGGCGTACCGCAGGGGCATGTCCCAGCCCGCGAAGTCGGTCATGGTCGCACCGAGGGAACGGTGCAGCGCATCGAGGGCGGTCAGGCGGGGGGCAGTGCTCATGGGTGTGGCTCCCGGGTCCCAGGGCATGACATGACGAGGAGGGGTCCTCCCCATCTGTCATCGGAACCTGAGAGGTTCGCCGAGAGTCCCTGACGCGTCAGGGATCTCCGGCTTGCACCTTGGGTGGAGCTGCCGAGCAGCTCGCTTTTCAGATCTGCCTCATCCACGCGGTACGGGGCCTGAGAGATTCAAGGGAGGTTCTTGCTCCTTCGGCGCCCACGCACCGCCTTGCGGCGTGCCGGGACTCTCCCGCGCGGATTCAAGCGGCCGGTATGCAGTTGGTGATGCGGTTGGTCCAGATGGCGCACATCATTGCACGCCATGGTGGTGATCGGGTGGGTGGGCCCGAAAGATCGTGCGGGTGTCCAGGGGGTGGACGGGGTCGAGTACGGCAACGCGGACCGGAACGTGGACCGGAACCGAAGCCGCCGGATTACCGTCTCTTTACACTCAGTGGGGAAGGGTCCTGGTGACCCGATTCGGGGGAGGCGAGCACTGTGCGGAGATTCGTGGGTGCGGCGGCGGCCGCGGGGGCCGTGGGCGCGGTGCCGACGCAGCGGGCCGGTGCGCCGGCGCGGGCGCGCGGGCACGAGGCCGGGCCCGTACGGGACCTGCGCGGCCCGGGCGTGCGGGGCCCGCAGCGGCTGCGCTTCGCCGAGGGCGACATCGTGGTCGTCTCCGGCCTGCCGGGGGGCGGCAAGAGCACGCTGATCAAGCGGGCGGCGGCCGAGGACGGTGCGGAGGGCGGCGCCGTCGACTCCCAGGACACCCGCGAGCGCTGGGAGCGCCGGATGCCGGGGGCGCTGCCGTACGCGGTCTACCGGCCGCTGGTGCGGGCCGCGCACTACTGGGGGCTGTGGCGCCGGCTGCGCTCCGGGCGCTCCGTCGTGGTCCACGACTGCGGTACGCAGAGCTGGGTGCGGGGGCTGCTCGCGGCGGCGGCGCGGCGGCGCGGGCGCGCACTGCACCTGCTCCTGCTGGACACCAGCCCCGAGGAGGCGCTGTCGGGCCAGCGGGCCCGGGGGCGGGGGGTGTCGGCGTACGCCTTCGCCCGCCACCGGGGTGCGGTGGGGCGCCTCCTGCGCGAAGCGGAGGCCGGGCGGCCGCCGGCGGGGTGCGCTTCGGCCACCCTCCTGGACCGCCGCTCCGCCGCCGCGGTGACGCGCATCGCGTTCCACCCGTAGCCGCCGGGCTCCGCCGGTCGCGGGGGCGGCGCCGCCGGGGCTCCGCCCCGGACCCCGCTCCTCGAACGCCGGCGGGGCTGGGATTCCCACCCGGCGAGGTGGAGCCGGCCCTGGGTCATGAGGCCGCACCCGGCGAGCGGCGGCAGCCACCACCAGCCCCGCCGGCGTTTGAGGCGCCGCCGGAGGCGAACAGCCCCCCGGCGATCGAGGAGCGGGGAGCCGGGGCGGAGCCGCGGACGGGTGGGGAGCGGGCCCGGCGGAGCCCCGGGCGTGGAGCCGCGGACGGGTGGGAAGCGGGCCCCGGAGGAGGGGTGTCGGTGGGGGCCGGTACCCTGCGGGGCGACAACTCGCGGGATCACGGAGGCACGTACATGCACAGCGGCGGCGGCTGGCCGGGGAATGAGCTGGAGCAGGTGCTCGGGGCGGCGCTCGGGCAGCCGGACGCGGGCGGGCGGATCCTGGAGGTGCTCGGACGGAGCCAGGTCTGGGTGCCACTGCCCGCCGGCGCCGGCGCCGAGCAGGGCGGCGCCGAGGGCCTGACCCTCCCCACCATGGACATCGGCGGCGCCGCGTACGTCCCCGTCTACAGCTCCGAGGCCCAGTTCCTCGCCTGCGTCGGCCCCGGCATGGACTTCACCGTGGCCCCCGCCGTCGAGTTCGCCCGCGGCCTGCCCCCGCAGCTCGGCATCGCGCTCAACCCCGAGGGCGCCGTCGGCGTCCCCCTCCCCCCGCCCGCCGTCGCGGAGCTCTGCCGCAGCGGCCGGACCCCCCTCGACGGCCCCGCCGCCGGTGGCCGCGTCCGGCTCTACGAGCCCGACTGGCAGGAGGACCCGGTGGACTTCCTGGCCGCCGCCGCGGAGGAGTTCCGGGCCGCCGGCGTGGTTTCCGCCGCCTACCGCTGCCTCGCGAGCATCGAGGGGGGCGAGCCGCAACTGTTCATCGGTGTCCGACTGGTGGGATGGGAGCCCGAGACCCGAAACGTCCCGATGGACGCCCTCGGCCGGGCCCTGACCCGCGTACCGCCGCCCTGGCCGGTGCAGTTGATCCTGCTGGACGCCGCCGAGGACCCGGTCACGGACTGGATTCGTGAGCGCGTACGCCCCTTCTACCTCCCGTAGGGCGGCTTAAGCTGTTCTCGCGTTGACGTCGGGCGGAAGAAGAGACGAAGAGGGGTACCGGGTGAGTGCGTCAGGCACGGCCGCGGCCGGGCAGGTCGAGCACATGCTGCGCCAGGTGACTCCCGGGCGCTATGAAAGCTACGAGTCGCTCCTGCACGCCCTCGCCGAGGGCCGGCTGTGGATGCTGCTGTGGCAGGGGCAGCCGGGCTCACCGGACGCCCAGTACGGCGGCATGGAGGTCGAGGGACTGGGTTACGCGCCCTGCGTGACCTCCCCGCAGGAACTGGCCGCCAGCGGCTGGGGCCGGGGCTACGAGGTCGTCACCGGCCGGGACATCGCCCGCGCGCTCTACCCCGACCGCTGGGGGCTGTGGCTCAATCCGCACGCCCAGGGCGGCGGCGTCGGCATCCCGTGGGCGGACCTGCGCCGCATCGCGACCGGCCTCGACCGGATGCCGGCCGGCCCGCTGAGGCTGTCCGAGCCCGCGATCGAGTTGCCCCAGTTCTACGGGCTGCTGACCCAGCACGCCCACCGGACGCCCGCCGTCCGCTCGCTGCGCCGCGCCTGGGTCCAGCCCGCGCTCGGATCCCCGTACCTGGCGGTGGGTCTCGACCTGTACGACGCCTCCGCGCCCGCGCTGGAGTCCGTACGGGAGATGATGCGCCAGTCGGTCGGCGTCGTGCCCGAGGGCGTACCCGTGTGCACGGTGGCGCTTGCGGACGAGCACGATCCCGTCGCGATGTGGCTGCGCGCGCAGACCCGCCCCTTCTACGACCGCGAGGGCCAGGCACCCGCCTACTGACGGGTTCGCACCCCGACTCCGGATATCCGCATATTGAGACATCCGTCTCGAAGGCCGCACCGATCCCATCGGTGCGGCCTTCGCCATATCGGCCGAATCGGCCCAAGATCCCGGCCTGAAATGGCAGTTGGGCGGGATGTCCGTTCCGCGCCGAAGGGGCGGAGTTTCACCGCTCAACAGACCTTGCCGTTCGGATAACGGAAGGTGTAGCCGCAGATCACGGTTGCGCATCACATCCCCGACGGGTCTGGCGGCCGATCGAGACGCCGTTGAAGACTCCCCCCACCGAAGGCAGGTCAGTCCCGCAACCACCAGCTCTTCACGTGCACTTCAGGCGCATTTCGCGCCAATCGCACCATCAGCGACGCCGATAGAACCAAGCCGCCACAGCGGCGGGCATGGGCCGGCCACAGTCGGCCGAGAGGGGTCCCCACCACGATGACGGCACCACTGCACGACACCAGCGCGGCCGAGCCCGCAGCCGTGGCCGCCCCGGAAGTTCCGCAGAAGGCGATCGAGGGGCGCTCGCCGTGGCGGATCGCCTGGCTGCGCCTCAAGCGCGACAAGGTCGCCCTGGCCGGCGGTGTCGTCGTGCTCCTGCTGATCCTCGTCGCGATCTTCGCGCCGCTGATCGTCAAGGCCTTCGGCCACCCGCCGGAGGAGCTGCACGAGGACCTGCTGGACCCGTTGCTCGGCCTGCCGGCCGGCGACTGGGGCGGCATGAACGGCGACTTCCTGCTGGGCATCGAGCCGGTCAACGGCCGCGACGTCTTCAGCCGGATCGTCTACGGCGCCCGGATCTCGCTGCTGGTGGCCTTCCTGTCCGCCTTCGTGGCGGTCTCGCTGGGCACCGTCTTCGGCATCATCGCCGGATACTTCGGCGGTTGGGTCGACGCGGCCATCAGCCGCGTCATGGACCTGCTGCTGGCCTTCCCGCAGCTGCTCTTCATCATCGCGCTGATCTCGGTGGTCCCCAGCAAGCTGTGGGGCTTCGAGGGATCGGGCCTGCGCATCGCGGTGCTGGTGCTCGTCATCGGCTTCTTCGGGTGGCCGTACATCGGCCGCATCGTCCGCGGGCAGACCCTGTCGCTGCGCGAACGCGAGTACGTCGAAGCGGCCCGGAGCCTCGGCGCCGGCCGCGGGTACATCCTCTTCCGCGAACTGCTTCCGAACCTGGTGGCGCCCATCACCGTCTACTCGACGCTGATGATCCCCACCAACGTGCTGACCGAGGCCGCCCTGAGCTTCCTCGGAGTCGGCGTCAAGCCGCCCACGCCGTCCTGGGGAGAGACCCTCTCCACGGCAGTGCGGACCTACGAGGACGATCCGCTCTTCATGATCTTCCCCGGCGTAGCGATCTTCATCACCGTGCTGGCCTTCAACCTCTTCGGCGACGGCGTCCGTGACGCCCTCGACCCCAAGGGTTCCCGCTAGCAGCCGCAGGGCGCACATCAGATCCCGGCTTCGAGTTTCGAGCCGTAAGTAACCAGTACACCGGAACTACAACGGAGGGTTGCGAGCATCGTGACTACCCATCGCACGTCGAAGCGCAGGCTTGCCGCTGGCACGGCCGTCGTGCTCGCGGCCATGCTCACCGCCACCGCCTGTGGCGGCAGCGACAAGAAGGACGACAAGCCCGCCGGCGCCGCAGGATTCAACGCGGGCATAGGCAAGATCGCCAACGCGTCGGACAAGAAGGGTGGCGAGCTCAAGTTCGTCGGCACCCAGGAAGCCGACTCGTGGGACCCGCAGCGCGGTTACTACGGCTTCATGTGGGACTTCTCCCGCTACTACGCGCGTCAGCTGGTCAGCTACAAGGCGGCCCCGGGTGAGCAGAGCACCGAGCTCATGCCCGACCTCGCCACCGCCAAGGCCGAGATCAGCGACGGCGGCAAGACCTACAAGTACACCCTCAAGGACAACGTGACCTGGGAGGACGGCTCGCCCGTCACCGCCCAGGACGTCAAGTACGGCATCGAGCGCACCTGGGCCCAGGACGTCATCTCCGGCGGCCCGGTCTACCTGATGCAGGTCCTCGACCCGAAGACCGAGTACCAGGGCCCGTACAAGGACACCGCCCCGGACAAGCTCGGCCTCAAGGCGATCGAGACCCCGGACGCGAAGACCATCATCTTCAAGCTCCCGGCGCCCAACGGTGACTTCGAGCAGATGCTGGCCATGCCGGCGGCGAGCCCGGTCAAGGCGGAGAAGGACACGGCGGCCAAGTACGGCCTGAAGCCCTTCTCCAACGGCCCGTACAAGATCGACTCGTACGAGCCCAACAAGAGCATGAAGCTCTCGCGCAACGACAAGTGGAAGCCCGAGTCGGACACCATCCGCAAGGCGCTCCCGGACTCCATCTCGGTCACGTTCATGGCGAACGCGGACGACATGGACAAGCGCCTGATGAACGGCGAGTTCGACCTGGACATCAACGCGACCGGCATCGGCCAGGCGGCCCGCGCCACCGCGCTGAAGGACCACAAGGACAACCTGGACAACGGCCAGACCGGCTTCATCCGGTACGCCGTCATGCCGACGACCGTCGCGCCGTTCGACAACGTCGAGTGCCGCAAGGCCGTCATCTACGCGGCCGACCACAAGTCCCTGCAGACCGCCCGCGGCGGCCCGCAGGCCGGTGGCGACATCGCCCCGAACATG
Source organism: Streptomyces sp. NPDC001717 (assembly GCF_042892775.1). NCBI lineage: Bacteria > Bacillati > Actinomycetota > Actinomycetes > Kitasatosporales > Streptomycetaceae > Streptomyces > Streptomyces sp. NPDC001717. The sequence goes on along the minus strand of NZ_JBIAUK010000012.1, from coordinate 48,273 downwards.
CTCCCCGCCGGCATCAAGGGCTCCGACCCGTCGTACGACCCGTACGGTGTCCTGAAGAACGACGGCAAGCCGGACGCGGAGAAGGCCAAGGCCGCGCTGAAGGCCTGTGGCAAGGAGTCGGGCTTCAAGACCACGATCGCGGTCCGCAACAACAAGCCGGTCGAGGTCGCCACCGCCGTCTCGCTGCAGAACGCCCTGAAGCAGGTCGGCATCGAGGCCGACGTCGACCAGTTCGACGGCGCCCAGACCTCCGGCATCATCGGTTCGCCGAAGGTCGTCAAGGAGAAGAACTACGGCATCATCATCATGGGTTGGGGTGCCGACTTCCCGACCGGTCAGGGCTTCTCCCAGCCGCTGGTCGACGGCCGCTTCATCCTGCAGAGCGGTAACAACAACTTCTCCGAGCTGAACGACCCGGCGATCAACAAGCTGTTCGACGACGCCATCGCGGAGACCGACCCGGTCAAGGCCGGCGAGATCTACAAGCAGATGAACCAGAAGGTCTCCGAGTCCGCGGTCTACCTTCCCTTCGTCTACGACAAGACGATCACCTGGCGCTCCACCCGTCTGACGAACGCCTACACCTCGGACGCCTACAACGGTCGCTACGACTACGCGTCCCTCGGCGTCACCAAGTAACACCCGTCAGACCAGGCTCAGTTCCAGTTTCCAGTGTTCCAGTGCCACACCCGCTAGGCACGAAGGGCAGGTGATGGCCGCGGTACGGCTTGGGGGCGCTCTCCAGAAGGGGGCGCCCCCGGGCCGCAGCCAGGCCGAGCGCAGTGCTTGCATATCTCACCCGACGGATCTTCGCCGTCATCGTCATGCTGTTGGTCATCACACTGGTGACCTTCGGAATCTTCTTCCTCTTCCCGAAGCTGATCGGGACCGATCCGGCTCTGTACTTCGTCGGTAAGCAGTCCGACCCCGCCGCGATCGAGGGCATCCGGCAGAAGATGGGTCTCAACGACCCGATCCTCGTCCAGTTCGGCAAGTTCGTCGTCGGGCTGGTGGCGGGTCGTACGTACGCCAACGGCTCCGACGTCACGCAATGCGCCGCGCCCTGCTTCGGCTACTCCTTCAAGACCGAGCAGGAGGTCTGGCCGCTGCTGCTGGACTGGCTGCCGGTCACCCTCTCCCTCGCCGCCGGCGCCGTCGTCATCTGGGTCATCGGCGGTGTCGCCACCGGCGTCGTCTCCGCGCTCAAGCGCGGCACGGTCCTGGACCGTTCGGCGATGGGCGTCGCCCTCGCCGGCGTCTCCCTCCCCATCTACTTCACGGGCATGCTCTTCATCGCCTTCTTCTCCGACCAGCTCGGCTGGTTCGGCAGGCCGGAGGCGACCTTCGCCGAGGATCCCGGCAAGTGGTTCAACGGCATGGTCCTGCCGTGGGTCTCGCTCGCCTTCCTCTACGCGGCGATGTACGCGCGGCTCACCCGCGCGACCATGCTCGAAGTCCTCAACGAGGACTACATCCGCACGGCCCGCGCCAAGGGCCTGACGGAACCGGTCGTCATCGGCAAGCACGCGATGCGTTCGACGATGACCCCGATCCTGACCGTCCTCGGCCTGGACCTCGGCGCCCTGATGGGCGGCGCGGTGCTCACCGAGTCCACGTTCTCGCTGCACGGCCTCGGCTACAGCGCCGTCCGTGCCATCAGCGACCACGACCTGCCGGTCATCCTCGGCATCACCCTGATCTCCGCCTTCTTCGTCGTCGCGGCGAACCTCATCGTTGACCTCATGTACGCGGTGATCGACCCCCGAGTGAGGCTGTCATGACCGAACTGACCAAGACCGGAGCTCTGAACGAGCCCGTCGGCGGCCCGGGGGAGCCCTCCGGCTCCTTCCTCGAGGTCCGTGACCTCAAGGTGCACTTCCCGACCGAGGACGGCCTGGTCAAGTCGGTCGACGGACTCTCCTTCTCGCTGGAGAAGGGCAAGACCCTCGGCATCGTGGGCGAGTCCGGCTCCGGCAAGTCCGTCACCTCGCTGGGCATCATGGGCCTGCACCGCGTGGGCCAGTACGGCCGCCAGCGGGCGCAGATCTCCGGCGAGATCTGGCTCAACGGCAAGGAACTGCTCTCCGCCGACGAGGACGAGGTGCGCAGGCTGCGCGGCCGGGAGATCGCGATGATCTTCCAGGACCCGCTGTCCGCGATGCACCCGTACTTCACCATCGGCAAGCAGATCGCCGAGGCCTACCGGGTCCACAACAAGGTCGACAAGAAGGTCGCCCGCACGCGTGCGGTCGAGCTGCTCGACCGCGTGGGCATCCCCGAGCCGCACAAGCGGGTCGACAGCTACCCGCACGAGTTCTCCGGCGGCATGCGCCAGCGCGCGATGATCGCGATGGCGCTGGTCAACAACCCCGAACTGCTCATCGCGGACGAGCCGACGACCGCCCTGGACGTCACCGTCCAGGCCCAGATCCTCGACCTCATCCGGGATCTGCAGAAGGAGTTCGGCTCCGCGGTCATCATGATCACGCACGACCTGGGCGTGGTCGCCGAGATGGCCGACGAACTCCTCGTGATGTACGGCGGCCGGTGCGTCGAGCGGGGCACCGCCGAGAAGGTCTTCTACGAGCCCCGCCACCCGTACACCTGGGGCCTGCTGGGCTCGATGCCGCGCATCGACCGCGAGCAGACCGAGCGCCTCATCCCGGTCAAGGGCTCGCCGCCCAGCCTGATCAACATCCCGAGCGGCTGCGCCTTCAACCCCCGCTGCCCGTACGCCGACGTACCCAAGGGCAACGTGACCCGCACGGTCCGGCCGGAGCTGGTCGAGGAGGACGGCAGCCGCCACTGGTCCGCCTGCCACATGTCGGCGGAGGAGCGGACCCGGATCTGGACCGAAGAGATTGCGCCGAAGCTGTGACCGACACGCCTGACAAGAAGAAGACGGCCACCGCGTCCATCCCGGCGCAGGCCACCGACTCTCCCGACGCCGTCGCCACCCCCGAGGTGCTGCTCAAGGTCACCGGGCTGACGAAGCACTTCCCGATCACCAAGGGACTGCTGCGCAGGCAGGCCGGCGCGGTCAAGGCCGTCGACGGCATCGACTTCGACGTCCGGCGCGGCGAGACCCTCGGTGTCGTCGGCGAGTCCGGCTGCGGCAAGTCCACCATGGGCCGGCTGATCACGCGGCTGCTCGAACCGACCGGTGGCACCGTCGAGTTCGAGGGCAAGGACATCACGCACCTGGGTGTGGCGGGCATGCGCCCGATGCGCCGCGACGTGCAGATGATCTTCCAGGACCCGTACGGCTCCCTGAACCCGCGCCACACGGTGGGCACCATCGTCAGCGCGCCGTTCAAGCTCCAGGGGGTCACCCCGGAGGGCGGCCTCAAGGCGGAGGTCCAGCGCCTCCTCTCCCTGGTGGGCCTCAACCCGGAGCACTACAACCGCTACCCGCACGAGTTCTCCGGCGGCCAGCGCCAGCGCATCGGCATCGCCCGCGCGCTGGCCCTGAAGCCGAAGCTGGTCGTGGCCGACGAGCCCGTCTCGGCCCTGGACGTCTCCATCCAGGCCCAGGTGGTCAACCTGCTGGACGACCTCCAGGAGGAGCTCGGCCTCACGTACGTGATCATCGCGCACGACCTGTCGGTCATCCGGCACGTGTCGGACCGCATCGCGGTGATGTACCTCGGCAAGATCGTCGAGCTGGCCGACAACAAGTCGCTGTACGACGCGCCGATGCACCCGTACACGACGGCCCTGATGTCGGCGGTGCCGGTCCCGGACCCGCGCCGGCGCGGTGCGAAGAGCGGCCGCATCCTGCTCAAGGGCGACGTGCCGTCGCCGATCTCGCCACCGAGCGGATGCCGCTTCCACACGCGGTGCTGGAAGGCGACGCAGATCTGCACGACGCAGGAGCCGCCGCTGGTGGCCCTGAAGACGGGCCACCAGGTGGCCTGCCACCACCCGGAGAACGCCCCCGACCAGGCCCCGGGCGACAAGCCCCTGCCGGGAGCGGCGGACGCGGTGGACACGCCGTCGGTGTAGCGGCCGAACCCCGGCGGGGCCGGGCCAACCCCCGACCTCGCCGGTCCCGCCGCGCGGTGCCCGTTCGGCCTCGCCGGTTCCGGTGCGCGCCGTGCTCCGGCCGCCACGGTCCTTCCGCCGCGCGGCGCCGGGGCTCCCGTCGCTCCGCCCTCTGCCCGGGGCTTTCGGCCTCGGCCGGGGCGGGGGAAATCCAGCCCCTCCAGGGGGCACCTCCCAGCGGTAGCCGGGGGAGTTTGAGGAGCGGGTCCGGGCAGAGCCCGGCAGCGGCGCCGCACCGGACCGCATCGGGCAGCTCGATCCAGCCCCGGCAGCCCGTGAGGCGCGCGGGTTCGGGGCAGCTCCCCGGCGGCGCCGACCGGTACGGGGCGGGCCCCGGCACCCCCCCGCCCCCCGTCGGGCGACAATGGCCCGGTGCCCCACGATCTCTTCCCGGCGGGGATCCAGCATGCCCTGGACCTCGCCGGCATCTTCGTCTTCGCCACCGCCGGCGCCCTGCTCGCAGTCCGCAAGAACTTCGACGTCTTCGGCATCGCGGTCCTCGCCCTGGTCACCGCCCTCGGCGGTGGCCTCTTCCGCGACCTCGTCATCGGTGCCGTCCCCCCGGCAGCCTTCGGTGAGCTCAGCTTCTTCATCACCCCGCTCGTCGCCGCCGGCATCGTCTACTTCCTGCACCCCGAGGTCCAGCGGATCAACCGGGCCATCAACGTCTTCGACGCGGCCGGCCTCGGCCTGTTCTGCGTGACGGGCACGACCAAGGCGTACGGGTTCGGCCTCGGCCTCACCGCGTCCGCCGCGCTGGGCGTGGCGACCGCCGTCGGCGGCGGCGTCCTGCGCGACGTGCTCGTCAACGAGGTGCCCTCGCTGCTGCGCGACCGCGAGATGTACGCCGTCCCAGCCCTCGTCGGTGCCTCGATGGTCGCCCTCTGCATCCGTTTCGAGGCCCTCAACGCCGTCACCACCGGCCTGGCGATCGTCACCACGTTCGTCCTGCGGCTGCTCGCGATGCGCTATCACTGGCGGGCCCCGCTGGCCTGGAACCGCCGCTCGTCCGTGGCCGAAGAGCCGTAGCCAAACCGGGCGGCCAACAAAGCTACCGCTTAGTAGCAAGCCGGTGTACCGTCGTTTTCATGTCACATGCAGCTGCCAAGGCAACCATCGGCGACAGCGAGTTCGACCGCGACACCACCGTCACCGCCCGCGCGGACGAGCCCGGGGTGTACGACGCGGAACTCTCCGCCGGCTGGACGATCATCACCGCCGTCAACGGCGGCTACCTGCTGGCCCTGGTGGGCCGGGCCCTGTCGGCGGCCCTCCCGCACCCGGACCCGTTCACCGTCTCGGCGCACTACCTGACCTCCTCGGTGCCCGGCCCCGCCGTGATCCGCACGCAGGTCGTCCGCGTCGGCCGCACCCTCTCCACCGGCCAGGCCTCGCTGTTCCAGTTCGACGAGAACGGCGCCGAGGTGGAGCGCATCCGCGTCCTCGCCTCCTACGGCGACCTCGCCTCGCTCCCCGAGGACGTCCGTACGACCGCCACCGCGCCCGTGATGCCCGCGTACGAGGACTGCCTCGGCGCCGAGGCGGGCTCGGCCCCGATCCCCGGCAGTTCGGCGATCGTCGACCGGCTCCGGCTGCGCCTGGACCCGGCGACGGCGGGCTGGGCCGTCGGCGCGCCCTCCGGCAAGGGCGAGATGCGGGCCTGGTTCGAGCTGGCCGACGGCCGCGACGCCGATCCGCTGTCCATGCTCCTCGCGGTGGACGCGCTGCCGCCGACCGTCTTCGACCTGGGCCTGATCGGCTGGGCCCCCACGGTGGAGCTCACCACCCACATCCGCCGCCGCCCCGCCCCCGGCCCCCTCCGGGTGTCGATCGCCACCCGGAACCTGGCCGGAGGCCTGCTGGAGGAGGACGCCGAGGTCTGGGACTCCGAGAACCACCTGGTCGCCCAGTCCCGCCAACTGGCCCGAGCCCCCCGCCGGCCGAAGTAAAGGCCCGCCGGCGTTCGAGGCGCGGGGTCCGGGGCGGAGCCCCGAAGCATTGCAGCCCGTCCGGCGTTTGAGGACCGGGTCCGGGGCGGAGTCCCGGGAAACGGAGAAAGGGCGGGGCGGAGACCGGCTCCGCGCAGCGGCCCCCGCACCGGCCGAGCCCCCCACCCGCCCGCCCGGCAGGGCCAAGGTCCCGCCGGGCGCGAGCGCCCCCGACGCGACTCGTAGAATCGGGGGATCATGGCCTACCTCGACCACGCCGCAACCACCCCGATGCTGCCGGAGGCCGCCGCGGCGATGACCGCGCAGTTCTCCGCGACGGGGAACGCGTCCTCCCTCCACGCCGCCGGCCGCCGGGCCCGCCGTACCGTCGAGGAGGCCCGCGAGGCCTTCGCCGAGGCGATCGGCGCACGCCCGAGCGAGGTGGTCTTCACCGCCGGCGGCACCGAGGCCGACAACCTCGCCGTCAAGGGCCTCTACTGGGCCCGGCGCGACGCCGACCCCGCCCGCACCCGGGTCCTCGCCAGCCCCGTCGAGCACCACGCCGTGCTCGACGCCGTCCACTGGCTCGCCGAGCACGAGGGCGCGCAGGTCGAGTACCTGCCCGTGGACCGCCACGGCCGCGTGCACCCCGAGGTCCTCCGCGAAGCCGTCGAGCGCAACCCCGAGGACGTGGCCCTGGCCACCGTCATGTGGGCCAACAACGAGATCGGCACCGTCATGCCGGTCCGCGAACTGGCCGACGTCGCGGGGGAGTACGGGATCCCCCTGCATTCCGACGCCGTCCAGGCCTTCGGGCAGCTCGACGTCCGGTTCGGCGACAGCGGTCTCGCCGCGTTGACCGTCAGCGGCCACAAGATCGGCGGCCCCTACGGCATCGGCGCCCTGCTCCTCGGCCGCGACCAGACCCCCGTGCCCGTCCTGCACGGCGGCGGCCAGGAGCGGCACGTGCGTTCCGGGACCCTCGACGTGCCCGCCATCGCCTCCTTCGCGGTCGCGGCCGTACTCGCCGCCGAACGGCGCGAGCGCTTCGCCGCCGAGATCGGCGCCCTGCGCGACGAACTCGTCGCCGCCGTCCTCGCGGCCGTGCCGGACGCCGTCCTCGGGGGCGATCCCGACGACCGGCTCCCCGCCAACGCCCACTTCAGCTTCCCCGGCTGCGAGGGCGACTCCCTGTTGCTGCTGCTCGACGCCCAGGGCATCGAGTGCTCCACCGGTTCGGCCTGCACCGCCGGCGTGGCCCAGCCCAGCCACGTCCTGCTGGCCACCGGCACCGACCCGAAACTCGCCCGCGGCACCCTGCGCTTCTCCCTGGGCCACACCTCCACCAAGGAGGACGTGGCGGCCCTGGCCGCGGCCATCGGCCCGGCCGTGGAACGCGCCCGAACGGCGGGCCTCAGCTGACTCCCCGGGTCCTACGACGGTATGTGTGACCGCACGAGCGCGATGTACCTGCCCCAGTCCCAGTTCGGGCCCGGATCCGTGTGGTCGGCGCCCGGGACCTCGGAGTGGCCCAGGATGTGCTTGCGGTCCGCCGGTATGCCGTAGCGGCGGCAGATGTCGGCCGCGAGCACGGCGGACGCCTCGTACATCGCGTCCGTGAAGTCCTTCGGCCGGTCCACGAAGCCGACGTGCTCGATGCCGACGCTGCGCTCGTTCATCGAGCGGCTGCCCGAGTGGAACGCGACGTCGAGCTCGCGCACCATCTGCTCCACATGGCCGTCCCCGCGCACGATGTAGTGCGCCGAGGCCTTGTGCCACGGGTTCTTGAAGGCGTCCACCGAGGACTCGAAGCCGCCCTGCGTGACGTGCACGACGATCCGGTCCACCCGGTAGTCGTCCGGCCGGTCCGCCATCCGCCAGTTCGCCGGCGAGGCCGCCGTCCAGCTCGCGCCCGCGTGGTCGAGCTCGCCCTCCTTGCGCGGCTTGGCCACCCCCGGAACCAGCCACCAGCCCCGGCGGATCTCGTCCCGCCCGGCGATCGCCGCCACCGTGAAGATCCCGAGCCCCCCGAACAGCACCGCCCTGCGCGTCCTGCCCGTGCCCGGCGCCTTCTTCACCTCGCCGTTTCCCTGCTTCCCCATGTGATGCACCCCCCACAGCCGTTAACGTGGCGTGACCCCTTGCGGTTCCCCGTACCCTGGACGGTGCTATGACTGAGAACCTGCCGCGCACCGCCCGCCCCCTCCGCGTCCTGGCCGCCATGTCCGGCGGAGTGGACTCCGCCGTCGCCGCCGCCCGCGCGGTCGAAGCCGGGCACGACGTGACCGGCGTCCACCTGGCGCTCTCCGCGAACCCGCAGTCCTTCCGGACCGGCGCCCGCGGCTGCTGCACCATCGAGGACTCCCGCGACGCCCGCCGCGCGGCCGACGTCATCGGCATCCCCTTCTACTGCTGGGACCTCGCCGACCGCTTCCGCGAGGACGTGGTGGAGGACTTCATCTCCGAGTACGAGGCCGGGCGCACTCCCAACCCCTGCCTGCGCTGCAACGAGAAGATCAAGTTCGCGGCGCTGCTCGACAAGGCCCTCGCCCTCGGCTTCGACGCCGTCTGCACCGGCCACTACGCGACCATCGTGGAGAACGAGGACGGCACGCGGGAGATGCACCGCGCCTCGGACATCGCCAAGGACCAGTCGTACGTCCTCGGCGTCCTCGACGAGAAGCAGCTGGCCCACGCCCTCTTCCCGCTCGGCGACACGGTCACCACCAAGGACGAGATCCGCGCCGAGGCCGAGCGCCGGGGCCTCGCCGTGGCGAAGAAGCCCGACAGCCACGACATCTGCTTCATCGCCGACGGCGACACCCAGGGCTTCCTCGCCAAGCGCCTCGGCAAGGCCGAGGGCGACATCGTCGACGAGGCGACGGGCGAGAAGGTCGGCACCCACGACGGCGCCTTCGGTTTCACCATCGGGCAGCGCAAGGGCCTGCGCATCGGCCACCCCGCCCCCGACGGCAAGCCGCGCTACGTCCTCGACATCTCCCCGGTGAACAACACCGTCACCGTCGGCCCCGCCGAGGCCCTCGACGTCACCGCCCTGACCGCGATCCGCCCCCGCTGGTGCGGCTCCACGGCCGCCGCCCCGGGCACGTACACCGCCCAGCTGCGCGCCCACGGCGGCGAGACCGAGGTCTTCGCCGAGCTCGTTGACGGCGAGCTGCACGTCTCCTTCACCGAGCCGGTCCGGGGCGTGGCCCCCGGCCAGGCGATCGTGCTGTACGACGGCACGCGCGTGGTCGGCTCCGCCACCATCGCCACCACGCGGCGGGCGGCGGCCGCCGCGCTCTGACCTGCACCGAGTGCGGGCCGCGGGTGGCGCGCCCAGACTCGGAGGTGGAAGTGGGGGGCGCCGGGGAGCGGAGGGGGTCCATCCCCGGTCCTACCGCCAAGGGGAATCATGAAGACGAGAACCCGTTCGCTCCGCCGCGTCTGTGTCGCCGCCTGCGCGATCCCACTGCTGTTCTCCGGTGTCGCCGCGGGCACGGCGTCCGCCGCCGCACCCGCGGTCGCCACCCAGACGTCGGCGAGCGAGATCCTCGCGCTCGTCAACGCCGAGCGGGCCAAGGCCAACTGCGAGCCGCTGGTCGAGAACGCCAAGCTCACCCAGGCCGCGCAGGGGCACGCCGAGGACATGGCACGCAACAACCTCACCGGGCACACGGGCTCCGACGGCTCGAACGAGGAGGCACGGCTCGCCAAGGTCGGCTACCAGTGGAGCGCATGGGCCGAGAACGTCTCCGGCCCGGGCTACCCGGACTCCAAGGCCCACGTCGACGGCTGGATGAACAGCGCCGGCCACAAGGGCAACATCCTGAACTGCAACTTCACCGAGACGGGCATCGGAGTCTCCGGCGACCGCGCCGTCCAGATGTTCGCGAGGCCCATGTGACCTCGCCCGAGCCCCGGGCCGTCAGGCCACGGTGAGGACGATCTTGCCGGTGGTGCGGCCCAGCTCGCCGATCTCGTGGGCCCTGGCCGCCTCTTCCAGCGGCAGCACCGTGTCGACCAGCGGGCGGAGCAGCCCCTTGTCGGCCAGCGCCGCGATCTCCTCCAGCCCCTTGAGGTCGGGCTCCACCAGCACCCAGGAGGCCCGCACGGCCCCCGGGTCGGCCGGCAGGCCGTCCGGACCGGGCAGGGTGATCAGGTGCCCGCCCGGCTTCAGGACCTTCAGCGAGCGCTGCCCGTGGTCCCCGCCGAGGGCGTCGATCACGACGTCCACGTCCGTGACGGCGTCCTCGAAGTCGGTGGAGCGGTAGTCGATCACCTCGTCGGCGCCGAGGTCCCGGAGCACGTCGTGCTTGCCCGCGCTCGCGGTGCCGATCACGTACGCGCCCCGGGCCTTGGCGATCTGCACGGCCAGGTGGCCGACGCCGCCCGCCGCCGCGTGGACCAGGACCCGCTGTCCGGCCGAGACCCCGGCCGTGTCCACCAGCGCCTGCCAGGCGGTCAGCGCCGCCAGCGGCAGCGCGGCCGCCCGTACGTGGTCCAGCGAGGCGGGCTTGCGGGCGAAGTGCCGGGCCGGGCCCACCACGTACTCGGCGTAGCCGCCGGCCTGGCGGGGGAAGCTCGGCATTCCGTACACCTCGTCGCCCGGCGCGTAGAGGGTCACGCCGGGGCCCACCGCCTCCACCGTGCCCGAGACGTCCCAGCCGACGATCGGGACCTCGCCCCAGGCGATCAGGCCCCCGCTGCCCCGCGTCTTCCAGTCGACCGGGTTCACGCCGGCCGCGTGGACGCGCACCAGGATCTCGTTCAGGCCCGGCTCGGGCCGCTCGATCTCCCGCTCGACCAGGGTCTCGGGGCCGCCCCACTCGCTCACGACGATCGCGCGCATGTCTGTTCTCCTCGTTCCGTTCGGCTGTGTCGGCACCGGAGCCTTCCCCGGCGACACGTCCCAGATTCGGGCAGCGCGGCACCCGGCGGTGTTGGCCGAATGGCCACTATGTGACAGGATCTGGCCATGGGTGAAATCAGCGAAATGGGTGAGATGCGTACGGCGGCCGCGACCGGCGGGCAGGACCGGCACCGGATCGCGGTGCTCGCCCTGCCCGGCTTCCCCCCGTTCGAGCTGGGCATCCCCTCCCGCGTCTTCGGCAGCGCCGTCGACGAGGCCGGCGAGGCCCTGTACGAGGTGGTCGTCTGCACCGCCGACGGCCGTCCCGTGCTCAGCGACTCCGGGTTCACCCTCCAGCCCGCCGCCGGGCCCGAGGCCCTCGTCACCGCCGACACCGTGATCGTCCCGCCCACCCACGCCATGCCCGAGCTGGCCGACGGGGGCCCGCTGCCCCCCGAGGTCGCCGCGGCCATCGCGGGCATCCGCCCCGGCACCCGCCTGGTCTCGATCTGCTCCGGTTCCTATGTGCTCGCCGCCGCCGGACTCCTCGACGGCCGCCCCGCGACGACGCACTGGAACCTCGCCGCCGAGTTCCGCCGCGCCTACCCCCGGGTCCGCATCGACGAGGACGTCCTCTTCGTCGACGACGGCGACGTCCTGACCTCCGCCGGGGTCTCCGCCGGAGTCGACCTGTGCCTGCACCTGATCCGCCGCGACCACGGCGTCGCCGTCACCAACCGCGCCGCCCGCATGTGCGTCGTACCCCCCTGGCGCGACGGCGGCCAGGCCCAGTACATCGACCGGCCCGTCCCGGAGCCCACCGTCGCCACCACGACCGCCACCCGCGCCTGGGCCCTGGACCACCTCGACGAACCGCTGACCCTCGCCGAGCTCGCCGCCCACGCCCGGATGAGCCTGCGCACCTTCACCCGGCGCTTCCGCGACGAGGTCGGCATGACCCCGGTCCAGTGGCTCACCGGTCAACGCCTCGAAGCCGCACGCCACTTGCTGGAGACCACGGACCTCTCCGTCGACCTGGTCGCGCACCGGTCCGGGTTCGGCTCCGGCAACTCCCTGCGCCAGCACATGCGTACCGCCTTCGGCGTTTCGCCGATCGGCTACCGGCGCACCTTCCGGGCCAGGGACATGACCTCGGAGGTCATCGCCACCGCGGCCCTTCCTTGACAAGATCGGATCAACGAGCCGATCGAACAAGGAACTTGTGGAGGCACTGTCATGACCGCGTACGCCATCGCCCACATACGCCCCGAGACGATGAACGAGGAGATCCTCGACTACATCGAGCGGGTCCAGTCCACCATGGACCCCTTCGAGGGCCGCTTCCTCGTCCACGGCAAGGAGGTCGAGGTCATGGAGGGCCCCTTCCCCGGCACGATCGTCATGATCGGCTTCCCGGACATCGAGCACGCCCGCGCCTGGTACGCCTCCGACGCCTACCAGGAGATCCTCCCGCAGCGCACCCGCCACATCCCGGGCGAGGTCATCCTGGTCGAGGGCGTCCCGGCCGACTACGACGCCACGAAGTCGGCCGCGGCGCTGCGCGAAGCCGCGGGTCTCTGACGGTGGGCAACCGCGCCGTCTTCGTCATCGCCGGGCCCGAAGGCCACACCCGCCACCGCTCCTCCTTCGGAGCGGTGGACCTGGCACTCGACCTCCTCGGCGGGCCGGAGGCGGCGCTGCCCTTCATGCGCGAGCACGTCCGGGAGGAGGGCTGGTACCCCGACGACATGGTCGAGGCGGGCGTCCTCGCCGACCCGGCCCGCGGGCTCCTGCTGCTCTTCGCCTGGGAGGGGCCGACCGCCTCCCCGCGCACCCGGGCCGCCACCCTGGAGCTGCTGCGGAACGCCTGGCCCGGGTGGGAGGTGCGCTGGCTGTACGACGGCCAGCGCGGACTGCGCGCCCACCTCGGCCTCGGCCCGGAGGAGGAACCCGCCACCGTGTACCCCGGCCCGCCACTGGAGCCGGGCCACGAGGAGATCCTCGACCCCGACCCGATGGTGGCCGTGGTGACCACCGGGGACGGGCGCTGCCACGTCCTGGCCGACATCGAGGACCACCCCGTCGAGGAGGGACCCGATCTCCTGGACCGGCTCCGCGACGCCCCGGACCACGGGAGCCACCGGCTGGGCGCGGAGGCGGGGATCCACGTGGACGCGGAACGGCGCCGGGTCGGCTGGTGGCTGAACACGGCCCGGTCCCGTCCGGCCGCCTCGCGCTGGCCCGGCTGGACCGTGGAGTTCTGGGAGGACCACTGGCAAGAGCACCGGCGGGCCTCCGGCGGCCGCTTCGACCCGCCCGCACCGGACCGCGCCGCCGCGCTGGCCGCCGTACGGGACGAGGCGCTGGAGCGGTGGGCCGGGCCGCGCGGCGACGCACGGGCCCGGCTCGCGGCCGCGCACCCGCACATCGTGCTCGGCAGCGCCTTCGCCCCCGCCGTCGCGGCCGAACGGGCCGCCACCGCTCGGGCCGCGATCGAGGCCGCGTACCGAGAGGCCGCCGGGGGCTGACGGGCACCGGCGGGGTGCGAGCATGGCGGTATGGCTACTCACCTGATCACCGGTGCCGGCTCCGGCATCGGCGCCGCCGTCGCCGCCCGGCTGCACGCCCGCGGCGACGACCTCGTCCTGCTCGCCCGCGACGCCGCCCGGGGCAAGCAGCTCGTCGAGCGTTTCCCCGGCGCGCGGGCGCTCGTGGGCGACCTCTCCGACCCCGACCGGCTCTCCTGGGCCTTCTCCAAGCAGGCGATCCCGGAGCGCATCGACTCCCTCCTGCACATCGCGGGCATCGTCGACCTCGGCCCCGTCGGCGAGCTGCGGCCCAAGACCTGGCACCAGCAGCTCAACGTCAACCTGATCGCCCCCGCCGAGGTGACCCGGCTGCTGCTCCCCACCCTGCGCGCCTCCAAGGCCACCGTCGTCTTCGTGAACTCCGGAGCCGGTCTCACCGCCCACGCCGACTGGAGCGCGTACGCCGCCTCCAAGCACGGGCTCAAGGCCCTCGCCGACTCGCTGCGCGCGGAGGAGAAGCCCAACGGCATCCGCGTCACCTCCGTCTACCCGGGACGCACCGCCAGCCCCATGCAGGCCAAGGTGCACTCCCAGGAGGGCAAGGAGTACGACCCCGAGCGCTGGATCGACGCCGAGTCGGTGGCGACCACCATCGTCATGGCCGTCGACCTGCCCCGCGACGCGGAGGTCAACGACCTGACCGTCAGGCCCGGACGATGAGCGCGAGCGCCACCGGCGTCGGTTCGCTGCCCGGCGGCGACGCCCGCGAGGCCGCCAAGACCGCCACGGGTTCCTTCGAGGAGTTCCCGTACCTTCCCGAACTGCCCGCCCGGGGGCCCGGCGCCGACATGATCGGCCGCTCCCTCGGCCTGCTCGTCGACATGTACGCGCACGTCGAGCCCAGCGGCTGGCGGATCAGCGACCGCCCCGGACGCGACACCCGTCGGGCCCGGTCCTGGCTCGGGGAGGACCTCGACGCCCTGGAGGAGTTCACCCAGGGCTACACCGGCAGGCTCAAGGTCCAGGCGGTCGGGCCGTGGACGCTCGCCACCGCCCTGGAGCTGCACGGCGGCGAGGCCATGCTCCAGGACGCCGGAGCCTGCCGTGACCTGGCCGGATCGCTGGCCGAAGGCCTGCGCGAGCACCTGGCCGACGTACGCAAGCGGATCCCCGGGGCGGACGTCGTGCTCCAGGTCGACGAGCCCTCGCTGACGGCCGTACTGCTCGGGCGGGTGCGGTCCGCGAGCGGGTACCGGACCTACCGGGCCGTCGACCGGCAGGTCGTCGAAGGCGCGCTGCGGGACCTCTTCGCCGTGCACGACGGCGAGGTCGTCGTGCACTCCTGCGCCCCCGACGTCCCCTTCGGGCTGCTGCGCCGAGCCGGCGCCACGGGCGTGTCGTTCGATTTCTCGCTGCTCACCGAGCGCGAGGACGACGCCATCGGGGAGGCCGTCGAAAGCGGCGTGAAACTCTTCGCCGGAGTGGTGCCGGGCACCGACGGCCCGTTGTCGGACCCTGGCGGTAGCGTCATGGGTGTCAGGAAGCTTTGGCGCAGGCTGGGACTGGCCCCGGGGACTCTGGCGGAGTCCGTCGTGGTCACCCCGTCGTGCGGTCTGGCGGGCGCTTCACCCGCCTACGCCCGGGCGGCGCAGGCGCATTGCGTCAGGGCGGCGAGGTCGCTCGCCGACAACCCTGAGTGACGGTCGAGACGGGGCACGGGAGGACACGGCATGGCAGCCGAACAGCAGGACACGGCAGTACCGGCGGCGGTGCGTGAGCAGCACCAGCTGCTCGCCGAGCAGGTCGAGGAGCACCGCTTCCGGTACTACGTGAACGACCAGCCGGTCGTCAGCGACGCCGAGTTCGACAAGCTGCTGCGCTCGCTGGAGGCGCTGGAGGAGCAGTACCCCGAGCTGCGCACCCCCGACTCGCCCACCCAGAAGGTGGCCGGGGCGTACGAGACGGACTTCGCCTCGGTCGAGCACCGGGAGCGGATGCTCTCCCTCGACAACGCCTTCGACGACGAGGAACTGTCCGCCTGGGCCGACCGGGTCGCCCGGGACGTGAACACCCCGGACTTCCACTACCTGTGCGAGCTCAAGGTGGACGGCCTCGCCGTCAACCTCACCTACGAGAACGGCCGTCTCACCCGGGCCGCCACCCGCGGCGACGGCCGCACCGGCGAGGACATCACGCCCAACGTCCGCACCATCGCGGACATCCCGGACCGGCTGAAGGGCGACCGGATCCCGGCCCTCGTCGAGATCCGCGGCGAGGTCTACTTCCCGATGGAGAAGTTCGAGGAGCTCAACGCCCGTCTCGTGGCGGCCGAGGGCAAGCCCTTCGCCAACCCGCGCAACGCGGCGGCCGGTTCGCTGCGGCAGAAGGACCCCAAGGTCACCGCGAGCCGCCCGCTGCACATGGTCGTCCACGGCATCGGCGCCCGCGAGGGCTTCGAGATCGAGCGCCAGTCCCAGGCGTACGAACTGCTCCACGAGTGGGGCCTGCCCACCGCCCAGCACAACAGCGTGGTCTCCTCGCTCGCCGAAGTCCGCGATTTCATCGCCCACTTCGGCGAGAACCGGCACTCGGTGGAGCACGAGATCGACGGCGTGGTCGTCAAGCTCGACGAGATCGCCCTCCAGGGCCGGCTCGGCTCCACCGCACGCGCCCCGCGCTGGGCGATCGCGTGGAAGTACGCCCCCGAAGAGGTCAACACCAAGCTGATCGACATCAAGGTCGGCGTCGGTCGCACCGGTCGCGTCACCCCGTACGCGCAGGTCGAGCCGGTGACGGTGGCCGGCTCCGAGGTCGAGTTCGCGACCCTGCACAACCAGGAGGTCGTCAAGGCCAAGGGCGTGCTCATCGGGGACACCGTCGTGCTGCGCAAGGCGGGCGACGTCATCCCCGAGATCCTCGGGCCGGTGGTCGACCTGCGCGACGGCAGCGAGCGCGAGTTCGTCATGCCCGCCCAGTGCCCCGAGTGCGGGACGGAACTGCGGCCGATGAAGGAAGGGGACATCGACGTCCGGTGCCCCAACGCGCAGACCTGCCCCGCCCAGCTGCGCGAACGGGTCTTCTACCTGGCAGGCCGCCAGAGCCTGGACATCGAGAACTTCGGCATGGTGGCGGCCGCCGCCCTCACCGGGCCGCTGGAGCCGGCCCGGCCGCCCATGCTGGACGAGGGCGACCTCTTCGGCCTCACCATCGAGGACCTCCTGCCCATCAAGGCGTACGTCCTCGACTCCGACAGCGGACTGCCCAAGCGGGATCCGAAGACCGGCGAGGAGAAGATCGTCACGGTCTTCGCCAACCAGAAGGGCGAGCCGAAGAAGAACGCCCTGGCGATGCTGGAGAACATCGCGGCCGCCAAGGAACGCCCGCTCGCCCGGATCATCAACGGCCTGTCGATCCGTCACGTCGGCCCGGTCGCGGCCGAGGCGCTCGCCCGCGAGTTCCGGTCCATCGAGCGCATCGAGCAGGCCACCGAGGAGGAGCTCACCGCCACCGACGGGGTCGGCGCGATCATCGCGGCCTCCCTCAAGGAATGGTTCGCCGTCGACTGGCACCGGGAGATCCTGCGCAAGTGGCGCGAGGCCGGCGTCCGGATGGAGGAGGAAGGTTCCGCCGAGGAGACCGGTCCCCGCCCGTTGGAGGGGCTGACCGTCGTCGTCACCGGCACTTTGCAGAGCCACACCCGGGACGGCGCCAAGGAGGCCCTGCAGAACCTCGGCGCCAAGGTGACCGGATCAGTCTCGAAGAAGACCTCCTTCGTCGTCGTCGGGGACAACCCCGGCTCCAAGTACGACAAGGCCGTGCAGTTGAAGCTCTCCATCCTCGACGACGCCGGCTTCGCGGTACTCCTGGAACAGGGCCCGGACGCGGCGCGCGAAGCCGCCCTCCCGGTGGACGGCGGAGCCCCGGAGTAGTAAAGACGGAGTAGCGAAGGCGAACGGATGCATGGCGTGCGGCCGTACGGGCGGGCGCACGCCAGGCGCGAGTCCCGGTGGTAAACGGCTGGTACAAGGCTGGTCGCAGGGCGGTGACCTGTCGGATCATCGGATGGGTGAGCAGGGGGTCCCGGTCCAACCTCACCCGTTCGGCGGATACCGTACTGATGAGGATGACTGGGACGCATTCGGGCAACCACTGCCGACGGCTGCCCCTGAGAGCCTCCCGCGTCCTACTGTTGAGGGGTGCGCCAGTCGTGCACGGCAGCGGGACGCGATCCCGGCCGTGATGGCATGACATCGGGGCCATCGCGCGACATCGGCATCGCCGGCTGTGAGAGGGACGGGCATGAAACCCACCGAAAGCGCCGACCCGTCACCTGAATTCGGCGGGGAGATCCCGTCCATGCGGGCGGGCCGGCTCGGTGTCCTGGGTGCCAGGACACCGGAGACCCGACCGCTCGACACGGGTGTGGGCGGGCAGGGGCGGGGCAACGTGCTGCCCTTCCTCGTCGTGGGCCTCTCCGCCGTGCTCCTCGGCACGGGCATCGTCTCCGC
The DNA here is from genome assembly GCF_042892775.1 of Streptomyces sp. NPDC001717. Classification (NCBI taxonomy): domain Bacteria; kingdom Bacillati; phylum Actinomycetota; class Actinomycetes; order Kitasatosporales; family Streptomycetaceae; genus Streptomyces; species Streptomyces sp. NPDC001717. Next base: position 30,413 of record NZ_JBIAUK010000012.1, on the reverse strand, counting down.
CCTGACCGGCCGTCATGCACTGTTCCCCGGCGGCTCGGTCGGCTGGGCCCTCGCCCTGCTGACCGGCATCATCGTCGGCCACCTCGTCGCCCTCGGCCGAGACCGCTGGTGGGGCGGCACCGGATCGGGCGCCGCCCTCACCCTCGGCGTCCTCCTCCTCTACGGATGGGTTCCGGCCGGACTGGTCTCCCTCGCCGTGGTCTCGCTGGTCGGGGCCGCGCGCCGACACCGGTGGCGGCAGGGGCTGCTGCACGGCTCGGTCGACGTCCTCGGCATCGGCGCGGGAGCCCTCGTACTCTCCGCCTTCGGTGAGCGGCCGTCCGTCGAGACCCCCTGGAAGCCCACCGGCTGGGGGCTCGAAGCGGTCCCCGAGGTGATCCTCGTCGCCCTCGCCTACCTGCTCGTCACCCGCGTCGTGCTGTGGGCCGCACTCGCCCCGCGCGGCGGCGGTCTGCCCACCGTCGCCCGTACCGCCCTGCTCCGCCAGGCCCTGGTCGCCGTCGCGCTGCTCGGCATCGCGCCGCTGATCTGCGCCGTCGCGGTCACCCAGCCGGTGCTGCTGCCGCTGTTCGCCGTACCGCTGATCGCGCTGGACTCCACCCTGTGGATCGCCCGGGCGCGCGCCGAGGAACAGCTGCGGGACCCGCTGACCGGGTTGCCGAACCGGCAGTGGCTGCTGGAGCGGGCCTGGACCGCCCTGGACGAGGCTGAACGTTTGGGCACCCGGGCGGCCCTCGTGCTGATCGACCTGGACCGCTTCCGCGCCGTCAACGACACCCTCGGCCACCTCGCGGGCGACCGGCTCCTCCTCCAGATCGCCGAACGGCTGCGCCAGGCCCTGCCCGAGGACGCCGAGGCGGCCCGGCTCGGCGGCGACGAGTTCGCGGTCCTGCTCCCCACCACCGACTCCACCACCAGCGCCCAGCGGATCGCCCGCCACCTGGTGGCCGAGCTCAGCTCCCCCCTCGACCTGGACGGCCTCACCCTCGTCCTGGAGGCCAGCGCCGGCCTCGCCGTCTTCCCCGACCACGCGCTCGACGCGGAGGGGCTGCTGCGGCGCGCGGACGTGGCGATGTACCAGGCCAAGCGCGACCGCACCGGCGTGGAGGTGTACGAGTCCAAGCGGGACAGCAACACCCCCGACCGCCTCGGCCTCCTCGGCGACCTGCGCCGCGCCCTGGACGCGGGCGAAGTGGAACTCCACTACCAGCCGAAGGTCCGCTTCGACGGCCAGGTGGCCGGGCTCGAAGCCCTGGTCCGCTGGGTCCACCCGGAACGCGGCCGGGTACCCCCCGACGAGTTCATCGCCATCGCCGAGACCTCCGGCCTGATGCCGCACCTGACGGAGTACGTCCTGGAGACGGCCCTCGCCCAGGTCGCCCGGTGGCGCGCGCAGGGCCTGAAGGTCCCCGTCGCCGTCAACGTCTCGCCGCGCGACGTCCACACCCCCGGCTTCGCCGGCGCGGTGGCGGCGCGACTCGCCCGGCACGGCGTGCCCGCGAGCGGGCTCCAGCTGGAAATAACGGAACACGTCCTGCTGGAAGACCCCCAGCGGGCGGCCGACACCATGGCGGGCCTGACCGGGCACGGCGTGAAGATGTCCCTGGACGACTTCGGCACCGGCTACTCCTCCCTGGTCCACCTCCGGAGGCTGCCGGTCAGCGAGCTGAAGATCGACCGCTCTTTCGTCGGCCGCCTCGCCGTGGACGCCCAGGACGCGGAGATCGTGCGCTGCACGGTGGACCTGGCCCATTCCCTCGGCCTCCTGGTGGTCGCCGAGGGCGTGGAGGACGACGAGACGTGGGAGCGCCTGCGGGACCTGGGCTGCGACGCGGTCCAGGGCTGGCTGGTGGCGGCCGCCATGCCGCCGCAGGAGGCCACGGCCTGGCTCCTGGCCCGCGGCGAACGCGGCTGGCGCCGCCCGGCCGACATCACGGCGGAACTGGCCGCCGCGGAGGCCGACGCCGTCTGACTCCCGTCGGGGTCGGCCCGGCCGTACGGGCGCGGCGCCGCCGCTGGGGCGCTGCCCCGGACCCCGCGCCTCAACCGCCGGCGGGGCTGGAGCGTGCCCGCCCCGGGCAGGATCGCCCGGAGGGCGATTCCGGCCCCGCCGGCGCTTGAGGCGCCGCCGGAGGCAAAGCCGGCCTCTCCGGCGTTTGAGGAGCGGGGTCGGGGGCGGAGCCCCGGATCGGCGGGCCGGGGGTAACCGTTTCGCGGGGCAGGGGCCGGGCCCCATAGGATTGGGCCCGAAACCTACACACTCAAAACCCCCAGAGGATCGCTGCATGCCTGGCATCACGCGCGAGGAGGTCGCCCACCTCGCTCGGCTGGCACGTCTGGAGCTCAAGGCCGAAGAGCTGGACCACTTCGCCGGACAGCTCGACGACATCATCGGCGCGGTCGCCCGCGTATCCGAGGTCGCCGACCGAGACGTACCGCCGACCTCCCACCCGCTGCCGCTGACGAACGTCATGCGCGCGGACGAGGTCCGTCCTTCGCTCACCCCCGAGCAGGCGCTCTCCGGCGCTCCCGCCCAGGAGCAGCAGCGTTTCAAGGTGCCGCAGATCCTGGGGGAGGACTAACAGCCATGACCGACCACATCATCAAGCTCACGGCAGCCCAGACCGCCGAGAAGATCGCCTCCGGCGAGCTCACGGCGGTCGAGGTCACCGAGGCCCACCTGGCCCGCATCGACGCGACCGACGAGAAGGTCAACGCCTTCCTGCACGTCGACCGCGAGGGCGCCCTCGCCCAGGCCGCGGCCGTCGACGCCAAGCGCGAGCGCGGCGAGAAGCTCGGCCCGCTGGCCGGCGTCCCCCTCGCCCTCAAGGACATCTTCACCACCGTCGGGGTCCCGACCACCGTCGGCTCGAAGATCCTCGAAGGCTGGATCCCGCCCTACGACGCCACCTTGACGCGCAAGCTCAAGGAAGCCGACGTCGTCATCCTCGGCAAGACCAACATGGACGAGTTCGCCATGGGGTCCTCCACCGAGAACAGCGCGTACGGCCCGACCGGCAACCCCTGGGACCTCACCCGGATCCCCGGCGGCTCCGGCGGCGGCTCCGCGGCCGCGCTGGCCGCCTTCCAGGCCCCGCTCGCCATCGGCACGGACACCGGCGGCTCCATCCGCCAGCCCGCCGCCGTCACCGGCACCGTCGGCGTCAAGCCCACCTACGGCGGCGTCTCCCGCTACGGCATGGTGGCCTTCTCGTCCTCCCTCGACCAGGGCGGCCCCTGCGCCCGTACGGTCCTGGACGCGGCCCTCCTCCACGAGGTCATCGCGGGCCACGACCCGATGGACTCCACCTCCATCGACGCCCCGGTCCCGCCGGTCGTCGAGGCGGCCCGGAGCGGCTCCGTCGCCGGCATGCGCGTCGGTGTGGTCAAGCAGTTCACGGGCGAGGGCTTCCAGGCCGGTGTCGTGCAGCGCTTCAACGAGTCGGTGGAGCTCCTCAAGGAGCTCGGCGCCGAGATCGTCGAGCTGGACTGCCCGTCCTTCTCCCTCGCCATGGCCGCGTACTACCTGATCGCGCCGTCCGAGTGCTCCTCGAACCTCGCCCGCTTCGACGCCATGCGCTACGGCCTGCGGGTCGGCGACGACGGCACCAAGTCCGCCGAGGACGTCACCGCCCTGACCCGCGAAGCCGGCTTCGGCGACGAGGTCAAGCGCCGCATCATCCTCGGCACGTACGCGCTCAGCTCCGGCTACTACGACGCGTACTACGGCTCCGCCCAGAAGGTCCGCACCCTCATCTCGCAGGACTTCGAGAAGTCCTTCGAGAAGGTCGACGTGATCGTCTCCCCGACGACCCCGACCACCGCCTTCCCCATCGGCGAGCGCACCGACGACCCGCTCGCCATGTACCTCGCGGACATTTGCACCATCCCGACCAACCTGGCCGGCAACTCCGCCATGTCGCTGCCCTGCGGCCTGGCCCCGGAGGACGGTCTCCCGGTCGGACTGCAGATCATTGCCCCGGCGATGAAGGACGACCGCCTCTACAAGGTGGGCGCGGCCGTCGAGGCCGCCTTCGTCGAACGCTGGGGCCACCCGCTGCTCGAGGAGGCACCGTCGCTGTGAGTTCCAGTGCACTGACCAAGGCCAAGGGCTTCAAGAAGTCCAAGACCGGCACCTACCTGTCGATGGGCACCACCGCCTTCGGCGCGATCAGCGTGATGAAGCAGGTCAAGAAGGCCCGCGCCGAGCACGACACGCTGAAGCTGGTCGACGCCGTCGTGTCCGCCGCCGCCATCGTCACCGGCCTCGCGATCCTGTACCGCGAGCTGAAGCGCCTGGGCGACGACGACGTCCTGCTGGGCTGAGAGGGAAAGTTTCACCGTGACCACCTTCACCGAACTGCTGTCGTACGACGCGGCGCTCGCGACGTACGACCCCGTCATGGGCCTGGAGGTCCATGTCGAGCTCGGCACCCGGACCAAGATGTTCTGCGGCTGCTCGACCGAGCTGGGCGCCGAGCCCAACTCGCAGACCTGCCCGGTCTGCCTGGGCCTGCCCGGCGCGCTCCCGGTCGTCAACGCGATCGGCATCGAGTCCGCCATCAAGATCGGTCTCGCGCTGAACTGCGAGATCGCCGAGTGGTGCCGCTTCGCCCGGAAGAATTACTTCTATCCGGACATGCCGAAGAACTTCCAGACCTCCCAGTACGACGAGCCGATCGCCTACAACGGCTACCTGGACGTCCAGCTGGAGGACGGCGAGATCTTCCGCGTGGAGATCGAGCGCGCCCACATGGAGGAGGACACCGGCAAGTCGCTGCACGTCGGCGGCGCCACCGGCCGTATCCACGGAGCGTCCCACTCCCTGCTGGACTACAACCGCGCCGGCATCCCGCTCATCGAGATCGTCACCAAGCCGATCGAGGGCGCGGGCGAGCGGGCCCCCGAGGTCGCCAAGGCGTACGTCGCCGAGCTGCGCGAGGTCATCAAGGCGCTCGGCGTCTCCGAGGCCCGCATGGACAAGGGCCAGATGCGCTGCGACGTGAACCTGTCGCTGCGCCCGAACGGCACCAAGGAATTCGGCACCCGCTCGGAGACGAAGAACGTCAACTCGCTGCGCTCCGTCGAGCGCGCGGCGCGCTTCGAGATCCAGCGCCACGCGGCCGTCCTGCAGTCCGGCGGCTCGATCGTGCAGGAGACCCGGCACTTCCACGAGGAGGACGGCTCCACCACGGCCGGCCGCATCAAGGACAACGCCGAGGACTACCGCTACTTCCCGGAGCCCGACCTGGTGCCCGTGGCCCCCGCCCGTGAGTGGGTCGAGGAGCTGCGCGCCGGTCTGCCCGAGATGCCGCGCGTGCGCCGCAACCGCCTCCGCGAGGAGTGGGGCGTGAACGAGCACGACATGCAGTCGATCCTCAACGCGGGCGCGGTGGACTCCATCGTCGCCACCATCGAGGAGGGCGCCGACTCGGCCGCCGCCCGCAAGTGGTGGATGGGCGAGCTCGCCCGCAACGCCAACGAGCAGGGCGTCTCGGTCGACGAGCTGCCGATCACCCCGGCCCAGGTGGCCCGGGTCGCGGCCCTCGTCGCGGACGGCTCGCTCAACGACAAGCTGGCCCGCCAGGTCATCGAGGGCGTCCTCGCCGGCGAGGGCACCCCGGACGAGGTCGTCGACAAGCGCGGCCTGAAGGTCGTCTCGGACGAGGGCGCGCTGGGCGCGGCCGTGGACGAGGCCATCGCGGGCAACGCGGCCATCGCGGACAAGATCCGCGGCGGCAAGGTCGCCGCCGTCGGCGCCCTGGTCGGCGCGGTCATGAAGACCACCCGCGGCCAGGCCGACGCGGCGCGCGTCAAGGAGCTCATCCTGGAGCGCCTGGGCGTCTCGGAGTAGTCTCCGCGTTCGTCACACGACGGCCCCGCACCGGATTCCCGGTGCGGGGCCGTTCGCCGTCCGGCGGACGGGTCAGCGCCGCAGGGTGGGGGCGGCGATGACGACCGTGCCGTTGTCGCAGCCCTTGTCCACCTTGACGCGCAGCCGCAGGGCGCCGCTCACGTCCACCGTGTGGGTGATCGGCTTGCCCAGTTCCACCAGCTCCGAGAAGGCGGCGGGCTGGCCGTCGAGCGAGATGCTGACCCGGCCCTTCTCGTTCTGCGAGCCGTCGTCGATCCCGGCGGTGAACTCCAGCGTCTTCCACTCGCGATTGAGGTCGAACTCCGTGTAGGCGTCGAAGTCGCAGCTGCGCTCCTGGATGAGCGCGGCCCCGTACTGCTTGGTGTTGATCTTGGCGGGTCCGACCTCGAATCCGCCGAGGTCCTTCACCGGGGCCATGACGGTCAGGTCGGCCGCCTTCACCCCCGGCGCCACACCCGACGGGGGCTGGGAGCCCGTCGCGGTGGGCTGGGTCGTCGGGCCGTCGCTCGCGGACCGCGACGCACTGGCCGACGGGCTCGGAGCGTCGCTCGGCGAGGAACCGGCCTGGGCCGATGACGACGCGGTCGGCTTGTCCCCGCCGCTCGCGGTGTTCGCGCCGGCGTCCTTGTCGCCGAGCAGCTTCACGCCGACCACCGCGCCGGCGGCCACCACCAGCACGGCGATCACCGCCCCGATCACCAGACCGGTCCGCTTCCGCCTCCGCGGCGGCGGCGTGGGCAGCGGCTCCGTGGGGGAGGCGACCGCGGGCGCGGGGCCGTACCCCTCCGGCACGCTCGCCTGTACCGGAGGCGTCGGGTAGGCCTGTTCGGTGGGCGGCGGGGCGTACACCGGCTGCGCCGGGGGCGCCGCCGGGACCGCCGGGGGCGCCGCCGGGACCGCCGGGGTCGCCGCGGGGACCGCCGGAGTGGCCGCGCCGGCCGCCGGAGTCGCCGCCGTGGCCGCCGGCTGCTGCGGGGGCGGGGCCGCGGGCATCGGCGGCACGGAGGCCGGAGGCGTGACGGGGACCGGGGGCGCCGCCGGGGCCGGCGGCGCGTCCGGCACGACCCGCTGCGAGGTGGACGTGGTCGTGGACACCACCGCGTGCCGGATGTCCTTCATCCAGCCGGCCAGGTTCACCGGCCGCTGCCCGGGATCGGCGGCGTAGATCGAGGCGATCCGCGCCCGCTGCTCCGCGTCCAGCACCGCGAACTGCGGCAGCGCCACGAGGGCCCGCGCCAGCAGCTCCGGAGTCGAGGGCGGGGACTCCCCGCTCAGCAGGAAGTACGCGATGGCCCCGAAGGCGTACCGGTCGGTGCCCGGGGTCCGCTTGCCGTCGAAGACCTCCGGCGCCGCGTAGCCCGGCGTGAACCACACCTCGGCCGTCTGGTGGTCGGCGGTCAGCTTGCTGAGCCCGAAGTCCACCAGCGTGGCCTGCCCGTGGGCGTCGACCATCACGTTGCCGGGGGAGAGGTCACCGTGGATGACCTGCCGCCCTGACGGGGTGGCCTTCCCCGAGTGCAGCCAGTCCAGTACGTCGGCCAGCTGCTCCAGCGTGCGCATCACCTCGCGCCGCTCGGCGTGCGTCGCCAGGGTCCGTTCGGCCCGCCAGTCCCGCAGGTCGAGCCCGTCGACGTGGTTCATGACGAGGACGAGCGCACGCCCGGTCAGCGTCTGCGACTCCCCGGGCCGGTGGATCGGCGGGCCCTCGAAGTGCTCCCGTACGCCCACCACACCGGGTCGGTGCACGAACCGCAGCAGCTCCGCCTGCTCGTTCCACTTCTGGCTGATCCGGTCGAAGACGTCGGGCGTGATGGTCGTCTTGGAATCGAGCACCTTGACGACGACGGGCTCGGAGCCGCCGGCCAGCTCTATCTCGGCGAGATAGAGCACGGCCTCCCCGCCCCGCCCGATCGACCGGAGCAACCGGTACCGATCGGCTGCGGCGTCCGGCCCGATGTGCAGGTTTTGGCTGGTCAATTTCCCCCCAGCGCCAATTGTATGAGTGGGGATCAGCTTCCAGCGGGCGGACCTGCAGGGTCAATGGGAATCGGAATCCCGTTAGGGTGACGTGACGATACGACCGGCCCTCAGACCGGTGCGTTCAGGAAGGCGAGGCGGGCCCGCTTCGCCGGCAGGTACACCTCGGGCAGGTCGATCTCCGGCAGCTCGATCTCGGGGCCGAGCACGAAACCGGTCCGTTCCAGCAGGGAGACGGCCTTCTCGTTGCGGGTGTCCGGCTCGGCGACCACACGGCGACAGGCCGGGTCCGAGAACAGGAACGCGAGGAAGGCCGTCATCAGGCCCGCCGTGAAACCGCGTTCGGCGGCACCCTTGGCCGGGCCGAGCAGCAGGTGCACGCCCACGTCGCCCGGCCGCACCTCGTAGCACTCGCAGACCCGGTCCTCGGCGCAGTCGTACGTCTGGAACAGCGCGACCGGCTCCCCGTCGCGGTGGGCCAGGAACGCGTGGTGCGTCGTACGCCGGTCCACGTCCTCGTAGATCTCCTGGACGAGTTCGCGACTGGCCTCGCGCATGCCCCAGAAGCGGGCCCGCTCCTCGGTGACCCAGCCGTGGATCAGGGCGGAGTCGCCTGCCGGGTCGACGGGGGTGATGGTGACCGTGCCGAAGCCCTCGACGGGGTGGCTGTACACGGGCCGGCGGGTGGAGGCGGTGCTCATGTCGATTCCTTGGTGAGGCGGGCCCAGTCGGTGACGACGGGGACGAGTTCGCACCGGGACCAGAGCGGCAGCTGGTCGCGGTGGTGGGGCGAGCCGGTGACACCGTCCGCGCCCAGCGGGACCGCCCAGAGGCTGTCCTCGCGGCGGGCGAGGTCCCAGACGTAACGGGCCGCCGAGGCGCGGGCGGTGAGGTCGGTGAAACCGGGGACCGAGGAGGTCGCGTTCACGCAGTCGTGGTCGCCGCCGAGACCGGGCCACTCGGCCCGCGGATCGGGCAGCGCCGACCAGGGGGTCAGCCGGTGCACCTCGGACCACGCGGTCTCGGGTGCGCCGGCTGCCGCGGTCTCCTCCAGTGCGGCGCGCACGTGCGCGGCCCGGTCGAGTCCGGGCAGCAGGGGACTGGCCAGCAGCCCCTCCAGGGCGTAGCCGATCCGGGGGACCAGATACAGCCAGGGGTGGAAGACCTCGGGACCGTCGGGCGCCCCCCACAGCTCGGCGAAGACGGGATCGGCGGCGAGACGGCGGACGGTCGCGGTCCGGAAGGCCGCGAAAAGGGTGGCGTCGGCGCTGTCGGCGTCCATGTGCCGGTCCCATGCCAGCAGTCGCGTACGCAGTTCCCGCGCGGCCGGGGTCAGGTCCGCGAAGCCGGGCAGCAGGTCGAGCAGCGGCGCCGCCGAGCCCAGGTACGTGTCCCGGTGTACGTCGGCCATCGCCTTCGGGGACCACCGGGTCTGGCCGCTGAGCAGTTCGCGGATGCGGTTGGCGCGGTGCGGGGGAGCGAACTCCACACCGAGCGGGGAGGCGATCCCGCGCGCGTTCGCCATCACGGCGAAGCCCTGGACCGGCTCGTCGGGGGTCTCGGCCCAGCCCTGCCAGGCATACCGCGCGTCGTTGGCGGGGACGGGGCGCAGCCGGTTCGCGGGTTCGCGCAGCGGCACGGCGCCGGCGACCCGGTGCAGCAGGCCGCCCTCGGAGTCGGCGGCGTGGACGACGTTGACGGGCTCGGCCCAGCCGTCGAGGGCCCGGTCGACGTCGCCGACGGTGCGCGCGCGCAGCAGGGCGGGGAGTGCGGCGAAGCCGAGGTCCTCGCGGACGCGGGGCGGATAGCGCAGGGAGAGCGCCCCGCCGGCCGGGCCGGCGCCGGCGCGGACGCCGACGCCGTGGACGATCACCGGGCCCCGGGCCGTCTCCAGGACCTCCACCTCGACGTCGTCGCCGCCGGCCACGTGGACGGTCTCCGTGTGGCGGTGCACCGGCTCCCACTCGCCGTCCGGGCCCCGTGCTTCCACGGCGGAGCCGTGGCCGCGCAGCTCCTCGACGTACAGGTCCTGGTAGTCGGCCATCGCGTTGGTGATGGCCCAGGCGACGGTGCCGGCGTGCCCGAAGTGGGCGAGGCCGGGGACGCCGGGGACGGCGAGGCCGAGGACGTCGTACTCGGGGCAGGAGAGGCGTGTCTGCTGGTAGACGCCCGGGTCCTCGATGAACCGGTGCGGGTCGCCCGCGATGATCGCCGAACCGGTGACGGTGCGGTCGCCCGGCACCAGCCAGCCGTTGCTGCCGGCCGTGCCGGGGCCGTCGGTGGCGAACAGGGTGGCCGCCTCGTCGCCGAGGGCGCGGGCGGCGCGCTCGCGCCACAGCTTGGTGGCGAAGCCGGCGAACAGGATGTGCGTGGCGATCCAGATGCCCAGCGGAACCCACGGCTCCCAAGGGGTCGGTGTCAGACCGGTGCGGGCGAAGCGTTCGTCGCGGGCCGCGCCGCCGGCGAGGCCGTCGTTGACCCCGTCCACGTAGGAGCGGACCCAGGCGGCGGTCTCCGCGTCCAGCGCCTCGTAACAGCGCCGGGCGGTGTCGGCGAGACGGCACTGACGGGCGAAGCGGTCCCAGGCGACGGATTCGGCGCCGAGGAAGGCGGCGCTGGCGCCCTGCGCCCGGTGGCGCTCGACCTCCAGCTGCCAGGCCCGGTCGAAGACGGTGGCGCGGCCCTGGGCGTAGGCGAGCCCGAGGTGGTCGGCCGCGCGGAGGTGGGGGATCCCCCAGGGGTCACGGAAGACCTCGTACGCACCGCTGTCGTTGCTCACACTCTCCCCCAAGGCCAATCGCGAATTAGGTTAGGCTGACCTAACTATAGGGGTTACGTGCCGGTGGCTCCGTCGATCGCCTCCCGGAGGAAGTCGGCGTGGCCGTTGTGACGGGCGTACTCGTGGATGAGGTGCAGCATGAGCAGCCGCAGCGAGGCCTCCTCCTTCCAGCTCGGTACGTACGCCGTCACGTCGAGGGATTGGGCCGCGGCCTCGATCCGGCGGGAATGGGCCACTTCGGCCTCCCAGGCGGCGAACGCCTCCGCGCGGGTTGAGCCGGAGGCGTCGTAGGCGGCCTGGAAGTCGTGGCTGTCCGACCACAGGTGCGGCAGCTCCTCAGCGCCGAGCACCCGCCGGAACCAGTGCCGCTCGACCTCGGCCATGTGCCGGACGAGGCCCAGCAGGGAGAGGGAGGACGGCGGCATCGAGGCGCGCCGCAGCTCTTCGTCGGTGAGGCCTTCGCACTTCCAGGCCAGGGTTGCCCGGTGGTAGTCGAGGTAGGCCCGTAGCGTCTCGCGCTCGCCGCCGGCCAGCGGCGGGGTGATTCGTTCCATGGGCCGATCCTGCCCGGCGCCCCTCCTCTCGGGGAACCCTCCCGCACAGGCGCGGCGGCCCGCGCCCCGCTACCGGAACCATCCGGCCCCGCCGGCGTTCGGCGTCCGAGGCGCGGGGTCCGGGGCGGAGCCCCGGCAGCGGCGCCGCGGCCGGGCGCAGGGCCCCGGTGGCGCTGCGGCCGGACGGTCAGGCAAGCCCCGCGAGGAGGTACGGCACCGTTACGCCAAGGCGGGAGAAGCCCAGTCGTTCCAGGATCGGGCGGCTGTCGTCCGAGGCGTCCACCTGGAGGTACGGGATGCCCAGCTCCGCCGCGATGCGCGCGCGGTGTGCCACCAGCAGCCGGTAGACGCCCCGCCCCCGCCACTCGGGGACCGTGCCGCCGCCCCACAGGCCCGCGAACGACGTGCCCGGCCGCATCTCCATCCGGGCCGCGCTCACCGGGGTGTCGCCGGCCATCGCCAGCACCGCCGCGATGGTCTCCGGCTCGTCCCGCAGCAGGCCCAGGATCTGCTGCCGGATCAGCGGCCGCTCGGTCCCGAAGGCCCGCGCGTGGACCTCCATCATCAGGTCCACCCCCGCCTCGTCCGTCACCACCCGAAGGGTGATCCCCTCCGGCGGATCCAACGGCAGCCGTGCGAGGTCCGCGACCCGTCCGATCATCAGCGTCTCGGCCGGCTCCGGCACGAACCCGGCCGCCCGCAACCGCTCCCCGAGGTCCGCCGGACGGTCGTGGTCGTACAGCTTCCACTCGAACTCCGACGCCCCGCACTCCGCGGCGAACGCCACCTGCGCCGCGATCGCGGCGTCCGCCGTGTCCTCGTCGAGATCGGACCAGAGCACACCGCTCCAGCCCAGCCCCGGGATGACCTGCCGCACCACCGGCCCCACCCGCTCCACCCGCGCCTCGGCCGCGTCGGGCTGCGCACCCTCACGCATCTCCGCGTCGAAGCGGGCCCGCACCTTCGCCAGTTCTTCGTGATCCATGGTCATCGCCCCAGACCATCAGTGTCGGACCGGGCCGCACAACTGCATTAGCCTCGGCCCGTGAACCACGACTCCACCATCCACACCGGCAAGGCCGGCCCCGACGCGGCCGTCGACCGGGGCTGGCTCCTCGGCCACTTCAAGGACCCCGGCGACCCCCGTCACAGCGAGGACGTGGAGATCAAGTGGGGTGTCCACCCGAAGGGCGAGGCGAGGGAACGCTGGGCGACCGGGGAGAAGCGGACCGCGCTGCTGGTCCTGATCAGCGGGCGGTTCCGGCTGGAGTTCCCCGGCCGGACCGTCGTCCTCGCCGAGCAGGGGGACTACGTGCTGTGGGGCCGCGGCGTCGACCACTCCTGGTACGCGGAGGAGGACGCCGTGGTCCTCACCGTCCGCTGGCCCTCGATCCCCGGCTACCGGGTGGACGAACCCGACGGTGGAGCAGGCGACTCCGCGACCCTGTGACGATGCACACGAAACGGGCCAACGATCACGAAACGCTGAGATCGTGCCCTTGTAGACCATCTCGGCGCGCTCCGGGGCGACCCTCCGAAAGCACGGCCGGGCCTTCACGAGTTCCAGCGTTCTTTGCGACGGGCTGTCCCCCGGTAAAGATCCGAACCACCAGGGAGCACGTCCGTTGGCAGCAATAGCGCGGTGGTGCATCCGCCACCGTCTCCTCGCCGTCCTGATCTGGCTGCTCGCCCTCGGCGCGACCGCGGTGGCCGCCGGGACCGCGGGATCGGCGTTCTCCAACGACTACGAGGTCCCCGGCACCGAGTCCGGCAAGGCGCACGCACTCCTGCGCGAGGGCTTCCACGGCCAGGGCGGCGACACCGACACCATCGTGTGGCGGGCCCCGGACCATCAGAACGCCCGCACCCCGGACATCGAGCAGCGCATGACCCGCGCACTCGACACCATCGCGGGCCTCCCCGGCGTCGGGTCGGTGATCGGCCCCTACGGCCCCGGCCCCGGGAGCGCCGCACAGATCAGCCCCGACGGGCGCACCGCCTACGCCGTGGTGACCTTCGACCGGCAGGCCGACTCCGTACCCAAGGCCCAGGCCAAGGCCGTGGTCGACGCGGCGAAGAACCCGACCACCGAGGCCGACGGGCTCCAGGTCGAACTCGGCGGCCGCGCCATCGGCCTGACCGAGGCCCCCGCCACCCACCTCGCCGAGGTCATCGGCGTGGTCGTCGCGGCCCTGGTCCTCTTCCTCGCCTTCGGCTCGCTCGCCGCGAGCCTGCTGCCCATCGCGACCGCCCTCGTCAGCGTGGGCACCGCCTATTTCGGGATCACCCTCCTCGGGCACGCGATGGCCGTCGCGGACTTCGCCCCGATGCTCGGCACGCTCATCGGCCTCGGCGTCGGCATCGACTACGCCCTCTTCATCGTCACCAGGCACCGCAAGGCACTGGCCCGGGGAGTCCCGGTCGAGGAGGCGGCCGAGAACGCCGTCGCCACCACCGGCCGGGCCGTCGTCTTCGCCGGAGCCACCGTCTGCATCGCGCTGCTCGGCATGCTGGTCCTGCGGTTGAACTTCCTGAACGGCGTCGCGATAGCCGCCTCCGTGACCGTCGTCCTGACGGTCGCCGCCTCGGTCACCCTGCTGCCCGCCCTCCTCTCCTGGATCGGCATGCGCGCACTGTCGCGCCGCGAACGCCGACGGCTCGCCGCCGAGGGCCCGCTGCCCGAACAGACCACGGGCTTCGCCGTCCGATGGTCCGCCTTCGTGGAGCGCCACCCGAAGGTGCTCGGCATCGTCGCCACCGCCGTGATGGTCGTCCTGGCCCTGCCCACGCTCTCGCTGCACCTCGGTACCTCCGACCAGGGCAACAACCCGGCGACCTCCACGACCCGGCAGGCCTACGACCTGCTGGCGGACGGTTTCGGCCCCGGCAGCAACGGCCCGCTCGCCGTCGTCGCCCGCCTCGACGGGGCCGGCGACCGGCTCGCCGTGGAGCAGCTGGCGGAGGCCCTCGGCAAGACGAAGGGCGTCGCCTCCGCGGGCCCCGCGGTCTTCAACCGCGGCGCAGACACCGCCGTCATCACGGTCGTCCCCGACTCCGCCCCCCAGTCCCGGGCCACGAGCGAGCTCGTCGACCGGCTCCGCGAGGACGTCGTCCCGCGCGCGGAGCGCGGCAACTCCATGGAGGCCCACGTCGGCGGCGTGACCGCCGGATACGACGACTTCGCCGAGGTCATCGTCGGCAAGCTGCCGCTCTTCGTCACGGTGGTCGTCGCCCTCGGCTGCGTCCTCCTGCTGCTGGCCTTCCGCTCCATCGGGATCCCGCTCAAGGCGGCGGCCATGAACATCGCCGCCGTCGCCTCCTCCTTCGGAGTCGTGGTCGCCGTCTTCCAGTGGGGCTGGGGCAGCGAGCTGCTGGGGCTGGGCAGCGCGGGGCCCATCGAACCCTTCCTGCCCGTGATCATGGTGTCCGTCCTGTTCGGACTGTCGATGGACTACCAGGTCTTCCTCGTCAGCCGGATGTACGAGGAGTGGCTGGAGACCGGCGACAACCAGCGGGCCGTCCGCGTCGGCCTCGCCGAGACCAGCCGGGTCATCAACTCGGCGGCCGTCATCATGATCTCCGTCTTCCTGGCCTTCGTGCTCAGCGGCGACCGCATCATCGCCATGTTCGGCATCGCGCTCGCCGCGGCCGTCGCCCTCGACGCCTTCGTGCTGCGCACGCTGCTCGTCCCGGCCCTGATGCACATGCTCGGCGGCGCGAACTGGTGGCTGCCCGCCTGGCTCGACCGGCGGCTGCCCAGGATCAGCATCGAACCCCCGGAACACCACCCGCGTGGGAAACTTCCCGCACAGCGGCCGAGCGAAGACAGCGCGGAGCCGGCTGACTCCGTACCCGTGTCCAGCTGACCAGCCGTAAGGACCCCACTCATGTTCGCGATAGACCTGGCCGACGACGCCCAGCTCAAGCCCCTCGAGGTGTGGCACGCCGAGGAATTCCTCGCCCACATCGACCGCGGCCGCGAATTCATCGGCCGGTACGTGGGCTTCCCCGACCGGGCCACCGACCTGGACTCGGCGCGCGAGCTGCTCCGTTCGAACGCCGAGAAGGCGGCGAACGACGGCACCCGTTTCTTCGGCATCTGGGTCGAGGGCACCCTCGTCGGCGGGGTGCTCTACCCGGCCTTCGACGCCGCCTCCGGCAACTGCGAGGTGGGCTGCTGGCTGGAGCCCTCGGCGGCCGGACGCGGACTGGTCACCGCCGCCTGCCGGGTGCTCATCGACTGGGCCTTCAACGGGCGCGGCATGCACCGGGTGGAGTGGCACGTCGCCACCGGGAACAAGAAGAGCATCGCCGTCGCCGAGCGCCTCGGACTCACCCGCGAGGGCGTGATGCGCGAGAACCACCTGCACCGGGGCGTCCGCCAGAGCACCGAGGTCTGGTCGGTCCTCGCCCACGAGTGGGCCGCCGCCCGGTCCGCCTGAGGCACGCGTCCGCAAGGGCCCCGCGGACCGCGGGGCCCGGGCCGTCCATGACCAGCGGATTCTCAGAAAACTCTCAGACAGGGCACCTACGGTGCCCCGCATGGACACCACCAAGACCCCCGACGCCCCCGAGGCGGAGACCACCCCGGCCGACCTGACCAAGGCCGAGCCCGCCGTCGAGCCCGCCGACGTCGAGCCCATTGCCGAGCCCGCCGCCGCCGAACTCGCCGACGAGGACCTGACCGACGACGAGTTCGCCGACGAACAGGCCGAGGCGCAGGAGTCGGGCCACGTCGGATCCGCGGCCTTCGGGATCGTGGCCGCGGGCCTCGGCGCCGTGGCCCTCAGCGGGAGCTGGATCGGCGGCATAGTCGCCGAACGCGCCCGCGTCACCAGCCAGCTGAAGCTCAGCCAGGCCGCCGACGTCAACGCGCAGATCGCCGCCCAGTTCGTCGACCCGTGGCACACCACCGCCCTGGTCAACGGCATCTTCTCCGCTCTCGCCCTGATCATCGGGATCCTCGTGCTGGCCCTGCCGGCCCTCGGCACTCCCCAGCGCACCCTCCCCGCCTGGGTCCGGTCCGTCTCGTGGGCGGG
Source organism: Streptomyces sp. NPDC001717 (assembly GCF_042892775.1). Lineage (NCBI taxonomy): Bacteria > Bacillati > Actinomycetota > Actinomycetes > Kitasatosporales > Streptomycetaceae > Streptomyces > Streptomyces sp. NPDC001717. The sequence goes on along the minus strand of NZ_JBIAUK010000012.1, from coordinate 14,189 downwards.
CGTCGCGCTCGGCGCCGTCGGCGTCCTGCTCTTCGTCCTCATGTACTTCGACCTCCTCCTCGCCATCCCGGCTCCGGCGGCGGGCTAGGCACCACCCCGCCGGCGGCTAAGCACGGCCTTAGGCATCCTCGGTACGACCGAGGAGCCTCGGGCCCGGGACTAAGGCCCCCCGCCCCTCCCGGATGCGGCATGCGACCGATGTGCCGGTACCCCCTGGGACGCGAAGCTTGGATCACACCGAACGAGGTGACCGGGAACGCAACCAGGGAGTACGAGATGTTCGAGTACGAGATCGCCACCGCCCGCCGCGCCGAACTGATCCGCGAGGCCGACGAGTACCGCCTGATCCGGGAGGCCAGGAAGGCGCGGCGCGCCTTCTCTCGAAGCCGGGAAGCCGAAGGGGCGGTGAGCGCACAGCGGAGCCGCTTCACCCGCGCCGCGTGAACCGCGCCGCGACACCGGTGGACTGACGCGTGATGAGGAGCGCACCGATATCGAGTGCCGCCGAGCAGCACGGATGTGCGATGCTCGGCGACGTGGAGACCAGATCTGTCAGCCCGGTGTTCGTCGGCCGCGCCGACGAACTGGCCGTACTCACCGACGCATTGACGCGAGCCGACGGCCAGGAGCCGCAGGCGATGCTCATCGGGGGAGAGGCGGGGGTCGGCAAGACCCGCCTCACGGAGGAGTTCCTCTGCGAGGCCGCCCGCCGCGGCGCCGTCGTCGCCGTCGGAGGCTGTGTGGAGATCGGGGCGGAGGGACTTCCCTTCGCCCCGTTTTCGACGGCCCTGCGCAGCCTGCACCGGGCACTTCCCGAGGAGCTGGCCGCCGCGGCCGCCGGCCAGGAGGACGAACTCGCCCGGATCCTGCCCGAACTCGGCGACACCCCGCGCGGCCCGCACGACGAGGAGAGCACCGCCCGGCTCTTCGAGCTGACGGCACGGATGCTGGAGCGGCTCGCCGCCGACCGCACCGTCGTCCTGGTCCTCGAAGACCTGCACTGGGCGGACACCTCCACCCGGCACCTGCTCTCCTACCTCTTCCGCACCCTCGCCGGCGGCCGGCTCGTCGTGGTCGCCACCTACCGCGCGGACGACGTCCACCGCCGTCACCCGCTGCGCCCGCTCCTCGCCGAACTGGACCGGCTCCGCACCGTCCACCGCATCGAGCTGCCCCGCTTCAACCGCGCGGAGGTACGCCGGCAACTCGCGGGCATCCTCGCCTCGCAGCCCGAGGAGGAGTTCGTCGACTCCGTCTTCGAACGGTCCGACGGCAACGCCTTCTTCGTCGAGGAACTCGTCGCCTCCCACGAGAGCGGATGCCGCGCCGGGCTCACCGAATCCCTGCGCGACCTGCTCCTCGTCCGCGTCGAGGTCCTCCCCGACGAGGCCCAGCGCGTGGTCCGCATCGTCGCCGAGGGCGGATCCACCGTCGAGTACCCGCTCCTGCGCGCCGTCGCCGGGCTCGGCGAGGACGCGCTGATCGACGCACTGCGGGCCGCCGTCGGAGCCAACATCCTGCTCGCCACCCCCGACGGCGACGGCTACCGCTTCCGCCACTCGCTGGTCCGGGAAGCCGTCAGCGACGACCTGCTGCCCGGCGAACGCGCCCGCGTCAACCGCCGCTACGCCGAGGCCATGGAGGCCGACGACTCGCTCATCCGCGCCGAGGAACGGGTCATCCGGCTGGCCAGCTACTGGTACCACGCCAACGACCCCTCCCAGGCGCTGCCGGCCGTACTGGCCGCCTCCGTCGCCGCCCGCCGCCGGCACGCCTACTCCGAGCAGCTGCGCCTGCTGGAGCGCGCGATGGACCTGTGGGACAGCGTCCCGGAGCAGATCCGCGAGGCGCTGCGCCCGGCGGACTACACCGATGTGTACCCGCCCTGCGGCTGCGACCCGGCCACCCCGCTCCAGCGCCTGGACCTGCTGGCCGAGGCGACCGTGGCGGCCCGCTACGGCGGGGAACGGGAGCGCGCCCTGAAGTTCTGCAAGACGGCCGCGCGCATGCTGGAGGACGGCCACGACCCGCTGCGGGCCGCCTGGTTCTGGACCGAGCGCTCCCGGCTGGTCGCGAGCCTCGGGCGGGGCGACGGCTGGGACGAGATCGCCAAGGCCCAGGAACTGGTGCAGGGGCTGCCCCCGTCCCAGGTGCACGCCGAGGTCCTCGTCCGGGCCGCGGGCTGGGGCATGCTCCACGACCCCGGCCCCGGCAACATCGTCGCCGCCGAACGCGCCGTCGAGTACGCGCGGATGGTCGGCGCCGAGGACATCGAACTCAACGCGCGGATCACGGTCGGCAGTCTGCTCACCGACTCCGGCACCCGCGAACGGGGCCTGGCCGAGCTCCGCGCGGTCAGTGAACGGGCCATGGAACTCGGCCTCGTCGTGCTCGCAGGACGTGCGCATATCAACCTCACCTCTCAGTTGGAAGGACTGGGCCGGTCCGGCGAATCCGTGGAACTGGCCCGACACGGAGCGGAACTGGTCAGGAAGGCCCGGCTGCTGGACACCGAGGCCTGGATCCGCGGCAACATGGCGGAGAGCCTGTACAGCCTGGGCCGGTGGGACGAAGCCGCCGAGGCCGCCCAGCGCGCCCTCCTCGTCGGTCAGAGCGCCGGCCCGCGCGGCACCGCCGCCGCCCGGCTCGCCTATCTGGCGCTGGGGCGGGGCGAGCTGACGGAAGCAGCGCAGCAGCTGGCCGCCGCCCACACCCACTTCGGCAACCACGACATCCAGCCCCAGCACCGGATACCGCTGTACCACCTCGCCGTCGGCATCGCCGCGGAGGAGGGCCGCATCGCCGACCTCCGCGCCGAGACGGCCGCCGCCGTCGCCTACGGATTCGCGCTCGGGCAGCACCGCTACGCCTGGCCGGTGCTGCTGGCCTCCGCCACCGCGGAGGCCGACGCCCGGGGACTCCCCGCTGCCGAAGCCGGCCGGGAAGCCGCCCTCGACGTCCTGCGCGAGGCCGCCCGCCACCTGTCGACCCCGACCCCGGTGTGGTGCGCCCACGCCGAGTACGTACGCGCCGAACTGCTGCGGGCCGAGGGCCGGGACACCGTCGCCGACTGGACCGCCGTCGAGGAGGCCGTCCGCCCGCTGGACCGCCCGTACCTGCTGGCGAGCGCCCGCCACCGGCTCGCCGAGGCCGTACTGTCCGCCGGTGGCGATCGGGAGCCCGTGACCACCCTGCTCCGCGAGGCCTACGCCACCGCCGACCGGCTCGGCACCCGCCGCCTGCGCGAGGACCTGGCCCTGCTCGCGCAGCGCGCCCGGATCCCCCTCACCGCGGCCGACACCCGCCCGGCGGTCCCCGCACCGCGGACCGACCCGGTCGAGGCCCTCGGCCTGACCAGCCGCGAACGTGACGTACTGCGCCTGGTGGCGGCCGGCAGCACCAACCGCAAGATCGCCGAGGAGCTCTTCATCTCACCGAAGACGGCGAGCGTGCACGTATCGAACATCCTGGCGAAGTTGGGCGTCGCGGGCCGGGGCGAGGCCGCCGCGCTCGCCCACCGGCTGAGGCTCTTCGCCCCGCCCGTACCGGTCAGCCCCCGGACGGAGGCTCCTCTTCGAGGCGTATGAGCACCTTGCCGGATTCCAGGTCTATCGGACCCCGCCCCGGGTCGCCGTCATTGATGTCGACCCGGGACAGCTCCAGCCGCTTCTTCTCCTCGTCCGTATGCCTGCGACTCGGGCCGAACAGCTCCTCGATCATGTTGAACACCGTGCCCACCGTGCCTTCCCCACCGCTCCGGGCCCGGGCCCGGGCCGGCTATTGCACCGTCAGTGTCAGGATCCTGTCGTCGCCGGCTTCCGGCGAGCCGCGCCCATCGGTCTCGCTCGTGACCAGCAGCAATCTGTCCCCGCCGAGCGCCATCACCGTGCGCAGCCGGCCGTACTTCCCCTCCAGGAACGCTTCGGGCGCCGCGACCGGTTCCGCTCCGGCCAAGGGGATCCGCCACAGCCGCTCGCCCTTCAGCGCGGCCATCCATATCGAGCCCTGCGCCCACGCGATCCCGCTCGGGGAAGCCTCGTCGGTCCGCCAGACCGCCACCGGATCCCGCATGCCCGGTCTGCCCGCCTTCCCCTCCGCCTCCGGCCAGCCGTAGTTCGCGCCGGGCTCGATGAGGTTCAGCTCGTCCCAGGTGTGCTGCCCGAACTCGGCGGCCCACAGCCGCTTGTCCTTGTCCCAGGCGAGGCCCTGCACATTGCGGTGACCGTAGGAGTAGACGACCGAATCGGCCTCGGGATTGCCGTGCACCGGCTTCCCGTCCGGCGTCATCCGCAGGATCTTGCCGCCCAGCGACTTCTTGTCCTGCGCGAGCGCGCCGTCACCGGTCTCACCCGTCCCCGCGTAGAGCATCTTGTCCGGGCCGAAGGCGATCCGGCCGCCGTTGTGGATCGAGCCCTTGGGGATGCCCCGAAGCACCGTGTCCGGGGCGCCCAGCTGCTGACCGGGCGCTCTGTGCTCGTCATAGCGCATCCGGGCGATGCGGTTGTCGGACTCGGTCGTGAAGTACGCGTACACCAGCCGGTCCGAGGAGAAGGACGGCGACAACGCGAGGCCCAGCAGCCCGCCCTCCCCGCCCGGCGCCACCCCCGGCACCTCGCCGATCTCCGTCACCGCACCCGAGCCCACCGAGACCCTGCTGATCGTCCCCTTGTCCCGCGAGGCCACCAGCAGATCCCCGCCGGGCAGCGGGGCCACGCCCCACGGGCTCTCCAGACCCTTGGCGATCTCGCCGGTCACCGTCACCGACCCCTTCGCCGGGGGACCGGTGACCTCGGGCGAGCCCGACGGGCTCCCCGACGGCCCCGATGACCCCGGGCCCGCGGCCGTCGCGCCCGGTGGGGAGCCGCTCGGCCCCGCCCCCGCCCCTCCCGGAGGTGAGCACCCGGCCGCCAGCAGGGCGCCGCACCCGGCCACCGCGACCGCCGCCACCACGCTCCGGCGCCGCGTGCCCCCGCCCCCGTACATCCCCGGTCCGTATCGCATCGCCCTGCTCCCCTCCCGTGAGCCACTCCTGCCCTACACCTGTCTCAACAGCTCCGGCCGTACCCCGGGTTCCACCCTTCGTACACTCGATCGAGTGGTTGTCGAGCCGTCCGCGGAGACCCGTCAGTCCCAGGCTCCCACCGCAGCCGGCAGCGCCGCGATCTCGGCCAGGTCCGCCGCCGAGAGCCGGAGCTCCGCTGCCCGGGCGTTCTCCTCGGCCCAGTGCGCCCGGTCCGCCCCCGGCACCGGCACCACCTGCGGCCCCTGCGCCAGCACCCACGCCAGCGCCACCTGCGCCGCGGTGATCCCGGCCCCGTGCCGCAGCGCCACCCGCCGCAGCCCCGCCACCAGCCCCTGGTTCGACGCCATCGCGTGCGCCGTGAACCGGGGATGCCTGGCCCGCACGTCCTGCGACTCGAAACCCTCGCCCGGCGTCAGCGTCCCCGTGAGGAACCCGCTGCCCAGCGGCATCGCCGCCAGGAACCCCACCCCGCGCGCCGCGCACCACGGCAGGAGCTGCCACGCCGCCTGCGGCGACCACACCGACAGCTCCGCCTGCACCGCGCTCACCGGGAACACCTGCTGCGCCCGCTCCAGGTGCGCCAGCGTCGTCCCGTACGCCCGGTCACCGCGCCGCCCCGCCCCCGGCCCGGCCCCAGCGCCCAGCGCGCAGAACCCCAGCGCCCGCACCTTCCCCGCACCCACCAGCTCCGCCATCGCCCCCCAGGTCTCCTCCACGGGAACCTCCGGATCCACCCGGTGCAACTGGTAGAGGTCGATGACGTCGGTCCGCAGCCGCCGCAGCGAGGCGTCGCACGCCCGCCGCAGATAGCCGGGCCGCCCGTCGGCCACCACGTGCTGATCGCCCGCGCGCAGCCCCACCTTCGCCGAGACGAAGGCCTCGGCGCGCCGCTCCCGCAGCACCCGTCCGAGCAGCAGCTCGTTGGTGAACGGCCCGTACACGTCGGCGGTGTCCAGCAGGTTCGACCCCAGGTCGAGCGCGGTGTGCACGGCGGCCAGCGATTCCTGCCCCCGCCGCCGCGAAGGCGCGTACCCCCAGCTCATCGGCATGCAGCCGAGGCCCACGGCCCCCACCGACAGAGCCCCCGCCCCGATCGACCTGCGCTCCACCCCTGGGTCCCCCTCCCGCTCCGGCAAACAAACTAACGGCTTGATCGCGATGGCTTGGCATAGCCTCGTGATCATGACCTCAAAGACCGGGGACGTCTGGCTCCCCTTCCCCGCCGACGAGATCGCCGGCCTGCCCGCCTCCTTCACCTACCGCCTCTGGGACGGCGAGGAGACCTTCCCGGCCGACCCGGCCGACTGCGTGTTCTACGTGACCCCGTACATGAAGTCCGCCGAGGTCACCGTGCGCCCGCTCGCGGCCATGCCGGCCCTGGAGGTCGTACAGACCCTGACCGCGGGCATCGACCACGTGCTGGGCGGCCTCGGCGACCTGCGCCCCGGTGTCCGCCTGTGCAACGCCGTCGGGGTCCACACGGCCAGCACCGCCGAGCTCGCCCTCGCCCTGACGCTCGCCTCGCTGCGCGGCATCCCCGGCATGGTCCGCGGCCAGGACCGCGAGGAATGGCGCGACGGCTTCTACGACGCCCTCGCGGACAAGTCCGTCCTGATCGTCGGCTACGGATCGATCGGCTCGGCCATCGAGGACCGCCTGGTGCCCTTCGAATGCGGGCCGGTCACCCGCGTCGCACGCTCCGCGCGGACCACGGCGCGCGGCCCCGTCCACGCGATCGCCGATCTGCCCGAACTCCTCCCCGGCGCGGACGTGGTCATCCTCGTGACACCGCTGACCGACGCCACCCGGGGCCTGGCCGGCGCCGAGTTCCTGAGCCGAATGAAGGACGGTGCCCTGTTGGTCAACGTCTCCCGCGGCCCGGTCGTCGACACGAAGGCCCTGCTGGGCGAGCTCGAGTCGGGCCGACTGCGCGCGGCGCTCGACGTCACCGACCCGGAACCGCTGCCGGCCGGCCACCCGCTCTGGCATGCTCCGAACGTCCTGATCACCCCTCATGTCGGCGGCAGCAGCTCCGCGTTCGAACCCCGGGCCAAGCGCCTGCTGGCGCGCCAGCTGGGCCGGTTCGCCGCCGGGGAGCCCGTGGAGCACACGGTGCTGATCACCGAGTGACCCGGGTGCCCGCGACGCGCCCCGACCGAGGCGCAGGGGGCGCCGCAACTCCCGTATTGGTGACGGAGAGTAGAGAACCTATGTCGCTGAGTGACGAAAGTGGTGTATCGTCCGGAAGAAGGGGCTGCGCCACGAACGTCTGGCGCTGGGGAGTGATCGGACACTTTGGGGGGCGACGGGCGATGTACGGCCAATGGACGAAGGATCCGACGCGGCAGAGCCGCCGGAGGCGACGCTGCCGAGACTGGGCGGCACCGGAACCAGCGGGCGAGGGGGAGCGGTGAGTGCCCCGGGGGCGGCGCTCCTGAACCGGCCGCCCGCCCCGCGGGACGGAAGCGGCCGGGTGGTGGCCGTCCAGGTGCTCCTGGCCGTGGTGTGGTGCGGCTATGCGGTGGGTGCGGGCCTCGGCTGGGGCGGTAGTGAACTCGCCGACACCATGGGCGATTTCGGCCTCGCCGCCGCGGCCTTCGTAGCCGCCGGATCCTGCTACCAGTACGCGCGCACCCATGCGAACCGAGACCGGCTCGCCTGGGTGCTCTTTGCTCTCTCGTCCCTGATGTCGGCCTGCGGCAACGCGGTCTGGGGCTGGTACGAGGTCGTCATCCACGAGGAGATGCCGAGCCCGTCACCGGCCCAGTTCTTCTTCCTCTGCTTCGCGCCGCCCGCCATCGTGGGCCTCCTCGTCCTCGCCAAGCGGCCCGTCACCCGGGCGGGCTGGGTTTGCCTCGCCCTCGACTCCTGGCTGATCGCCGGCTCGCTGCTGACCCTCTCCTGGAGCCTGGCCCTCGCGAAGGCGGCCCGCTCCCACAGCGCCGGCAGCGTCGCGGGAGCCGCGCTCGAACTCGCCTACCCCCTGTTGGACATCGCGCTCGTCTCCATGGTGCTCGTGCTGCACTTCCGGCGCTCCGCGACCAACCGCTCCGCCATCAACACCGCCATCGCGGCGCTCGCCCTGACGGTGCTCTGCGACGCGATCTTCACCTCGCCGCTGCTGAAGGAGACCTACCGCTCCGGGCAACTCCTCGACGCCGGCTGGTTCGCCGGATCCCTGCTGCTCGCCTACGCGCCCTGGGGGGCCCGCCGGATCGGCGCCGTCCACGAGCCCGTGGATCCGCGCGGTCCGCGCCCCGTCAGCCGCCCGATCGCCCGGTCGCTGCCGGCCCTCACCCCGTACCTCGCCGCCGCCGTCTGCACCCTCGGCATCCTCTACAACGTGCTGGAGAGCCGCAGCGTCGACAAGGTGGTCGTCGTCACCGGCTGCACGGTCGTGCTCGCCCTCGTCATCCGACAGGGCATCATGCTGCTCGACAACATCGCGCTGACCCAGGAACTGGCCCAGAAGGAGAACCACTTCCGCTCCCTGGTCCAGGGCTCCAGCGACGTCATCATGATCGCCGCGCCCACCGGCACCCTGCGCTACGTCAGCCCCGCCGCCGCCGGGGTCTACGGCCGCGACGCCGAGGAGCTGGTCGGCACCGAGCTCGCCACGCTGATCCACCCCGACGACCTCGGCCGGGTGGTCCACGAGGTACGCCGGTTCCTCGCCGCGCCGCCCACCGAAGAGCCCACCACCCGCATCGAATGCCGCTTCAAGTCGGGCACCGGCGAATGGCTCAACGTCGAGTCCACCGTCAACCGTCACCAGGGCGGGCTCATCCTCAACAGCCGGGACGTCACCGAGCGCGTCCGGCTCCAGGCTCAGCTCCAGCACAGCGCCGAGCACGATCCGCTGACCGACCTGCCCAACCGGGCCCTCTTCACCCGCCGCGTACGCCAGGCGCTGACCGGCCGCCGGGCGGGGGACCACAGCACCGCCGTGCTCTTCATCGACCTCGACGGTTTCAAGGCGGTCAACGACACCATCGGCCACCAGGCCGGCGACGAGCTGCTCGTCGAGGCCGCGCGCAGGCTCCAGGACTCCGTGCGCGCCGGGGACACCGCCGCCCGCCTCGGCGGCGACGAGTTCGCCGCGCTGATCCTCGGGGACGGGAGCCGCGACCGCAGCGCCCGCGAGTACCAGGTCCACGAGATCGCGGACCGGCTGCGCACCACCCTCTCCCAGCCGTACCGGATCGCGGGCAGCGAGGTCCGGGTCGCCGCGAGCATCGGCGTGGCCTTCGCCGACCCCGGGATCACCCCTTCGGACCTGATGCGCAACGCGGATCTCGCGATGTACCGGGCCAAGGCCGGCGGCAAGGACCGCGTGGAGCTGTACGCCCCCCAGATGCAGACCGAGGTCGTACGCAAGGCCGAGCTGGCCGGGAGGCTGCGGACCGCGCTCCACGAGGGGGAGTTCGCGCTGCTCCACCAGCCCGTGGTCTCGCTGGCCACCGGTGAGATCGCCGCGGTGGCCGCGCAGGCGCGCTGGCGCTCGGCGCAGGGGATCCTCTTCACCCCGGCGGAGTTCCTCCGGGTCGCCGAGTACAGCGAGGGTGCCTCGGGCGCCACCGCCGGCCCGGACGGCTCGCGCACCGCCGAGCTGGGACGCTGGCTGCTGGAGCAGGCCGTGGAGGAGGCCGCGGACCGGCACCGCGCCGGGCACGACGTGCCCGTGGCCGTCCGGATGACCGCCCAGCGGCTGCTGGACCGCGCCGTGCCGCTGGGCTCCGTGGAGGCTCTGCTCACCCGGCACGGGCTGCCCTCCGGGGCCCTCGTCCTGGAGCTGGCCGTCTCCGACCCCAGGGTGCCGTTCGATGACCTGGAGCGCCGCCTGACGGCCTTGCACCGGCTCGGTGTGGGAATCGCCCTGGACGGCTTCGGAAGCGGCTACGCGGCCATCAGCGCGCTGCGCCGGCTGCCCGTGGACATGCTCAAGCTGGACCGGGGCCTGGTGGAGGGCGTCGTCGAGTCCTCCCGGTTGTACAAGATCACCGCAGGCCTCCTGCGGATCGCCAACGATCTCGGCATGCGGTCGGTGGCCGACGGCGTGGACCTGCCCGAGCAGGTGATGACCCTGCGCGCGATGGGCTGCACGCACGGCCAGGGAATGGCCTTCTCCGGACCACTGGACGAGTACCGGCTGCGCCGCGCGCTGGTGCGAGGTACGTTCCCAGTACCGGGCGGAGCGGTTCAGGCCGCACTGGCCGGTGGTTCCACCGCGGGCTCCATGGTCATCCACAGAGGCTCACATAATGAGACGGCCGTCCCACCTACTTGACATCGACCTCCCGCCGGAGGGAAGGTCGGTGCCATGCGCACCCGAATTCTCGTACTTGGAAAGCGCGTCGGCTGAAGCCGGGACCAGCATGTCCCCGCTGAACGCACCCGACGCGCTCCCCTCGCTTGCCCAACGGCACGAGGGGTTTTTTTGTTGCACTGGCACAGAGCCGAATCCCGTAAAACCCTCAGCTTCGAGAAGAGAATGCCGATGACCGAGCAGGCCACCGGGGCCCACCATCCGCAGCCGCGGCCCCGTTCCGGAGGACAGCAGTCCGCCGCAGTTGAGCACGTCACGGGTGCGCAGTCCCTCATCCGCTCTCTCGAAGAGGTGGGGTGCGACACCGTTTTCGGCATCCCGGGCGGCTGCATCCTCCCCGCGTACGACCCGATGATGGACAGCAAGAAGGTCCGTCACATCCTGGTCCGCCACGAGCAGGGCGCCGGCCACGCCGCGACGGGTTACGCGCAGGCCACGGGCAAGGTGGGCGTGTGCATGGCCACCTCGGGTCCGGGTGCGACGAACCTGGTGACGCCGATCGCCGACGCGCACATGGACTCCGTCCCGCTGGTCGCGATCACGGGTCAGGTCTCCTCCAAGGCGATCGGTACGGACGCCTTCCAGGAGGCGGACATCGTCGGCATCACGATGCCGATCACCAAGCACAACTTCCTGGTCACCAAGGCCGACGACATCGCGAAGACCATCGCGGAGGCGTTCCACATCGCCTCCACCGGCCGCCCCGGCCCGGTCCTGGTCGACATCGCGAAGGACGCCCTCCAGGCGCAGACCACCTTCTCCTGGCCGCCCAGCCAGGACCTGCCCGGCTACCGGCCGGTCACCAAGCCGCACGCCAAGCAGATCCGCGAGGCGGCCAAGATGATCGCCGTCGCCAAGCAACCGGTCCTCTACGTCGGCGGCGGCGTGATGAAGGCCGGCGCCACCGCCGAGCTGAAGGTCCTCGCCGAGCTCACGGGCCTGCCGGTCGTCACCACCCTGATGGCCCTGGGATCGATCCCGGACACCCACCCGCAGAACCTCGGCATGCCGGGCATGCACGGCGCGGTCACCGCCGTCACCGCCCTGCAGAAGTCGGACCTGCTGGTCGCCCTCGGCACCCGCTTCGACGACCGCGTCACGGGCAAGCTGGACAGCTTCGCGCCGTTCGCCAAGGTGATCCACGCGGACATCGACCCGGCGGAGATCGGCAAGAACCGCGCCGTGGACGTCCCGATCGTCGGCGACGCCCGCGAGGTCATCGCCGACCTGATCCAGGCCGTCCAGGCCGAGATCACCGAGGGCAACACCGGCGACTACGCCGCCTGGTGGAACGACCTCAACCGCTGGCGCGACACCTACCCGCTGGGCTACGACCTGCCGGAAGACGGTTCGCTGTCGCCGCAGCAGGTCATCGAGCGGATCGGCCAGTTGGCGCCGAAGGGCACCATCTACGCGGCCGGCGTCGGCCAGCACCAGATGTGGGCCTCGCACTTCGTGAACTACGAGGAGCCCCGTACCTGGCTGAACTCCGGCGGCGCCGGAACGATGGGCTACGCGGTCCCGGCCGCGATGGGCGCCAAGGTCGGCATGCCGGACCGTACGGTCTGGGCGATCGACGGCGACGGCTGCTTCCAGATGACCAATCAGGAACTGGCCACCTGCGCGCTGAACAACATCCCGATCAAGATCGCGATCATCAACAACGGCGCGCTCGGCATGGTCCGCCAGTGGCAGACCCTGTTCTACAACCAGCGGTACTCCAACACCGTCCTGCACGCCGGCGAGACGGGCCACGACACCGTCGGCTCCCAGCTCGGCGAGTCCAACGCCCCCCGCATGGGCACGCGCGTCCCGGACTTCGTCAAGCTGTCCGAGGCCATGGGCTGTGTGGCGCTGCGCTGTGAGGACCCGGCCGACCTGGACAAGGTCATCGCCGAGGCCAACGCGATCAACGACCGCCCGGTCGTGGTCGACTTCATCGTCCACGAGGACGCCATGGTGTGGCCGATGGTCGCCGCCGGCACCTCCAACGACGAGGTCATGGCCGCCCGGGGCGTCCGTCCCGACTTCGGCGACAACGAAGACGACTGAGCCGAGAGAGCCGAGAGAGAGAACGCCCCACATGTCCAAGCACACGCTCTCCGTCCTGGTCGAGAACACGCCCGGCATCCTCGCCCGGATCGCCGCGCTGTTCTCCCGCCGCGGGTTCAACATCGATTCCCTCGCGGTCGGTGTCACCGAGCACCCCGACATCTCCCGCATCACCATCGTCGTGAATGTCGAGGACCTCCCGCTCGAACAGGTGACCAAGCAGCTCAACAAGCTGGTCAACGTGCTCAAGATCGTCGAGCTGGAGCCGCACAACGCCATCGAGCGCGAACTCGTTCTGGTGAAGGTCCGCGCCGACAACGAGACCCGCTCGCAGATCGTCGAGATCGTCCAGCTCTTCCGCGCCAAGACGGTCGACGTCTCCCCGGAGGCCGTCACCATCGAGGCCACCGGCGGTGCCGACAAGCTCGGCGCGATGCTCAAGATGCTGGAGCCCTTCGGCATCAAGGAGCTCGTCCAGTCCGGCACGATCGCCATAGGGCGTGGCGGCCGGTCCATCACGGACCGCAGCCTGCGGGCGCTCGACCGCACCGCCTGACGCGTCGACACGGCACGTTCGCATAGCGAGACCGAAAACTCAGATTCCGTTCCCCGCCGTACGGTGGGTGCAACACCAGCGCACCAAGGAGATATCCCAGTGGCCGAGCTGTTCTACGAGAACGACGCCGACCTGTCCATCATCCAGGGCCGCAAGGTCGCGGTCATCGGTTACGGCAGCCAGGGCCACGCCCACGCGCTGTCGCTCCGTGACTCCGGCGTCGACGTCGTCGTCGGCCTGAAGGAGGGCTCGAAGTCCAAGGCGAAGGCCGAGGAGCAGGGCCTGAAGGTCGTCCCCGTGGCCGAGGCCGCCGCGTGGGCGAACGTCATCATGATCCTGACCCCGGACCCGCTGCAGGCCGAGATCTACGAGGAGTCCATCAAGGACCACCTCGAGGAGGGCGACGCGCTCTTCTTCGGTCACGGCTTCAACGTCCGCTACGGCTTCATCAAGCCCCCGGCCAACGTGGACGTCGCGCTCGTCGCCCCCAAGGGCCCGGGTCACCTGGTCCGTCGCCAGTACGAGGAAGGCCGCGGTGTCCCGTGCATCGCCGCCGTCGAGCAGGACTTCACCGGTTCCGCCTTCGCGCTGGCGCTGTCGTACGCGGCCGGCATCGGCGGCACCCGCGCCGGTGTCATCAAGACCACCTTCACCGAGGAGACCGAGACCGACCTGTTCGGTGAGCAGGCCGTCCTCTGTGGTGGTGCCTCCGCGCTGGTGAAGGCCGGTTTCGAGACGCTGACCGAGGCCGGCTACCAGCCCGAGATCGCGTACTTCGAGTGCCTGCACGAGCTGAAGCTCATCGTCGACCTGATGTACGAGGGCGGCCTGGAGAAGATGCGCTGGTCGGTCTCCGAGACCGCCGAGTGGGGCGACTACATCACCGGCCCGCGCGTCATCACCGACGCCACCAAGGCCGAGATGAAGAAGGTCCTGGAGGAGATCCAGTCCGGCAAGTTCGCCGAGGAGTGGATGGCCGAGTACAAGGCCGGTCTGCCCAAGTACAACGAGTACAAGAAGGCCGACTCGGAGCACCTGCTGGAGACCACCGGCAAGAAGCTGCGCAAGCTCATGAGCTGGGTCGACAGCGACGAGAGCTGATCGGCTGAGTGGCGGGGGGGGGGGCCCGCCCCCCCCGCCCCCCCCCCCCCACACCCCCCCCCCCCCCGCCCCCGCGCTAGAACAAACGACCACACCACACCAATGGGACGAAACAGAACACAACCCTAAAA
>NZ_JBIAUK010000011.1:84229-229760 GCF_042892775.1 Streptomyces sp. NPDC001717 | reverse complement strand
CCGCGAGGGTCTTCTTCGAAGCGGCGATGCGGCGGATGACGGCGTTGGACACGGATTGACCTTCCGACGGGAACAAGGGCGGTCGCGGCACGTCGAAGACGTGCGTGAGCCACTCACGCGAAGGAGAGGGGATCGGTGGGCGGCGGGTGAAGCACCCGTGCCGCCCGGCGACTCATCCAGTTCTACCGACGCCCCCACCCCCTGGCAACGACCCCGATTACTAGACGGCATCGCAGCACGGGCGCAACGACCCCACGGAGAAATGCCGAGGAGTGGCGCCCTGCGGGACGTTCAGGGACCACTAACCCGCCTCGTATGTGACGTGGGTCCTGTGGGGCGCCTCACCGCCCAGGGCCCCGAATGTCACCGGATGCGACCACTCGTACACCTCCAGGGGGCGCTCGACGCATCCGGACCGGCGCGCGCGGCCGACTGCCTGGCGCGGAGTTGCCGTGTCCTTCGGGCGGTGCTTGCTTGGACGGGGAGAGCCCCCGGACCGCGGGGGCCGCCTCGTACCAGGAGGACTCATGAAGTTCGCGCAGATCATCGACTTCGAAACCGACCGCGCCGACGAGATTCGCGAACTCATCCACCAGTACGAGCAGACGGCCCGGGCGGAAGGCCGCAAGCACGGCCCCACGCACCGCACCCTCCTGCGCGACCGGTCCAACCCGAACCGCTATCTGGCCGTGGTCGAGTTCGATTCGTACGAGGACGCCATGGCCAACAGCGACGCCCCGGAGACGGCCGAGCTCGCCCAGCAGCTCGCGGCCCTCTCCACACGGCCGCCCGCTTTCACCGACTGCGACGTGGCGGAGTCCTCGGACGTGTAGCGGGCCGGTCAGGCGACGAGGGTGTAGGTGCTGCTGCCCGTCAGCCAAAGCCCGACCAGCAGCGAGAGGGCCACGATCAGCCGGTCCTGGTGGTCCTCGAGCCAGGTCCGCAGCGCGTTCAGCCGGGCGTGGGCGGCGGCCGGCGCCCGTACGGTGTACAGCTCCATCACCAGGAGGCTGAGGGTGGCCAGCAGGCAGTAGGCGGTCAGGGCGAGCCAGTCGGAGAGGGAGGAGAGGTCGGCGTCGACCGCCGTGGCGGCGCCGGCACCCACCAGGGCCCACGGCTGGAGCAACCACGCGAGTGCGGCGGTCGTGCCGAGCGAGGCGTTGTCGATGCGGGCCGTCCAGCCCGGTGGTTTGCGCGGGCGGGGCGGCTGCCGGTAGCGGTGGACGCCGAACAGCACCAGGCCGACGCCGATCGCCAGCTTCGCCGCGACCGCGGCGGTCGACGGCGTGCTGTGGTGGACGGGCGGCGTCCCGCCGGTCAGCAGTACGACGCAGGCGATCACCACGGCCAGGTTGGCCAGCCAGGACAGCAGGAACGTGAGGCCCTTGCGCACGCCTCGCCGCGAGGCGAGCAGCAGGATGAAGCCGCTGTTGTGCAGGGGGCCGAGGGTGATGGCCGTGCCGATCACGACCAGGTCGACGACCATCGGCACGGCCACTCCCGGGGTTGAAGGCCGTCCGGTGGCCCCGGACGGGCGTTTCGCGCGGGCGTGCCCGGCGAGCAGGGGTTCCGGCGCCTGCGTGGTGCCGCGTCCCGACTCTGCGGCCCCCGGCCCGACGGGTCAAGCGGGCCACGCCGGTGCGCGCCGACCGTGGCGACGGGGCTTAGGCGCCGGGCTTGACGGGCCTCTTGTAGTACCGCCACGGGAACCATCCCGCGCCGACCGGGATCCAGCCGTCGGACTCCATGCGCCGGTGTCGAGCGAGGGAGGGGAGCGTGACTCGGCAATGCTCCCAGGGGTGGCCGGACGCCTCCACCTCGTGGAAGAACGGACCGTAGCCGACCATGTGCCAGCCGTCGCGGCCCGCCTCGTCCAGGGCGGCCATCTCGTTGAACGCGGTCAATCCTGCGAGGGTGCGACGCTTCGGGGCGTTCGGCCCCCCGGCGGCCGGCGCCGCCGCGCTCCCGGCCTTGGCCGCGAAGCGCTGCTGGGCGGCCTGGCGGCTCACTCCCAGGACGCGACCCACCGTGTCCCAGCTGTGGCCGGCGGCCCGGGCGCCCTGGACCGCCTCACGCAGCAGCCGGCTCGCCTCCTCCGCACCGACGCGCGAGGCGTCCACCAGGCGCAGGTACCCGTGGGCGTCGTGTTCGAGCGAGTCGGCAAGCCCCTCGGGGGCGCCGAGGACGGCTGCGGCGATCCCTTCCCGGATCCGGTCCATCTCCGCCGGGTGGAGCAACGGTTCGTCACTCATCGGCGCAGTCCGGCAAGGGGTTCGAGGGCGTCGAGGACCGCCTCGTCGCGGCGCGCCTGCTCGGCGGTGTCGCGGGCAGCCGCTCGGGCGGCCGCCCCGGCCGTGCCGGCGATCAGTGCGAGGCCGACGACGATCAGGACGACGGTGGCCCAGGAGCCGAGCCGGTCGTCGAACATCACCGTCACGGCGGGCAGGCTCACGGCGAGCGGCAGTACGGCAGCCATGGACGTCGCGGCCGGGAAGAGGTCCCGGTGTCGTGCCCTCGAATTCAAGATCAACATACGTCAAGGAAACATTGACGCCGCCGACTTGTCAAGAAATCCTTGACGTCGACGTCCCGGGCCCACGTGCGGGGGCGTGTTGCCCGTGGGGCAGGATGGCAGCCCGGGTCGAGTGCGCACACCTGCTCGAACGGGGCTCCGTACAGCACGATCTGACAGGTGAAGAAGTGACGACACGACACATACGTCGACCGGCGGCCCCGCTCGCCGTGCGCCCGGTCCCCCTCGCCCCGGAGGGAGCCCTGTGAGCCGGGACCTCGTCCTGCACGACTGGGTGGTGGCCGCCATCGCGATGGCGGCGGGTGTCGCGGCCGGGTTGCTGCTGCGCGTGCTGATGCGGTGGCTGGGCGGGCACGCGAGCAGGACGGCCTGGAGCGGGGACGACATCATCGTCGACGCGCTCCGCACGCTCGTGCCGTGGGCGGCCGTCATCGGGGGCGCGGCCGCGGCCGCGTCGGCCCTGCCGCTCACCACGCGGGTCACGGGGCTCGTGAACGATTCGCTGATCGCCGTGCTGATCCTCATCGCCACGGTCTCGGCGGCCAGGGGCGTCGCGGGGCTCGTGCAGTCCCTGGCGCAGTCCCGTACGGGAGTGGCCGGATCGGCCACCATCTTCGTCAACATCGCCCGTGTCGTCGTGCTGACCATGGGTGTGCTCGTCGCCCTCGAAACCATGGGCGTGTCCATCGCGCCGCTGCTCACGGCGCTCGGCGTGGGTGGTCTGGCGGTCGCCCTGGCGCTGCAGGACACGCTGGCCAACCTCTTCGCGGGCGTGCACATCCTCGCGTCGAAGACGGTGCAGCCCGGTGACTACATCCGGCTCAGCAGCGGTGAGGAGGGGTACGTCGTCGACATCAACTGGCGCAACACCGTGGTGCGCAACCTGTCGAACAACCTGGTGATCATCCCCAACGGCCGTCTCGCACGGACGAACATGACCAACTTCACCCAGCCGGAACAGAAGCTGTCGATCCTGGTCCAGGTGGGCGTCGGGTACGACAGCGACCTGGAGCACGTCGAGCGGGTCACGCTGGAGGTCGTCGACGGCGTGATGGCCGATGTGTCGGGCGGGGTCGCCGATCACGAGGCCCTCGTCCGCTTCCACACGTTCGGGGACTCCAGGATCAACTTCACGGTGATCCTGGGCGTGAGCGAGTTCAGCGACCAGTACCGGATCAAGCACGCGTTCATCAAGCGCCTGCACGAGCGGTACCGGGCCGAGGGCATCTCCATCCCCGCGCCCAAGCAGACGCTCACGGTGGAGTCGTGGGGTGCGTCGGTCCCCCACCAGCGCGAGGCCGAGGCCTCCGTGCTGATGGGGAACGGACGGGATTAGCGCGGTCCGCCCCCTCGGCGGGACACCCGGGCCCGGGGCCTGTCGTCGCAGGGGGCGATCGGCTCGATTACGGCTCGTCCTGCTCGTCCGTCTCGTGATCGGTGTTCTGCTCGGGCCTGTTCCCCCGCATGCTCGCGTGGGAACCTGAAGTGGTCGCGTCGACGTAACCGTCCAAGTCGTGACGTTCCTCGTCCGTATCCCGCTCGTCAGGCATGCCAACTCCTCTGATCAGGAAGGGCTTCGCCTCTACGGTAGCGACAGGAATCGCGCGCCGGAGGGTGGTTGGCGGATCGGGCGGGCGCTCCGCACGGCTGCTCGGCGCCGGAAAATCCGGCGGCGCCGTCGCTCCGGGCCCCGGACAATGAGCGCCATGACAGCGCTGCACGCCAACCCCCTCTTCGCCCGCCTCGCGGACTCCGAGCGCATTCTGGTCGCGGGAGCGGGCGGGGGCTTCGACATCTACGCCGGGCTCCCGATCGCCCTCTCCCTCATGCACCAGGGCAAGCAGGTCCGTCTGGCGAACCTCTCCTTCAGCTCGCTCGCCGGCCTGCCCGTCGAGGAGTGGGCGGCCCCCGACCTCGCCGCCGTCACCCCTCGCTCCGCGCCCCACCAGGCCTACTTCCCCGAGCGGACCCTCGCCCGGTGGCTGAGGATCCACGGCTATCCGGACACCGTGTACGCCTTCCCCCAGGTCGGGGTGCAGCCGCTCCGGGCCGCCTACCGGGCCCTGATCGACCTGCACGGCATCGACGCGGTCGTACTCGTCGACGGCGGTACGGACATCCTGATGCGCGGCGACGAAGCGGGCCTCGGCACCCCCGAGGAGGACCTGACCAGCGTCGCCGCTCTGGCCGCGCTGGACGACGTACCGCAGCGGCTCGTCGTGTCGGTGGGCTTCGGGGTGGACGCGTACCACGGGGTCAGTCACGCGCTGGTACTGGAGAACATCGCGGCGCTGGAGCGCGACGGCGCCTACCTCGGCGCGTTCTCGATACCGCGCGCCACGCGTGAGGGGGCGCTCTTCCTGGACGCCGTGGCCCACGCCCAGGAGCACACCCCGGACCGCCCGAGCATCGTGAACGGCTCGATCGCCGCCGCCGTCCGGGGCTCCTTCGGCGACGTCCGGTTCACCACCCGCACCAGCGGCAGCGACTGGCCGCGCGCTGCCTCTACCTGGACCGCATCGAGGACACCCACCTGATGCGGCAGGTGCACTCGCGGATCGCCGAATTCCGCGAGGACCTCGTCACCCGCCCGTCCCGTCGCATCCCGCACTGACCGAGCCGCGTCGGGCGTACGGCTCGCCGGTCAACGCCGGCCGGTCGTGGCGGTGATGGCACCGAGGGCGTCGTGGAGGGTGTGGTCGTTCGACGGGCGGTCGTGCCAGCGTGCGGCGACGTGGCCGTCGGGGCGGACGAGGAGTGCTCCGGGCGTCGGGAGGCCCCAGGCCTGCCCGTGCCCGTCGGTGAGGGTCTCGATGCGCAGTGGCCATGGGGTGGCGGATTGCCGCTCCCACGGGACGGGGTCGGCGGTGAGCAGGGTGAACCACTCGCCGAAGGTGTCGAGGGTGGAGCGTTCGGGTGTGAGCCACAGGTGCGGCATGCGGTGGCCCGGCTCCGCGGTGGGGACGTAGTCCGTGGTCGCGCTCGTGCCGGCCGGCTCCGGTGGGGTGCCGTCGCCGGAGAGGACGGCCTGCGAGCGGTAGGTGACGCCGAGCACGAGGCCGAGCTGGGCGAAGTACTCCTCGGCCCACGGCAGTTCGACCTGGTCGGAAGCCGTCGCCGCGCCCGCTCGGAGCTCCTCGCGGCGCCTGCTCTGCACTTCGAGTGCGAGCCGCGTGTTGGCGACCGCCTGACCGAGCGTCAGGTGGGCGACGGGCAGTCGCTCGGTCTCGTACGTGTCCAGCACACCCGGTCCGGCCCACCCGTGGAGGACACCGGCCAGTTTCCAGCACAGGTTGTGCGCGTCCGCGACGCCGGCGTTCATGCCCATGCCGCCGAAGACCGGGATCGCGTGGGCGGCGTCTCCGGCGAGCAGGGTCCTGCCGTGGCGTAGGCGTTCGGCGACGAACGCGTTCATCACCCAGTGCTGGACGCGCAGCACATCGGCCCGTACGTCGGCCCGGGGGCCGAGGGCGCGCGAGACGAGGCCGGGCCAGTCGGTGCCCCCTGTGTCCTCGGGCGTGGGCCCGAACCAGGCCCAGCCGCCCTCGGGGTAGAGCGGGGCGAACGCCCCGTGCGCGGTGAAGTAGACGCCCGCGGGCTGTCCGTCGGACCAGCGACCGAGATCGGCGTCGAACACGACCGTGGTGAAGGCCGCCATCGCCCCGGGTCCGCTGGTCTCGATGCCGAGCCCTTGCCGGACGGTGGAGTTCGCGCCGTCGGCGGCGAGTACGTAGCGGGCGCGGACGCGGCTCCGTTCACCACGCTGGTGGTCGACGAGTGCGGCGGTGACGCTCCCGGGCCCTTCGGCCAGGCCGACGAGCTCCGTGCCGAAGCGCAGCGGCCCGTCCGCCGCGGCCAGGAGAGTGGGTTCCAGGCGGTCCTGTGAGGTGACCACGCCGGTCACGGGGCTTTCGGGGATCGGTGCGTCGACCCCCACCATCGCGGCGGTGGCGAAGTCGCTGTCGTAGAGGGTGTCTCGGAAGCGGACGCGGCCGAACTTCGGCGGGAACGCGCGGGCGGCGATGTCGGCCTCGATGCCGAGCCGGCGGAAGATCTCCATCGAGCGTGCGTTGACCAGGCGGGACCGGGGGAACGGTGACAGTTCCCGGTGCTTCTCGACGAGCAGGGTCCGTACGCCCCAGCGCTCCAGGAGGGCCCGCGCGGTGAGCCCGACCGGCCCCCCGCCGACGATCAGCACGTCCGTCTCGATGTCGGCCTCGCCGTTCGCCTCGCTGTTCGCCTCTTCGTTCGCCTCGGCGTTCGTCAGGGGCATGTCGGGGTCCTCCCGCTCACCTCGGTCCGGCAGGGCACTCGCTCGCCGACAGCTTGTCGCCGGCGCCGGCCACGCGGCATCCGGTTCATCCCACCCCGCCCGCACCGGGATGGACCGCATTCACCCGTGGGGCGGCGCGGCGGCGGGCCGGCCCTTCGGCAGGGCCGTGGCCGCGAGAAGGAGGGCGATGCCCAGGGCGCAGCTCGCGACCGCGAAGGCGCCGGGGGTGGCTTCGGCGCTGACGATGCCGGCCTCGTCCGCCGCCTCGCTGTTGATGGCGAGGACCACGGCTCCCGCGCTCGCCAGGCCGATCGCCCCGCCCAGTTGGCGGAGCGTCTGCCGGACGACGGACGCGTCGGGCCGCTTGTCCGCGGGGACCGCGCGCATCATCTCGGCGCTCAGGGCGGGGACCGGCAGCCCCATTCCCAGTCCCGTGAGGAACATCCCGGGGACCAGCCAGCGGTACTCCCCCGCCGGAAGCGCGACCGTCCAGACCACGGCGCCCGCCGTGGCGGCGGTGAGACCCAGCACCACGGGCACCCTGATCGACCGGAAGCGGTCCAGCAGGTACCCGGACAGGAAGGTGCCCGTCGTCAAGGAGGCGACCAGGGGGAACAGGGCCGTGCCGGTGGCCGGGAGCGACAGGTGCAGGGTCTGCCGCAGGAAGAGCGTGCCGTGCACGATCACGACGAGCTGCGCGGCCTGCACCAGGAAGGTGAGGGCGACTTCCACGGCGTACGGCCGGATGAGCAGCAGCCGCAGGTCCACGAGGGGCCGCGGGGACCGCAGGACGAGCCGCACGGTCAGGGCCAGCGTCAGCGAGCCCGTCACCAGGGCGGTGAAGGTCCGCGGATCGGTGACGCCCCAGACTCCGCACTGGTAGAGCCCCCAGACGAGCAGGCCCAACGAGACGATCACGGCGAGGGGCTGGCCCGGGGTGATCGTGCCGCCGCCGGCCTCGGTGCGGACGCGCGCCCGGCCGATCGTCCAGAGGGTCAGCGCGCCGACGGGCACGTTGACGAGGAAGACGGACCGCCATCCGAAGCACACGATGAGGACCGCCCCGACCACGGGCCCCATGACGAAGAGGATCTGCGCCAGTCCCGCGTAGGCGGCGAGTGCCCGGCCGCGTTCCCGCTCCTCGTACACGTCCGCGATCAGCGTCGTGGCCACCGGCAGCATCAGGGCGGCGCCGATGCCCTGCACGGCCCTGGTCGTGAGCAGGTACGGCTCGGCGGCGTCCCCGCCCGGCGCGAGGCCGCAGAGCCCGGAGGCGACCATGAACACGGCGGTCCCGCACCGGAAGGTGCGCACGAGGCCGAATCGGCGTGAGGCCATGGCTCCGACCGGCGTGAACGCGGCCGCCGCCAGGCTGTAGACGAGCACCACGGCGTGGAGGGCGAACGTGGTGAAGCCCAGGCTCCGCGCCACCGGGTCGAGGGCGACGGCGACGACGGTCTGATCCAGCATGACCATGCCGCCTGCGCAGCCCATGGCGGCGACGACGAGGTGCGGGCGGGGAGAGGAGGGGCTTTCGGCGGAAGGACGGCGCGCGGACGACACTCGTCCCCCAACGAGTGAGGGGCCCTTACGACATGGCCAGGCAGGATGGGGGTCATGAGCTTCGCGATGGTGTCGCGGTGGTCGTGCCCCGGCTCCTGACGGCCCCGCCCGCGGAGCCGGTACGGCGAACCGCCCCTTCGCGGAGTTCGTTCCGTGGAGGGGCGGCGTCCTGGCATGGCGTCCACGTGGCCTAGTCGGTGGCGGCCCGGAAGCCCCGCAGGCGGAGGCTGTTGCCGACCACGAAGACCGAGGAGAAGGCCATGGCCGCTCCGGCGATCATCGGGTT
Source organism: Streptomyces sp. NPDC001717 (assembly GCF_042892775.1). Lineage (NCBI taxonomy): Bacteria > Bacillati > Actinomycetota > Actinomycetes > Kitasatosporales > Streptomycetaceae > Streptomyces > Streptomyces sp. NPDC001717. Next base: position 221,105 of record NZ_JBIAUK010000011.1, on the reverse strand, counting down.
GAGCAGTCCGGCCGCGGCGAGCGGGAGGGCCGCGATGTTGTAGGCGAAGGCCCAGAACAGGTTCGAGCGGATCGTGCCGAGGGTCTTGCGGGCGAGGCGGATGGCGTCGGCCGCGGCCCGCAGGTCGCCTCGTACGAGGGTCAGGTCTCCCGCCTCGATGGCGGCGTCGGTGCCGGTGCCCATGGCCAGGCCCAGGTCGGCCTGGGCGAGTGCGGCCGCGTCGTTGACGCCGTCGCCGACCATGGCCACGCTGCGGCCCTCGGCCTGGAGTCGCTTGACGACGTCGACCTTGTCCTGGGGCATGACCTCGGCGATGACCTGTTCGATGCCGACCTCGGCCGCGACGGCTTCGGCCACGGCCCGGTTGTCGCCGGTGAGGAGGATGGGGGTGAGGCCGAGGGAGCGCAGCCGCCGGATCGCCTCGGCGCTGGTCTCCTTGACCGCGTCGGCGACCTCCAGGACGGCGCGGGCCTCACCGTCCCAGGCCACGGCGATGGCGGTACGGCCGGCCGCCTCGGCCCGCGCCTTCGCGCGCTCCAGGTGCACGGGCAGGTCGATGGCCCACTCGGCGAGGAGCTTTTCGCGTCCGACGAGGACGGCGTGGCCGTCCACGACGCCCTGGACTCCGAGGCCGGGGACGTTGGCGAAGTCCTCGGGGGTGGGGAGGGCGCCGGCCTCGGCGGCCGCGCCGGCGGCGACGGCCTGGGCGATGGGGTGCTCGGAGGCGTGCTCCAACGCACCCGCGAGGCGCAGGACTTCGGTCTCGTCGGTGTCGTCGGTGGTGTGGACGGCGAGGAGGGTCATCCTGCCGGTGGTGACGGTGCCGGTCTTGTCGAGGACGACGGTGTCGACCTTGCGGGTGGTCTCCAGGACTTCGGGGCCCTTGATGAGGATGCCGAGTTGGGCGCCGCGGCCGGTGCCGACCATGAGGGCGGTGGGGGTGGCCAGGCCCAGGGCGCACGGGCAGGCGATGATCAGGACGGCGACGGCCGCCGTGAAGGCCGCCGTGAGTCCGGCGCCGGAGCCGAGCCAGAAGCCGAGGGTGGCCAGTGCGAGGCCGATGACGACGGGTACGAAGACCGCGGAGATCTTGTCCGCGAGGCGCTGGGCGGCGGCCTTGCCGTTCTGGGCGTCCTCGACGAGCTTCGCCATCCGGGCGAGCTGGGTGTCGGCTCCCACGCGGGTGGCTTCGACGACCAGGCGGCCGCCGGCGTTCAGGGTGGCGCCGGTGACGGGGTCGCCCACGCCGACCTCGACGGGTACGGATTCCCCGGTGAGCATGGAGGCGTCGACGGCGGAGGAGCCTTCGACGACGGTGCCGTCGGTGGCGATCTTTTCGCCGGGGCGGACCAGGAAGCGGTCCCCGACCTGGAGTTCGGCGGTCGACACGGTGACCTCTCGGCCGCCGCGCAGCACCGTGACCTCCTTGGCGCCGAGTTCCAGCAGCGCCTTGAGGGCGGCGCCGGCCTTGCGCTTGGACTTGGCCTCGAAGTAGCGGCCGGCCAGGATGAAGGCGGTGACTCCGGCCGCCGCCTCCAGGTAGATGTTGCCCGCGCCGTCGGTGCGGGCGATCGTGAACTCGAAGGCGTGGGTCATGCCGGGAGTGCCGGCGGTGCCGAAGAACAGCGCCCACAGCGACCACAGGAACGCGGCCGTCGTGCCGACCGAGATCAGGGTGTCCATGGTGGCCGCGCCGTGCCTGGCGTTGGTCCAGGCTGCGCGGTGGAAGGGCCAGGCCGCGTAGGTGACCACGGGCGCGGTCAGCGTCAGCGAGAGCCACTGCCAGTACTCGATCTGGAGCGCCGGGACCATCGCCATCGCGATGACGGGGACGGCGAGGGACACGGCGGTGACGAGGCGTTGCCGGAGCGGGCGCAGTTCGTCGTGGTCCCCCGCCGGGTCGACGGCGTCCCCCGGCGCGTCCGTACGGACCGGGGCGGGTTCGTGCGCGGTGTAGCCGGTGGCCTCGACGGTGGCTATCAGCTGCGCGACGGACACGTCGTCCGCGTCGAAGGTGACCTTGGCCTTCTCCGTCGCGTAGTTGACGGTGGCCTCGACCCCGTCCATGCGGTTGAGCTTCTTCTCGATGCGGGCGGCGCACGAGGCGCAGGTCATGCCGCCGATGGCGAGTTCGATCTCGGCGGCGCCGACGGTGGTGATCACGGGTGCTGCTCCTCGTTCGTGCGCGGGAGGGCTGGGAACGGGCCGGGGCCCGGGCGGACGGGCCCCGGCAGGGACACGGTCGGTGCGGGGTGTCAGGCGGCGCGGCCGGTGAGCTCGTACCCGGCCTCGTCGATCGCGGCCGCGATGGCGTCGTCGTGGGGCTCGCCGACGGTGGTCACCGTGACCAGGCCGCCGGTCAGGTCCACGTCGACGGAGACGACGCCGTCGAGGGCTCCGACCACGGTGGCGATGGCCGTACGGCAGTGTCCGCAGGTCATGCCCGAAATGCGGTACGCGGTGCTGACGGTGGTGTCCGCCACGGCCACGGCCACGGCGGTCGCCGTCCCGGCGTTCGTGCCGGCGTTCGTGCCGCAGGTGCCTTCGGGAGTACAGCAGGACATGGTTCTCTCCATTCGCCATGCGTTTCGATACCCGGTGGGGGTATCGACTTCGACGCCCTCAGATATACCCCCCATGGGTATCCGACGCAAGAGATCCGATCGCTTGACTTGATACCCCTGGGGGGTATGGTGGCGAGCGCCGGCAGCCGCCGCGCCCCCACCCCTCGCACGGGAGAGCAGAGATGAACACCGGACTGAAGATCACCGCCTTCGCCGCCGCCCTCACCGCGGTCTTCGGAACCGCGTACGGAGTCGGCACGGGCGTCGGCCCGATGGGCGCCCCGGAAGGGGCGGAACATGCGGGACACGGCGGCCCTCGGGAAGCGGCCCCGGCATCGGCGCCCGGCGGGCTGCAGGTCTCGGACGCCGGCTACACGCTGTCCCTGGACACGAGGCAGATCGGACCGGGCCCCGCGGAGCTCAGCTTTTCGATCAAGGATCGGGACGGACGCAAGGTCACGGCGTACAAGACCGAGCACGGCAAGGAGCTGCACTTCATCGTCGCCTCGCGCGACCTCACGGTCTACCGCCACCTGCACCCGGTCCGGGCGGCCGACGGGACCTGGTCGACGCCGGTGGACCTGCCCGCGGCAGGCGGCTACAAGGCCTTCGCCGACTTCACCCCGGCCGCGGACGGCGCGAAGGGCGTCACCCTCGGCGCGGATCTCGCCGTGCCCGGCACGTACGCTCCCGCCCCGATGCCGCCGGCCTCCGGGACGGCGGAGGTCGAGGGTTACGGCGTCACGCTGGGCGGCACCCTGGACCCGGGCAAGGCGGGCGAACTCCGGCTCACCGTCGGCAAGGACGGAAAGCCCGTCACGAACCTGGAGCCCTACCTCGGCGCGTACGGCCACCTGGTCGCCCTGCGCGACGGGGACCTGGCCTACCTCCACGTCCACCCCAACGGGGGCGGCCCCGGACCCGAGGTCTCCTTCACCGCCACGGCCCCGAGCGCCGGGACGTACCGGCTGTTCCTGGACTTCCGGCACGAGGGCAAGGTCCGGACGGCGGCCTTCACCGTCCGGGCGGGCGGGCCCGCCGACGCCGCGAGCGCACCCGCCGGCACCGGCTCCACCGAGGCCGAGCCCGGCGGGCACTCCCACTGACCGCACGGCTGCTCCGTCCGGGAGCGGACGGCCGCGTCGGGCCCGCCACCCTCGGGCGCGCGCCCGATCGGCGGTAGGGTGCGCCCGTGTCCGAGCACCAGCGCGATCTCACGGGTTACGGCGCCGAGCCGCCGCACGCCGCGTGGCCCGGTGGAGCCCGGGTCGCCGTCAGTCTCGTACTCAACTACGAGGAGGGCGGGGAACAGAGCGTCCTCGAAGGGGACGCCGCCTCCGAGGGGTACCTGCACGAGATCGTCGGCGCGCCGCCCGTGGTCGGCGGGCGGGACCTGAACGTCGAGTCGATGTTCGCCTACGGCTCGCGCGCCGGTTTCTGGCGCATCCACCGCACCCTGGCGGCGCACGGCGCGCCGCTCACCGTCTACGCCGTGGGCCGGGCACTGGAGCAGAACCCGGACGCCGCGCGGGCGATGGGCGGTGCCGGGTGGGAAGTGGCGAGCCACGGCTGGCGCTGGATCGACTACCGGCACGTCCCCGAGGACGTGGAACGCGCCGACATCGCCCGCTCGGTCCGCACGATCGAGCGGCTCGTGGGACGCCGGCCCGTCGGGTGGTACACCGGCCGTACGAGCGGCAGTACGCGGCGGCTCGTCGCCGAGGAGGGCGGCTTCCTCTACGACTCGGACGACTACTCCGACGACCTGCCGTTCTACGTGGAGGCCGCCGGTCGACCGCACCTCGTGCTTCCGTACAGCCTCGACACCAACGACTTCAAGTTCCTGATCGTGCACGGCTTCACCACCGCCGACGACATGCTCTCGTACCTCGTCGACGCGTTCGACGCGCTCCATGCCGAGGGCGCCGACCGCCCGCGCATGATGAGCGTCGGCATGCACTGCCGGATCATCGGGCGGCCCGGCCGCATCCGCGTCCTGGACGGCTTCCTGAAGCACGTCGAGCGGCGCGGCGGGGCGTGGGTCGCCACGCGCGAACAGATCGCGCGCCACTGGCTGGCCACGCACCCGCCACCCCGCTGAACGCAGGTACCGTACGCCGTCAGTCCGGCCGTCCCGTGGTGAAGAAGGCGGTCAGCACGGGTGCGAGGGCGCGCGGATCGATGCCGTGGTCCTGGCCCGGGAAGACGTGCAGGGTGTAGTGGTCGCCGAGGGAGGCGAGCTGCCTCGCGCCGTTGGCCATGTACGCCTCGCCCGCCCCGCCGTGGCCGACGAGGACGGGGATCCTCACGGACCGCCGGCGGTGTGCGGGCAGCGGGCGGCCGGACATGGTGTCCCTCATCAGCCGGCCGTCGTACGGCAGGGTCGGGGAAGCGGACTCCCAGGCCGCCCAGACGGGGGTGTCGCGCATCGCGGCGACGGCTTCGCCGTTCATGCCGAGCCCGGCGGCCAGGAAGTAGGCGAGCCTCGGCGCTCTGCCCGCGCGCGACGAGCTCCGTCACGCGGTCGACGTAGTCGTCCGGCAGCGGGGCGCGGGCGCCGTCGACGACGAACGGCGGCTCGTACAGGGCCAGGGCGCGGACCGCGCTGCCGCGGGCCACCGCCTCCAGGGCCAGGACCGCTCCGGAGGACATCCCGAAGAGCAGCACCGGCCCGCCCACGTGCGCGATCAGCGCGTCCAGGTCGTCGATCTCGCGCCGCACGTCGTAGTCGGGGTGGTCACCGCTCTCGCCGCGCCTATGCGTCGCGGCCGCCCCGCAGGGCCCGGATGAGCCAGGGGTGCGCCGGGGTCAGGTTCGGTACGACCTGCCAGCCGTTGACGATCCACACCAGCCGCCAGTACCGCTCCACCGCGGGGTCGTAACCCTCCTCGAACCGCCGGGCCAGCCAGTCCCGGAACGCGGCGTCGGGAGCGCGGTCGAAGGCCTCGGCGAAGCGGTGCACGAGGTCGTCGACGACGGGTGCGGCCCGGCGGTCGAGGGGGTCGATGCCCGACTCCCCGGCCTCGGCCACCTTCCGGCGGACGAGGTCCATCAGCTCCTCGCCGGCCTCGCCCTCGATGCCGGTTCCGCTTCCGGCCGCCTGGTGCACGGCCGTTCGGCGCACGCGCGCCCGGAAGTCCTCGTCACCGACCAGTTCGGCGAGCTCCACCCACGCGGCGACCTGTTCGCCGGACGGGTCGTCGGGGAGGTCGGGGGTGGCGGCGCGGAGCATCGCCGCCGCGGCCGGGACGCCTTCCTCGTCGCCGGAGGTTCCGAAGGTGTCGTCCATGAAATCGTCGATCAGACGTCGGCGTTCCTCGCCGGACAACCGGGTGAGCCTGTGCATGAGCTTGATCTCCTCGGGTCCTGCCCCGCTCGCGGCCACGGCTCGAAGAACGCTCCGACGCAGCCGCAGTACCCGGATCCGGGCGTCCACGGCATCTGCCTGCGCCGCGGCGACCTGTGCCACCGAGAGTTCTCGGTCCAGTACGCGCCGGATCGTGGCGAGGTCGATGCCCAGCTCACGCAGCGTGCGGAGGAGTTCCAGGCGGAGCAGTGCGTCGAGGCCGTAGAGCCGGTAGCCGGCGGGGCTCCTGGTGGTAGGCGCCACCAACCCCTCGTCGGAGTAGAACCGGATGGTCCTCACGGGCAGGCCGGTCTTTCGGGAGAGCTCCCCGATCGAGCAGAGGGTCGTGGCGTCCATGTCCCCCACTCTGCTGTCTCCAGTCACTGGAGGGTCCAGACTATTTCCCCGGGGAGGCGGGGTCGTCCCCCGGAGGGGGCCCGGCCACGGGGTCGCCGGCCGTGCCGCTCGGGGAGGAGCAACCGTGAACCCGTTCGTGCTCGTACGCGCCTGTCTTCGCGACGGCGCCGGTGGCAGCCCCACCGCGGTCGTGGTGGACGACGACCGGCTGGACGACGAGGACCGCCGGCGCGTGCCCCTGGAACAGGGGACCTCGCACGCCGTCTTCCTCCAGGTGCCGCGCCCGGGCGCGGCGGAGCCGCCCGGAGTCCGCCTCCGCTTCTTCACCTCCGAGGGCGAGCTACCCGCGTGCGGCCACGGCACGGTCGCCGCGCTGGCCTTCCTGGCCTCCCGGGCGGGGGCGGAGGCCGGTGCGGAGTACCGGGTGACCCTCCGCACGTCCACCCGTACGTTCGACGGCCGGGCGGTGCGGGAGGGGGCGCCGGGCGCGTCGTCCCCGTACTTCTCCACGGGTTTCGACCCCGGCCCCGTCGGTCTCCGGCACCCGACCTCCGCCGAGCTGGGCCTTGCGCTCCCGGCGCTGGGCGCCGCCGCGGAGGCTGCCGCTCCGGGGGTACGGGTGGCCGGGGTGGGCCGCGAGCGCCTGCTGGTGCCCGTCGAGAGCCGCGCCGCGCTGGCCGCCATGGACCCGGACCTCGACGGGCTCCGTGACGCCTGCGACCGGCTGGGTCTGCTGGGCGCGTACGTCTACTCGCCGCCCTCGCCGGCGGGCGGGCAGGCGGCCCGGATGTTCGCGCCGTCGATCGGGGTCCCGGAGGACATCGCCAACGCGAACAGCACCGCCTGCCTCGCCGCCCTCCTGGCCCGGCGGGGCATCACGCGCATCGCCGTCGACATGGGCGACGCGGTCGGCAGCCCCGCCACGGTCACCGCCACGGCGCACGCCGGGCCCTCGGGCGTCCGGATCCGCGTGGGCGGCACCGCCAGGGCCGACGGCCTCCGAGTGGCCGGTCACCCGGAGGCCTGACAGGCTGTCGGGAGTGATCGACGGGAGGCGTCCGTGCTGCTCGAAGGCGTGATGCTGCTGTGGTTCCTGCAAGTGGCCGTCGCCGTGGCCTTCGTCGCCGTCGACATCCGCAGGACGCCGGAAGCGACGGTGATGAAGTGGGGCTTCGTCATCGTCACCGCCTTCAGCAGCCTGTTCGGCGCCCTGACGTACGTGCTCAGCTGCCGTGAGCCGCTGCCCGGAACGCACGAGCAGTACGTGGCGGCGAAGTGGCGGCAGGTCGTCGGCTCCACCATGCACTGCGTGGCCGGTGACGGCGTCGGCATCCTCGTCGCGGCGGTGATCACCCACAACCTCGGGGTCCAGCCGTGGGAGGAGCTGCTGTGCGAGTACGCCCTGGGCTTCCTGTTCGGCTGGACCGTCTTCCAGGCCCTCTTCATGAAGGACATGTTCGGCGGCTACCGCGCGTCGCTGAGGAAGACGTTCATCGCGGAGCTGCTGTCGATGAACGCGGTCATGGGCGGCATGACCGCGGTCATGAACCCCTGGATGACCAACACCGTGCCCCACCCCAGTCCCACGGGGCCCACCTTCTGGTTCATCATGTCCATCGCCCTGTGCGCCGGGTTCCTCGTGGCGCTGCCGATGAACTGGTGGCTGGTGGACCGGGGGCTCAAGCACGGGATGATGACCGTCCGCGACGCGGAGCCGGTGCCCCTCGCCGCGGGAGCGGCCCTGGCGGGCGCGACGCTCTCCGACGGGCCGGGCCCCGCGGCGGCCGGAGGGCACGACCACGACACGATGCGGGTCGGGGTCGGCCGCCGCCGGCTCGCCGTCATGACGGTGGTCAGCTTCCTCGTCTTCGCCGCCGGGGTCCTGATCGCCGCCGTTTTCGGGCACCTGACCATGTGACCGTGCCGCAGAGCTCCTCCGGGTGGCGCGCGCCCGGTCGGGTGGAGCCCGGTGTGGAAGAGCGGCCGAGGCGCCTCCCGTCAGACCTGGCGCGCGCCCCCGTCCACGAAGAGTTCGATCCCGGTGATGTAGCTGCTCTCGGGTGAGGCGAGGAAGAGGGCGGCGGCGGCGACCTCCTCGGGGCGGCCGGCGCGGCCGAGGGGGACGCGGGCCGTCGCCTCCTCGATGACCTCGGCGGGGGCCATCGCCAGGGACGGGGTGGCGATCGGGCCGGGGCTGAGCGTGTTGACGCGGATCCCGCGGCCGGCCAGTTCCAGGGCCATGCTGCGGGCCATCGACCGGACGGCGGCCTTCGTCGCGGCGTAGACGCCGAAGCGCGTGGACCCGGCGGAGCCGGCTGCCGAGCCGAGCAGGACGATCGACCCGCCGTCCTCGAACAGCGGCAGTACGCGCTGCACGGTGAAGTAGGTCGCCTTGAAGTTGAGGTCCGTCGTCAGGTCGAAACCGTCCCGGGTGAGATCGGCGAGTCCGGCGGGCCGGCCGCCCCCGGCGTTGGCCACCAGGATGTCCACGGGGCTGCCCGCCTCTTCCACCGCCGTGTGGAGGCGGGTGAGGTCGGCCTCGCGGGTGACGTCACCCGGGACGGCGATCACCGAACCGCCCAATGCGGCGGCGGCCCGGGCCAGTTCCGCCTCGCGCCGCCCGGTGAGGAAGACCCGGGCGCCTTCCCGGACGAAGCGGGTCGCTATCGCCAGCCCGATGCCGGACGAGCCGCCCGTGACCACCGCGACCTTGCCGTCGAGTTGTCCCATACGTCGCCCTCCGCGCTGTGGGCCCCGGCGAAGCGGGCCGGGGGTGCGCCCGAGGGTCGGGCAGCGGCCCGACGAAGTCAAGGCGTCCCCCGCGCGGGCCCGGGGCGGGCACTGCCCCGCGAGCCGGTGGGCTCGCGGGGCAGCGGGGTGTCGGGCCGGGCGCTGTCCGGGGGTCAGGGACAGGTGGCCAGGAGGACGGAGACGACCGTGCAGGAGGCGGTCGCGCTGTCGTTGAGCGTGTTGGGGTCGGTCGGGGCGGACGCCGTCCGGGTGGCGGTGACCGAGACGCGTCCCAGCGAGAGCAGGCTCAGCGGGACCCGGAACGTCTTGGCCGAGGCGCCGCCGCTCGCGATGGTGCCGTAGACGCAGGTCACGGTGGGCCCCATGACGGTGCACCCGGGAGCGAGGGAGGTGGCGGACGTGCCCGGCGGCAGTGTCGCCGTGAGCGTGGCCGACGTGACCGTACCGGGGCCGGTGTTGTGAGCGGTGAGGGTGTAGCCGAGGTAGGGGACGAGGAGGCTCAGGCCCGGCTGCGCCGTCAGGTCGACGTCGATGTCGGCGGGCGGGAGCTGGTAGGTGTACCGTCCCCCGGCGGCCACGGCACTGGTGCCGCCGGGCGTGGTGACCTGCACGTCGACGGGGCCCGCGGCGTGCGCGGGTGCGGTGGCCGTGCACGTGGTGGCGGTGCAGGACAGGTTGCCCGCCGGGTTGCCGGGGCCGAAGGTGAGCGCGGTGGCGCCGCCCAGGCCGGTGCCGCCCACCGTGACGACGGTACCGCCGTCCGTCGTGCCCGTGGACGGGCTGAGCGAGGTCACCACGGGTACGGGAATGTAGGTGAAGCGGTCGGCGGCGGTCGGTGCGCTGGTGCCGGCGGGGGTGGTGGCCTGTACGTCCACCGTGCCCGTGCCGGCCGGTGCGGTGACGGTGCAGGAGGTCGGGGTGCAGGTGACGCCGGTGGCGGGGTTGCCCGCGCCGAAGGTGATGCCGGCGCCCGCCAGGTTCGTGCCGGTGACCGTCACCGAGACGCCGCCGGCGGCGGACCCGGTGGCCGGGCTGATGGCGGTGACCGTGGGCGCGTCCCGGTGGAAGGCGAACACGATGCGGCCGTCCCCGGCGTTGGCGCCGTTGGTCAGGGTGACCGGTGAGCCGGGGACCGTGCCGGAGACCAGGCTGGATCCGCCGCCTCCGCCACCGCCTCCGCCGCCGGTGGTTCCGTACCGGCCGCCGGCTCCGCCCCGGCCTCCGCCGCCGTATCCGGCGCCGCCGCGACCGCCGGCGCCGGTGGGGCTGAAGACGCCCTGGGCCGCCGAGCCTCCGGGGCCGTTCGGGTAGGCGCCCGGGGAGCCGTTCGCGCCCTCGTTGTCGGTACCGAACCCGCCGGTACCGGCCGTCCCGCCGGCGGTGTCGGTGCCCGGCCCTCCGCCCGTACCGCCCTGCGCGTCGGGGGCCTGGCCGTTGCCGTTGGCGCCCGCGCCGCCGCTGTCGCCGCCGGGCGCTCCCGGGAAGGCCGGGGAGCCGATGCCCGGTCCGCCCGCCCCGCCGCCCGAACCCGCCGTCAGCAGGGGTGCGCCGGCGGCCGTCGTCACCGCGACGAGGGCTCCGCCGGACCCGGGCGCGCCGAACTGCGCGTTCGCGGTCGCGTTGGCGCCGCGCTTTCCGACGGCGACGTTGAACGTCTGCCCGGGCGTCGCGGGGACGGTCGCCACGACGTGCGCGCCCTTGCCGCCCGGCGTGCCGTCGTAGGCGTTGCCGCCTCCGGCGCCGTCGAGGGTGACGACGGCACTGGACACGTCGTCGGGCACGGTGAGGCTTCCGGACCCGCCCGCCGCGCAGGTGACCGTGGTGACGGCGTCCGTCACGACCGGGGCGGCGCACACGCCTTCCGCCGCCGCCGGACCCGCCAGGACCGTCAGGCCGCCCGCGGCCAGTGCGGACGACGCGGCCACGGCCATCAGGCGGCCCCGCCACCAGGGTCTTGGTCCGCGTGACGCGGCGATCGATGACATCGAAGTCTCCCCCTCGGAGCCGGTATCGAGGACCGCCCGCGCAGCGGCGGCCCGGTGACAACGGCGGAAGCATCGCAGCGGCGGGCGCGCGGCGGGCGCGAAATGCCGGATCGTCACTTCAGTCCCGCCGGAAAATCCGACAGAGGAACCGGACCGGCTCACGTGTACGAACAATTCGTTCCATGGCGCGACGTGATCGGGCCGGGCGGACGGGGCGTACCGGCGGCACTGCCCCACCACGGGCTTGCGTCCGCGGGTCCACTCTGACGGGTCCGGGGTGACGGGTGTCAGCCGGTCCGCGGCGCGGGCACGGCGTACGGGCGCAGGACCATCAGCGAGTCCTCCACGGACGCGACCATGGCGAAGGGGAACCTGTCGAGTTCGAGGCAGAGCGCGACGTCGTCGGGGTGGGCGCCTTCGCGCACCCCCTGCGCCAGTTCGGCGGCGGCCCTCGATCGCGCCGCGCGGCGGAGGAAGCCGGCCGCGTCCGTCCCGGCCCCGGCGGCCCTGCCCGCGATGTACTGGGCGCACGCCAGGTCCTCTTCGGCCCGCCCGTCTTCGCCGGTGACCACGAACGTGACGCTGTCGAAGGCACGGGCACGCAGGAACCGGGCCGTCGCCTCCGCCACCACGAAACCGGCGCACAGCACAAGCTGGGCGTCCTTGACGGCGAGGGCGCCGACCGTCCCGGCCGTGGTCTTCTGCACCACGGTCCGGCCGCCGAGGTCGACGGAGCGCAGCAGGCCGGGCGAGTTGACCAGCTCGAACCCCGGCGCGGGCGGACCGTCCTTGAGCGCCGCCCAGTCCGGGTGGCGTGCCGTGAGTTCCCGTGCCTCGTCCAGCGACCCGGCGAGCACCGTCTTCTCCGCGCCCCGCGCGAAGAGCCAGGCGGCCACCGTGAAAGCGCGCATGACGTCGACCACGACCGCCGCGGACGACGGGGCTTCGGCGAGCTCCGGGATGCCGAGGAATCGAGTGTCCATTGGATCATGATCGCGTACGTCCGGCCGGTGTATCGCGGGTGTATGGAAAATCGCATACGCCCTCGCAACGACCCTCCGGCTCCCATGGGTGCATGGACCACAGCGCATCTCCCTCACCGCCCCGCCGCACGCTCCGGGTCGTGCTCCTCGGCCTGGCGATACTCGGCCCGGCGGCCCTCCTGTTCGTGATGCGGCGGCCGCTCATGATGTCCGCTCCGATGTGCGCGGCCGGGCGGTGGCACGGCTGCTTCGACACGTTCAACGGTGTGGTGCTCATGACGCTGGTCGCGCTGCCGCCGGCCCTGCTGGTGGCCTGGCTCCTGGCGCGTCGGCGGCGCGCCGCCGGTGTCGCACGCGCGTGGCGGACCTCGCTCGCCGAGGTGGGCGTGGTGCACGGGACGGTGCCGTTCGTCTGGCTGACGATGATGCCGGGCGCCGGTGCCGGCGTCGTCCCCGGCCGGGTGAGCCTGGTGCCGCTGCGGGACCTCGCCACGATGGGGCCGCTCGGGATCATCGGGAACCTGCTGGTCTTCGCGGCCCTGGGGTTCTTCGCCCCGCTGCGGTTCGCGGCGTTGGCGTCCCCGGCGCGGATCCTGGCGCTGGGGGCGGGCTGCTCGGTCCTGGTCGAGGTCGCGCAGTACGTCCTGCGGCTGGACCGGGTGTCCTCCGTGGACGACGTACTGGTCAACGCGGTCGGCGCCCTTCTGGCCGGGTTGGCGTCGCGCCGCTGGTGGCGCACCCCGGCGCCCGTGCCGGCGCCGGAGCCGGCATCGGCATCGGCATCGGCATCGGCATCGGCATCGGCACCCGAGCGGGAGCCGGCGGGCTGAGCGGCGTCGGATACGTCGGCGATATGTCGTACTGCTTAGGCTTCGGACATGCGCGTACTGATCGTGGAGGACGAGCCGTACCTGGCCGAGGCCGTCCGTGACGGTCTGCGGCTGGAGGCGATCGCCGCCGACATCGCCGGCGACGGCGTCTGTGCCCTGGAACTGCTGAGGGTCAACTCCTACGACCTCGCCGTCCTCGACCGCGACGTCCCCGGCCCCTCCGGCGACGAGGTCGCCCGGCACATCGTCGCCTCCGGCAGCGGCATGCCGATCCTCATGCTCACCGCTGCCGATCGGATCGACGACAAGGCGTCCGGGTTCGCGCTCGGTGCCGACGACTACCTGACCAAGCCGTTCGAGCTGCGGGAGCTCGTCCTGCGGCTACGGGCCCTCGACCGCAGGCGCGCCCACGCCCGGCCCCCGGTCCGGGAGATCGCGGGCCTGCGCCTGGACCCCTTCCGCCGGGAGGTCTTCCGCGACGGACGCCATGTCGCCCTCACCCGGAAACAATTCGCCGTGCTCGAAGTGCTGGTCGCGGCGGAAGGCGGGGTCGTCAGCGCCGAGGAACTGCTGGAGCGGGCCTGGGACTCGAACGCCGACCCCTTCACCAACGCCGTCCGCATCACCGTCTCCGCCCTGCGCAAACGGCTCGGCGAGCCATGGGTCATCGTCACGGTGCCGGGCGTCGGCTACCGCATCGGCACCAGCCCCGACGGCACCCACCCGAGTGGTACCCATGCGTAGACGCCCGGGGCTCAGTGCCCGGCTGAAGCTCACCCTCAGCTACGCCGGGTTCCTCGCGGTCGCCGGAGCCCTGCTGCTGGCCGTGGTGTGGGTGTTCCTGCTGCGCTACGTGCCCGACAACTCCAAGGGTCTGCTGTGGACCTCGCCCAACCGCTACCTCCTGGTGCGCATGTTCGCCCCCGCCGCGGCCGCGTCGATGGTCTTCCTGCTCGCGTTCGGTCTCGTCGGGGGATGGGTCCTCGCCGGGCGGATGCTCGCACCGCTCACCCGGATCACGGACGCGGCTCGGGCGGCCGGGCAGGGATCGCTGTCGCACCGGATCCGCATGGAAGGCCGCCAGGACGAATTCCGCGAACTCGCCGACGCGTTCGACACGATGCTCGGCCGACTGGAGGAACACGTCGCCGAGCAGCAGAGGTTCGCCGCGAACGCCTCCCACGAACTGCGCACCCCGCTGGCCATCTCGCAGACGATGCTCGACGTCGCCCGCAGGGATCCCACCGCCGACCGGGACGAAGTCCTCGAACGCCTGCAGGCCGTCAACACCCGCGCGATCGGCCTCACCGAAGCCCTGCTGCTGCTCAGCCGCAGCGACCGCGGGACCTTCACCCGTGAGCGCGTCGACCTCTCCCTCGTCGCCGAGGAAGCCGCCGAGACCCTGCTCCCCCTCGCCGAACGGCGCGGTGTCGCACTCGACCTGACCGGCGGCTGCGCATGGGCCGACGGCTCGGCGGAACTCCTGCTGCGGATGGTGACGAACCTCGTCCAGAACGCCGTCGTCCACAACCTCCCCGCCGGCGGCACCGTGACGGTCCACACCGAGGCGCGGCACGGCGCGGGCGTGCTGCGGGTCGAGAACACGGGGCATCGGGTGCCGCCGGAGCTGGTGCCGACCCTCAGCGAACCCTTCCGGCGCGGAACGGAGCGCGTACGCACCGACGAGCACGCGGGTGTCGGACTCGGCCTCGCCCTCGTGCAGAGCATCGTCCGCGCCCACGACGGGACCCTCGACCTCGCCGCCCGGCCCGCCGGCGGTCTCCTCGTCACGGTTCGGCTTCCCTGCCGGGGCACGCCGGGGCGGGGAGAGCGTACGGTGCTCATGTGATCAAAGGCGAGAACACGACGGGGACCGCACTGCTCCTCGCGGCCGCGCCGACGGGCAAGAGCCGGCTCATCAACGCCACCGGCGTCCTGCCCACCCTCGCGGCCGTCCCACCCAGCACCCTCACCGGAACCCCGGCCGGCACGATCGTCGAGCTCGCCGACCCGATGGACCAGCAGACCGTGCTCACCCGGGTACGCGCGGCCGCCGCGACCCCGGGACCGCTCAGCCTCCTCGTCACCGGGCAGCTCCAACTCGACGCGCGGCAGCACCGGCTGCACCTGGCGCTGGCCCGGTCCACTCCCGCGACCCTGCGGTACACGGGGCTGCCGTGGGACTGGCTGGTCGGCGAACTGAAGCCGCGTCGCCCCGACTCGACGAGGGTGATCGTCGACCTGGTCGCCGCCCCCGACGCCTGGCCCGAGATCAGCGCGTACGGTCTGACGCTCGGGCCCGGGATCGCCCTCCACGGCCGTGTGGCACCGTCACCGGCCCGCAACCGACCGGCCGCGGAGCCGTCCTACCTCCAGGCCGTGGCCACCCTCTGGCGCAGCGGACTGAACCCGCCGCCGGGCGAGCTCCACGCCAGGGCCGCCGCCCAGGCCGGTCACGACGGGGCGCTGCTCCTCTCCGTGGACGGCGTGCGGGCACCCGTGGCCATGGCCCACGCGGCGATGGCCCAAGCGGCGATGGCCTCCGCGACGACGGCTCCGGCCGCGCTCGCTCCGGCCGCGCTCGCTCCGGCGGCGCCTGCCGAGGATCCGCTGCCCGCGATCCTCTCCCTCGCGCACGTCGGCCGCCACGGCGAGGCCGCCGCGCACGCGGTCCAGTGGGAGCGTTGGGCCGTGCGGACCCATGGTGCGGGGTCCGTCGAGGCCGTCCACTGGCTGGAGGTGCGGGCCGATCTGGCCCACCTCTCCGGCGACGCGCGAACGAGCTGCGAGCTGTGGATGGCAGCCGCCGACGCCCGGCTCGCCCTTCACGAGGCCCCGGACAGCGCAGGCGTCCAGGCGGCCGTGGACCGTGCGCACCACCAGTGGCAGCAACTCCGGGACCCCGATCGGGCCTCGGAACTCGGGCCGCGTCTGGCCTCCCTGCGGGGCCGCGTCCCGGGGCGGCGGCCGGGAGCCACGGAGGCGGTACGGCGCCGACTGGAGTTCCTGCGCACCGGGGCGCTCACCGCGGGTGAGTGACCACGGCGCGGTCGCGGGCGCGGGCCGACGTCGCGGTCCGCCGGTGACGCACCGCGCGCCGCGGCGTTGTTCCCCACATGGACAGCGATGAAGAGCTTCTCGACGTACTCCTCGACCGGGCCGGCGACGGTCGGCTGAAGCTCATCAGCGAAGACGAGGCACGGGCCGTCATGGTGCTGCTCGGCATCCTCTGGGAGGAGACCCGCTCGGCGGAGGTCCGCGAGGCCGCCGAGGAGCTGCGCTCCCGTCTCGGATCGCGCCTGGGCGGGGGCTCCGGTGGCGGCACCCTGGTGCTCTGACCGGCAAGGTCCGCCGCCTCACGGCCGGCGCGGCGCGGGAGAGCCGACCCGTGCCATGATCGCCCGGTGACCGATGATCAGCGCATACCCCCGTCCAAGGTGGCCGACGACCGTGCGTCGCTCACCTCGTTCCTCGACCATCAGCGGGCGACCCTGGCCGTGAAGTGCGCCGGGCTGACCGGCGAACAGCTGAAGCGGAAGGCGGTCCCGACCTCGGGGCTCACGCTGCTCGGCCTCGTGCGGCACGCGGCCGCGGTCGAGCGGAGCTGGTTCCGCCTGGTCGTGAACGCCGAGGACGTCAGGCCGCCTTGGCCCGGCGAGGTCGACGGCACGTTCGCCGAGTTCCACGTCGAGGACGCCGATGTCGACGAGGCCTTCGAGACGTGGCGCGAGGAGTGCGCCCGGTCCCGCGCCGTCACCGCCTCCGTCGAATCGCTCGACGACACCGTCGACTTCCGGGGCGAAACGATCTCGCTCCGCTACGTCCTCACCCACATGATCGAGGAGTACGCGCGGCACAACGGCCACGCCGACCTGCTGCGCGAGGCGATCGACGGAGCCGTCGGCGAATAGCCGGCCGACCGCCCCGGGGCGGGCACTGTCGGGCGCGCGTGGAAGACTGCGGCCCATGTCTCTCTCCGACCTGACCTTCGACCAGTGGCAGTCGTTCGACCCGACCACCGCCCGCGACGTCGCGCGGCGGGCGGCCGATGCGGCGGGTGGCCGTCTGGTCGCCGTGGAGGCGGTCGAGCACCTCGGGGCGCGGATGCACCGTGCCCGGATCGAGCGGGACGCCCGGGAGTTCGCGCTCGTGCCGGGCGGCTCCGTGACGCTGGGGTTCGACCTCGACTCCTGGCAGCCGACGCCCGAGCAGGCCGCCGACTACCAGGAGAGCCAGGAGGAGGGGTACGGGTACGGTCTCGATCTGCGCGAGTACCTCGCGCACGTGCTCAGCCCCCGCCGGCGCGTCACGCTCGGGACCGTCCTCATGGCCGTGGAGGACGAGAACCTGACCGAGGCGCCCGCCGACATGCCGGCCGTGCTCGCGTCGCGCGGGCTGCGGATGCCGAGTTCCGACGAATGGGAGCACGCCTGCGGGGCCGGTGCGGACACCCTGTTCCGTTGGGGCGGCGACTGCCCGCTCGACCGGATCCCGTACACCGATCCGGCGGGCCCGCAGCACGGCCTGAACGCCTTGGGCCTGCACATCGCCTACGACACGTACCGGACGGAGCTGACGAGCGACGCCTCCGCGGTGCACGGCGGCGACGGCGGTGAATCGGTCTGCGGCGGCTACGGCAACCTGCTGGGTTGGCTGCCGCTGGCGACGGCCAACCGCAACCCGTTCGTCGCGGAGTTCGTGTACGGACCGGACGGCGAGGGCCTGTACGACTCCTTCTCCACCCGGCCCGTCATCGCCTTCTGAACCCGGAGGCGGCCTCCGTCACAGCGTGGGCGGTCCCGTGTGCACCGAGGTGTCGGCGTGGCGGAGTTCGGCGAGGAGTTCGCTCTGCCCTGCCAGCAGCTCGGTGAGGATGCGCCGTGCGGCCCGCAGGAGTTCGGCCACGTCGCCGCCGGCCAGGGCGTAGCTGACCGTGGAACCGTCGCGGATGGAGACCACGATGCCGGATCTGCGCAGTACCGCGAGCTGTTGGGAGAGGTTGGACGGTTCGATCTCGATCTCGTTCAGCAGTTCGCGCACCGGAACAGGGCCGTTCTGAAGCAGTTCCAGTACGCGGATCCGAACGGGATGTCCGAGCATGCGGAAGAACTCCGCCTTGGCCTGGTACAGCGGCACCTGCATGCGACAACACTCCCACCCGGGTTCGACCATTCCACGGTCCGGCGGCCGGCCCCTGCCGAACCGGCGACGTCCAGCTCCTTCCATCCTCCCGCCTCCCGGCCCCGACCCACTCGCGGCTGATCACTTTCAGATGTGCCGAGTTGAAGATTCTTTCAACTCGTGGGCGTGCGGAGCCGGGAAGCAGGACGAATGGTTACAGCTCCAGCTCTGATTCGATGCGCTTGAGCTGGTGCCTCGCCATGGCCAGGTTCGCCCTGGCCTTGTCCAGGACCATGTACAGGAACAGACCGTTGCCCCCTCGGCCCTTGATCAGCCGGATGAGGTGGTACTGACCACCGAGGGTGATCAGCACGTCCTCGATCTCCTCCTTGATCCCCAGCATCTCCATGGTGCGGAGCTTCGCCCGGATCACGTCGGTGTTCCCGGCCGCGGCCACCTCCAGGTTGAGGTCCTTGCCCCCGCCCAGCGTTCCGAGGGCCATGCCGCTCGTGTAGTCGACCAGCGCGACCCCCACGCTCCCCTCGATCGAGGTCATCGCCTCCTTCAAAGACGTCTCCACACTCACCATCAGTACTCGCTCCCTCGACTCTTGACGGCCCCGGCGGAGTTCGGAACCTCTCGCCGGGTGATGAGCGCAGACGCTACCCACTGGGCGTCAGGCGGATCGGGAACACTGGGTATTCGGCGGAAAACGATCGCCGGCACCCTAGAATGCGCCGCCGCGCCTCACGAGGCCGCTCCCGTGCGGACGCGGTGCTCGCGCCAGAACGAGGTGAGGTCGGTGGTCGTCGCCGCCTGTGCGGCGCACCGGAACGCGGCGGTCGTCGAGACCCCGTACCAGTGGTCGCGCACGTACTCCTTCAGCATGGCGGCCATCGCCGGGGCGCCCAGCACCTTCTCCAGGTCGTGCAGCACGCACCCGCCGTTGGTGTAGACGAAACGGCTCCAGCCGGGGCCGTAGGCGGCCCAGTAGCCCATCGAGTTGGTGACGGCCTGGGTGTCGTTCTCCCAGCTGACGTACTCCGCGCAGTACGCGCCGTCGTCACCCGTGACCACGTCTGCGGAGTACACGGCGAAGGCCTCGTCGAGCCATGGCGAGGCGTACTCGTCGTTGCCGACGATCCCGTACCACCACTGGTGGGCCAGCTCGTGGACCACGGCGCCGCCCTGCTCGTCCGCCCAGACCAGGACCAGGCCGGGGAACTCCATGCTGCCGATGGGTGCGAACCGGTCGCTGAGGACCACGTCGACCTCGCCGTAGGGGTAGCGTCCGAGCCGCTTGCCGAGGTCGTCGACGGCGCGGAGCGCCTCGACACGGGCGGTCTCCACCCAGGCGTCGGGGGTGCCGTCCGTCCAGTACGCGCGCACGGTGACGCCGCCCGGCGACGTGGCC
Source organism: Streptomyces sp. NPDC001717 (assembly GCF_042892775.1). Classification (NCBI taxonomy): domain Bacteria; kingdom Bacillati; phylum Actinomycetota; class Actinomycetes; order Kitasatosporales; family Streptomycetaceae; genus Streptomyces; species Streptomyces sp. NPDC001717. The sequence goes on along the minus strand of NZ_JBIAUK010000011.1, from coordinate 201,754 downwards.
GAACCACTGCGGAACGGGCCGGCCGCCCAGGCGAAGTCCCGCACCTGTCGCGCGGTGCTGGTGGTGACGCTGCGGCCAGGGGTGCCCGGCCGGGTGGTGGTGGTGCCGGTCGCCGGGACCTTCAGCCCGGTCGGGTGGTCGAGCGTCACCCGGAAGTCGGAGGCCAGCGCGTAGTAGCTCTCGCCCCGTTGGACGTCGGGGTCCAGGTGCCAACCCTGCGCGTCGCGGACGGCCAGCACCGGCAGGGCGTTGCCGAGGTAGCGGTGGTCTCCGTCGCGTCCGAAGCGGTGCAGCCGGTCGGGGACGGTGATCGAGACGTCGAAGCCGACGGTGGCCCGGCCGCCCGGCGGCAGCGGGGCGGGCAGCGCGATCCGCACCGCGGTGCATCCGACCGACGGGGCGTCGGGGGTTCCCCCGGTCACCCGGCCGATCCGGACCGGGGAGGGTGCCTGTGGGGTGCCGCAGCCGTCGGTGCCGTTGCCCCAGAGGCGGACGTAGACCTCGCGCAGCGGCTCGGCGGAACGGTTCCCGAAGGTGACCGTCTCCCGGCCGGTCCACCGGCTGCCGGTGGCGTCGGCGCGCAGGTCGGCGCCGTACGAGGGCCGGGAGGGGGCGGCGCCCTCGTCGCCGGCCCTGGACACGGATGCCCCGGCCGCCGGTTCCCCGGCCGCTGATGCCCCGGCCACGGGTGCCGCGGAGGCCGGGGTGCCGAGCCCGGTCACCCCCAGGAGTGCCGCGAGCACCAGCCCCGCCAAGCCGCGCCCGGTCCGTTCCATGGTCCGCCCCCGAGGTCGTGGTGATGGGCATGCGCGCCGCCGACGCTACGGGACCGGCGCGGCCTTGCCCATACCCCAGCACGACCCCAACTCGCTTGACTCACAGGGGACTTCGAGAAACAGGCCGCACGCTGCGAGCCGGCCCGGCGGGGCGGAATAGCCACGGGCGGGGAAGCATTGAGGTGGGTATGGCAACCCTTGGACTGATCGGCAGCGGAAACATCGGTGGCACCCTCGCGCGGCTGGCCGTGGACGCCGGGCTCGACGTGGTGCTGAGCAATTCCCGGGGACCGGAGTCGCTGAGCGACCTGGTCACCGAGCTCGGCCCCCGGGCCCGGGCGGCCACCGCGGCGGAGGCGGCGGCCGCGGGCGACTGGGTGGTGGTGACCATCCCGCTCGGCAGGTACCGGGACCTTCCGGCGGCCGGACTCGCCGGAAAGGTCGTACTCGACACGATGAACTACTACCCGGAGCGCGACGGGGTCCTCCCGGCCCTGGAGGCCGAGGAGACCACCACGAGCGAGCTCGTCCAGGAGCACCTGACCGGGGCCCACGTGGTCAAGGTGTTCAACAACATCTTCTTCAAACACCTGAGCGGCCTCGCCCGCCCGGCGGGGGCCGCCGACCGCTCGGCGCTGCTCCTCGCGGGCGATGACGCGGCGGCCAAGCAGTCCGCCGCCGCCCTCGTCGACCTGCTGGGCTTCGACCCGGTGGACGCGGGGACCCTGGCCGACAGCTGGCGCTTCCAGCGGGACACACCCGCCTACGCCCTCCCGTACATGACCATCACGGACGGACCGGGCATCGACCCCTCGGACCCGGGGACCGTCGCCGACGCGGACGCGCTGCGGGCCGCCCTCGCGAAGGCGGTCCGGCCGGCGGGCTCCTGACGCGCCGGTGCCTGACCTGCCGGCGCCTGACCTGCGGAGGCATGACGGGCGACCCGGGCGACGGGCGGCCGGGTGCGGGAGACGGGCAGGAAGTAGGGTTCACGGAATGAACACTTCCTCCGCGCTCCCGCATTCGTTCCGGCTGCTCGTCACGGGCGGAGGGACGGGTGGTCACACCTACCCGGCCCTCACCGCGATCCGTACGCTGCAGGGCCGCCTCGCAGCTTCGGGCGGCACGCTCGACGTCCTGTGGATCGGGACCGCCGACGGCCTGGAGGCCCGTGTCGCCCCGGCGGAGGGCATCGCCTTCAAGACGGTCGCCACGGGGAAGATCCGCCGCTCGGCGAATCCGCTGAAGATGCTGTCGGCGGCGAACGTGAAGGACATGGCGAAGGTGCCGCTCGGTGTGGCGCAGGCCCGCGCCATCGTGTCCGAGTTCCAGCCGGACGTCGTCCTCGCGACGGGCGGGTACGTCGCGGTCCCCGCCGGCCTCGCCGCCCGACTGTGCCGGCGCCCGCTGGTCCTGCACGAGCAGACCGTCCGGCTGGGGCTGGCCAACCGGAAGCTGGCCGGTTCGGCCACCCGGATCGCGGTGTCCTCGGAGTCCTCGCTGCCGCTGCTGCCCGCCGAGGTCCGCGACCGTGCGGTCGTCACGGGCAACCCGGTCCGGCCCGAGGTCCTCACCGGCCACGGCGAGAAGGCGCTGCACGCGCTGAACCTCACCGGGTTCGACCGGCGCCTGCCCACGGTCTACGTCACCGGCGGGGCCCAGGGCGCCCAGCAGATCAACGGCGTCATCCGGGACGTACTGCCGTGGCTGCTGAGCCACGCGAACGTGATCCACCAGTGCGGCCCGGCGAACGTGGACGAACTGCGCGCCGCCGCCTCGACCCTCGACCCGGTGCTCGCCGGCCGGTACCACCTGACCGGGTTCGTGGGGGCGGAGCTGCCGGACGTCCTGGCCCTGGCGGACGTCGTGGTGTCCCGCAGCGGCGCCGGCACCCTGGCCGAACTGACCGCGCTGGGCAAGCCCGCCGTGTTCGTACCGCTCGCCTCGTCGGCGGGGAACGAGCAGGCGCACAACGCCCAGTACCTCGCGGACGCGGGGGCGGCCGTCGCCCTGCTCGGCGAGGTCACCCCGCAGGGCCTGCAGGGCGCGGTCGGCCCGCTGCTGACCGACCCCGTCCTGCGGACGGCGATGGCGGAGCGGGCCCGGGCGTACGGACGGCCGGACGCGGCGGACCGGCTCGTCGACGTCCTGCTGGCGGCCGCGACCGGCTGACGACCTGAACCCGGGACTCGGCACCCGGGACCCTGAACCCGGAAACGACGAACCCGCGCTCCGGACGGCATCACCGTCCGGAGCGCGGGTTCGTCGTTTCCGGCCGCCCCTTCAGTCCGTCTTCGACTGGGTGCGCCGGGCGTACGCGCGGGCGGCCCGGGCGCGGTCGCCGCAGCGAGTGGAGCACCAGTGGCGGCGGCCGTTGCGCAGCAGGTAGCGGTTGCAGGGGCTCGACCCGCAGCCGGTGAGGCGGTCGGCGTCGGGGCCGGTGAGGAGATCGGCCGCGTCGGCGGCGAGGGTCGCGAGGGCGCGGTCGAGGATCTCGTTGGTGGGACACGGCGCCACGCGGTAGGGCCCGTTCTTCTCGTCCCAGTACAGCAGGGCCGCCGTGGGGGCCTTGCTCATCGCGTCGTTGACGGCGGACAGCGCCGCGGGCAGGGCGGGCAGCCCGTCGGCGCGGGCGGCGAACAGCGCCCGCAGGTGCTCGCGCATCGAGCGCAGCTGCGTCGCGCACATCTCCCGGACCCCGGCGTCGGCCGGCGCGAGGCCGTGCGCGGTGAGCCACCGGTTCGCGCTCTCGGGCGTGCCGAGGTAATCGATGAACTGCCCTCCGGGCAGCGCGACGGCGCTGTTGACGAAATCGAGGGCGAGGTGGTCCTGCGCCCCCGGCGCGGGCGGTGGCGCAGATTCGGCGGCCGGGATCTCACTCATGGTTCTCATGGTACCCATTGCGCCCATCCGTGAGAGACCCCTATGATCATCACGGATAACCCACCACTCATCCGTGAGGTTCTGATGGTTGACACCAGCACGCCCGTCGAGCGGTTCCCCGTCCGCGTGTTCGGCGGCCCGACCGCTCTCTTCGAATACGGCGGCCTGCGGTTCCTGACCGATCCCACCTTCGACGCGCCGCGCGAGTACCCCATGCCGAGCGGCCGGCGACTGACCAAGACGGCAGCCGCTTCCGCCGCGCCGGCCGACCTCGGCCGCATAGACGTGGTCCTGCTCTCCCACGACGAACACCCCGACAACCTCGACGAGTCCGGCCGGGCCCTGCTCGCCGACGTGCCCCTGACCCTGACCACCCCCGGGGGCGGACAGCGGCTCGGAGCGGGCGCCAAGGGGCTCGCCGACTGGGAGTCGGTCGACCTCGACCGCCCCGACGGCGGCACGATCACGGTCACGGGCGTGCCCGCCGTGCACGGGCCCGGCACGCGCGAGGAGGTCGAGCCGTTCACCGGTCAGGTCGTCGGGTTCGTCCTCACGGGGCAGGACCTTCCGACGGTCTACGTCAGCGGCGACAACGCCTCCGTCGACCTGGTCAAGGAGATCGCCGTACGGTTCGGACCGGTGGACACCGCCATCCTGTTCGCGGGGGCGCCGCGCTTCCCCCAGCTCTTCGACGGCGGGCTGCTGGTCCTCGACAGCGCGCAGGCGGCGGATGCCGCCGGGATCCTCGGTGCCCGCCGGGTGGTTCCCGTCCACTACGACAGCTGGGGGCACTTCACCGAGGGGCGCGACCAACTGGTCGCCGCGTTCACGGCCGCCGGGCTGCTCGACCGGCTGGACCTGGGCGACCGCGGCTGACCGGCGCGATACGGGCTCCGCGCCTCCCCGGGGCCGCCCTTCGGACCTCCCGACGCGGCGAACTAGGCTTACGGGCATGGATCTTCAGGACGAGCTCGTGAACCAGCCGTACGCGGCATACCGGCGGCTGCGGGAAGCGGCGCCCGTGCAGCGCATCACGGGACCGGGTGGCGAGCCGGCCTGGCTCGTCACCCGGTACGACGACGTACGCGCGGCGCTCGCGGATCCGCGGCTCTCCCTCGACAAGCGGAACGCCGCGGAGGGCTCCTACCGCGGCCTGTCCCTGCCGCCGGCCCTCGACGCCAACCTCCTGAACATGGATCCCCCGGACCACACCCGGCTGCGCCGGCTGGTCGGTCGCGCGTTCACCCCCCACCGCGTGGCGGAACTGCGCGCTCCGATCCGCCGTACCGCCGACGACCTGCTGGACGCGCTCGGCCCGCACGGCCGCACCGACCTCATCACGGCGTACGCGGCGCCGCTGCCGATCACCGTCATCTGCGACCTCCTCGGGGTACCGGACGACCACCGCAAGGACTTCCGCGCCTGGACCACCGAGCTGATCTCGCCGGATCCCGCCCGACCGCAGGCCGCCAAGCAGGCGGTGGTCGCCATGCTCGGCTTCTTCACCGAGCTCATCGCGCACAAGCGCGAGCACCCCGCGGACGACCTGCTCTCCGACCTGATCGCGGTCCGCGACACCGACGGCGACCGGCTCGGCGAGGACGAACTGACGTCCCTGGCCTTCCTCATCCTCATGGCCGGCTACGAGAACACCGTCCAGCTCATCGGCAACGCCGTCCTGGCCCTGCTCGACCGTCCCGAACTCCTCGACGCGCTCCGGCGCGACCCTTCGGGCATCCCGCGCGCGGTCGAGGAACTCGCGCGCCTCGAAGGGCCGGCGCTCCTGGCCATCCGCCGCTTCCCCACCGAGGACGTGACCATCGCGGGGGTGACCGTGCCCGCGGGCGAGACGGTCCTGCTGTCGCTGTCCGCGGCCAACCGCGATCCCGGCCGCTTCCCCGACCCCGACCGGCTCGACTTCACCCGGGACGCGACCGGGCACCTGGCGCTGGGGCACGGGATCCACTACTGCCTGGGCGCGCCGCTGGCCCGGGCCGAGACCGAGATCGCGCTGGAGGCCCTGCTGGAGCGGTTCGGCAGCCTGGAGCCGGCCGCGCCGGAACCCCGGTGGCGCCCGTCGATGCGCGCCCGCGCACTGGTCGAACTCCCCGTGGTGTACGGGCCGGCGCGGCCGCGCGACTGAACCGGCCGCGCACGGCGCCGGACCTCTCAAACGGGTGATCGATTTTCGGCCGCCGCATGGGTATGATCTCCGACAGCAAGGCCGTAGCGCAGAGGTCGTCGCGCCCACGCATCGAGCTGGAGGACGTCGGTTCGAATCCGACCGGTCTTGCGTCTACTTGTGCAGTTCTCGTCTCAAGTCGTGTTGGACGCCGGGCACCGGCGAAGGAACCGGTGGAGTGGTGATGACACAGCCGACACCCGTACGTTGCCCGGCGATCGAGCACCCCGACATGCCACCGGCCGACCCGGCCGGCCTCGACCCGCTGATCGCCCGGCTCGCCGCGGACCGGCCCGTCGAGACCGACGAGACCTTCCCGCTCGGAACGCTGCGCGCCGACGGCCGGGTCGACCTCTGCAAGCAGGGGCTCGGACCGGAGGGCGCGGCCCGGCTGCTGCCGGTCGCGGCCGCCTCCGCCCACGCCACCCACCTGCTCCTGGGGACCAACGCCATCGGCGACGCGGGCGCCCGCACCGTGGCCGGGACCCTCACCCCCGGCCACGGCCTGCACACCCTGTACCTCGGCTGCAACCGGATCGGTCCCGACGGGGTGGACGCCCTCGCCGGCGCCCTCGCCGACGACACCACCGTCCGCGCCCTGTGGCTCAAGCGCAACCCGCTCCACGCGGACGGTGCCCGCACCCTGGCCGCGCTGCTGCGCCGCAACACCGCCCTGCGCACCCTCGACCTGGTCAACACCGGGATCGGCACCGACGGCGTACGCCTCCTGCTCGACGCCCTGTTGGACCGCGGGCAGCCCCTGGAGCGACTCTTCCTCGGCGGCAACGGACTCGGCCCCGACGCCGCCCCGCTGCTCGCCGCCCTGATCCGGGAAGCCGGCGTGCGCGAGCTGTACGTCCCGGCCAACCACCTCGGCGACGAGGGCGCCGCGGCGCTCGCCTCCGCCGCCGGCGACTCCGCGAGCCCGGTCCGCCTCGGACTCGGCGGCAACGGCATCGGCGCCGCCGGAGCGCGCTCCCTGGCCGCCTCCCTCGGCGGCATCGAAGCCCTCGACCTCGGCCGGACCATGTCCGAGCGCAGCCTCGGGGCTCCCGGCAACGAACCCGGCGACGAGGGCGCGTACGCCCTGGCCGCCGCCCTCCCGGGCAGTCCCCTGCGCCGCCTGGAGCTGCGCCACACCGGCCTGACCGGACGCGGCGCGAAGAGCCTGCTCGCCGCGGTGCCCGCCGACAGCCCCCTGGAGTACGTGGGCCTGGGGCCCGGCCTGCCCCGCCGCGTGAAGCGCTCCTTCACCGAACGGCTCCGCCCCGCCCGGGCCGCCCACCCGGACCTGCGCGCGATCGGCAGCGTGTACCGGTGAGCGTCGAACTGTCCGGCGGTTTCGGGTCGGAGGACGGAGCGGCATGGCAGCGGATCCGCCGCTACGCCGTGCCCGGCTGGATGATCGAGCGGGCGACGGCGCACCGGACGGCCGGCGACTGGCGGGAGGCCTGCGCGGCCGCCGCCGTGGACGTCCTGTTCGACCCGGCCGAGTTGGAGGCCCGCCACGGCGCCGCCGTCGCCGAGGCCATGGCCGAGGACCTGCGCCACTTCGCCCCGGACCTGCTGCGCTGGCACCTGCCCCGTTACCTGGGCGGCCGCACCACCCTCACCACGGACCTGCGCGTCGTGCTCGCCTCCTACGGCGGCCCGGACGGACCGACCCTGTCGGTCACCACCCCCCTGCTGACGGAGGGCTCGCAGCGGCTGCAGCTGCACTGCGAGCCGCTGCTCGTCGCCGAGAAGCGCAACTCGTACACGGGGCAGGGCTTCGTCCGGGAGCACTGGAACGCGGTCCGGCCGTTCTGGGACGCCCGGTGCGCCTCCGACCTGGGCGCGCACTTCGCCGTCCCGGAGGGCCTCGCCGAGCGGATCGCCCGGCTGCGCGCCGACGGGGAAACCGTCGAGGCCTACGCGGCCGCCGGCATCGAGTGCGACCTCACCGATCCCCCCGCGCCGCCGTACGGGCGCCCGGACGACGCGAAGACCACCTTCGCTCGGCTGTCCCTCGACCTCTCCCGGCTCGCACCGGAAGTGACGCGGCTCGTGGCGGCCGGAGCGGGTGACCGGTTCCGGATCCCGACCGGCTGGTACTCCCACCTCCTGCTGGAGCACGCCGGTCCGGACCGGCTCCGGGCCCGCATCATCGACCGGACGGAGGCGCTCCCCGTCCCGCCCATGCCCCGGTACGCCTTCCAGCCGCTGCCGGACGTCGAACTGGTACGCGCCGGCCGGATCACCCCGCGCGAGCTGCACCCACTGGTGGCCGCCGCGCTGTTCCCCGACGCCGGCCCCGCCGAGGGCCCGGCCGGCCCGGACGCGGGCGGACCGGTACGGGTGCGCTGCCAGGGCGTGTGGCACGAGGTGCGCTCGCGCGACGGCGTGCTCGACGTGCCGCACACCCCGGAGGAGCAGCAGCGCGAGCGCGCCATGCGGGCGTTCGGCGGCGCGGTCTCCGGGTGCTTCGCCGTGCAGCAGACCTGGGCCACGGGCGAAGGGCGGCTGCCCCGGGCCCTGCAGGCCCAGCGGCGTGAACTCTTCCTGCGCGTGCAGCACGGCGACACCCCCGGTGTGACGGCCCTGCTGGACGCGGGCGTGGACCCCCGGATCCGGGACGCCCGCGGCCGCGGGCTGCTGCACTCCCTCCACCTGCTCGACCACGAGGTGCTGCTCCCCCGGCTGCTGAAGGCCGGACTCGACCTGGAGGCACGGGACACGAACCGGCGCACGCCGTTGCTGTCCGCCGTGCACTGGGGCGGTTCGGCGGATCTGGTCAGGGCCCTGGTGGCGGCCGGCTCCCGGATCGACGTCACCGAGGAGATGGACCTCTCGCTGTCGCAGGAGATCCGCCGCTACAAGCGCAAGGACCTCGCCTTCCTGGGGGAGCGCGTCGACGCGGAGTTCCCGGACATCGGCGCCGACTGGTTCGACGAGCACATGGAGTACCGCGAGGAAGACGAGGAAGACGAAGACCCGGACGAGGACGACGAGGACGACGACGCATGAGCGCGACCCGGTCGCAGGGACAGCCGCAGCCCCGGCCCTCCGGGGCCCTGGCCGCCGCCGACGCCCTGGGGGCCCGGCTGGGCACCACCCGCACCGAGCCCGCCGCCAACCCCCAACTGGAGGCGCTGGCACTGGCAGTGACGGCCAATCAGCCCGTCCTGCTGTGGGGTGAGCCCGGAATCGGCAAGTCCGCCGGCATGGAGCAGCTCGCCACCGCGCTCGGCGTGCGGCTGGAGACCGTCATCGCCAGCGTCCACGAGCCCTCCGACTTCTCCGGACTGCCCATCGTCGGCGACGACCCCGCCACCACCGGTGTCCCCATGGCCCCGCCGGACTGGGCCGTGCGCCTCGCCCGTACCGGCCACGGGCTGCTGTTCTTCGACGAGTTGTCCTCCGCCCCGCCGGCCGTACAGGCGGCCCTGCTGCGCGTGGTCCTGGAGCGCCGGGTCGGCAGCCTCGAACTCCCGGCCGCGGTACGGATCGTCGCCGCGGCCAACCCGCCCGCCAGCGCCGCCGACGGCTGGCACCTCAGCCCGCCGCTCGCCAACCGCTTCGTCCACCTCGACTGGACGCACGACCCGCGCACGGTGGCCCGCGGCATGGCCGGCGCCTGGCCCGAGGTGGCGATCCCGGCCGTGGATCCCGCCAAGGCCTCGGGCGCGGTGGCCCGGGCCCGCGGCGTCGTCTCCGGCTTCCTCACCGCCCGGCCGGGCCTGGTCCACCACATGCCGGCCGACGCCTCCGGGCGAGGCCGCGGCTGGCCCTCCCCGCGTACGTGGGAGATGGCCCTGCGACTGCTGGCCACGGGGTACGCGGCCTCCACGGGCCGGGAGGCGCTGGCCGCCGCGCTCACCGGGGCCGTGGGCGAGGCCGCGGGGATCGAGCTGCTCTCGTACCTCGAACACCTCGACCTGCCCGACCCGGACCGGGTGCTGGCCGACCCGGACGCCTTCGCCCTGCCCGAGCGCGGCGACCGGCAGCTGGCCTTCCTGATCGCGGTGGTCGCCGCCGTGCAGAGCGAACTGACGCGCCCCCGTTGGGAGGCGGGCTGGGCGGTGCTGGCCAAGGCCGTGGACGCGGGCGTGCCCGATGTCGCCGCCCGCGCCGCCGCCGACCTGGCGGCGATGCGCGACCTGGACTGGCCGGTGCCCGCCGGGATCGACGCCTTCGTGGAGCTGCTCCAGCTGTCCGGCTCGCTGCCGGGCGGGAACTGAGCGCGGGTCCGCCGTGCGCCCGGAGCTGGACCGCGCGAAGCTGCTGGCGGCCCGTTACAAGGCCGCCGAGTCGCGCCCGTACCTCGCCTCGGCCCTGTACGCGCTGACCGTGGTCCCCTCGGAGGGCGTGCGCACGATGGGCGTCGACCGGCACTGGCGCTGCTACGTCTCGCCCGCCTTCGTCGAGGAGACCCCGGTCGTAGAGCTGGCCGGGGTGTGGATCCACGAGGTGGCGCACCTGCTGCGCGACCACCACGGCCGCGCCGAGCGGCTGCCCGCCGCCGACCAGCGCGACCGGGTCCGGGTCAACATCGCGCAGGACTGCGAGATCAACGACGACCTGCTGGCCGACGGGCTGTCGCTGCCCGAGAGCCGCGTGGAGCCCAGGCACTACGGCCTGCCCACGGGCGGCCTGTTCGAGAGCTACCTGCCGGCGATCCCGCCGACCCCGCACGGGCCCGACTGCGGCTCCGGGGCGCACGGCGTCCCCGGCCCGTGGGAGCTGGGCGAGGACGGCGGCCCCGCCCGGGTCGGCTCCGTGGAGGCGGAGGCACTGCGCCGGCAGACCGCGCAGGCCGTACGGGCCCACCAGCGCACCCGGGGCCGGATCCCCGCGGGTTGGACCCGGTGGGCGGAGGAACTGCTGGAGCCCACCGTGGACTGGCGCGAGGTGCTGTCCGGGGCGGTCCGCGAGGCCGCCGCCTGGGCGGCCGGCGCGGTGGACTACACGTACCGGCGCCCCTCGCGCCGCACTCCCGCTCTCGGCGGCCGGGTGGTGCTGCCCAGCCTGCGCAGGCCGCTGCCCCGGGTGGCGGTCATCATCGACACCTCGGGCTCGATGGGCCCCGACGACCTCGCTGCCGCGCTCGCCGAAGTCACCGGTGTCCTGCGGGAGGTGGGCGTCGGCGGCAATCGGGTCGCGGTCCTCGCCTGCGACGCCGACGTACACGCCGTGACCCGGGTACGCAGCGCCGGCGAGGTGACCCTGGCGGGCGGCGGGGGCACGGACATGCGGGTCGGCATCGAAGCGGCGCTGGCCCTGCCCGACCGGCCGAACGTCGTGATCGTGCTGACCGACGGGTACACCCCGTGGCCGGACGAGACGCTGTCCTGCCGCCTGATCGCCGCGCTCGTCGGGGAGGATCCGCCCGCGCCCCCGGCCTGGGTGGAGGCGGTACGCGTCGACCTCTCCGCGTGAGGGTGGCAGCATGCACCCATGTGGTCACGACTGACGTTCGCGGACGCGTTACGGGCCGAGCTGGGACCACCCCGGCGGGCCCGCAGACTGGGCAGCAGCCCTCGCTCGCGGGTATGGCGCGTCGAACTGCCGCAGGCCCCGGCGGTGGTGAAGCAGATCGTGGACGGACCCGACGCCGACGAGAGGTACGCACGCGAGGTGGCCGCCCTGCGGCTCGCCGCCCGGGCCGAAACCCCGGTGGTGCCGGCGCTGTTGGCCACCGATCCGGCCGAGCGGGTGCTGGTGCTGGAACATCTGGACCACCGGCGCCCGGCCGGCGACTGGATCGTCGACCACGCGGCCGCACTGGCACGGCTGCACGCCGCGGCCGGTCCGGCGGACGCCGGCGTGCTTCCCCGGTGGCGGGGTCCGGACCGGACCGACGTCGACGCCTTCCTCGGACTGGCAACGGCTCTCGGAGTCCCTGACGTGCCCGGGGTCGCCGAGGAGCTCGCCGACCTGGTGGGCCGGCTCGGCGAGGCGTCCGGGCACGCGCTCCTCCACGGGGATCCGTGCCCCGGGAACGACCTCCACACGGCCGGGGGCATCAGGTTCGTCGACTTCGAGCAGGCGTCCTTGGGCAGCGGCCTGATGGAGTTGGCCTACCTGCGCATCGGCTTCCCCACCTGCTGGTGCGTCACCTCGGCGTCCGAGGCGCTGCTGGATCGGGCGGAGCACGCCTACCGCACCGCGTGGCGCGCCGCGACCGGTTCCGAGGTCCGGGACGGTCTCACCGACGCGTGCGCCGGCTGGCTGCTCCGCGGCGACGCGCTGGTCGAACGGGCGCACCGTCAGGGCGTCGACCACCTGGCCCGGATTCCGCGGCAGGACTGGAAGTGGGGTACGGCGACGGCCCGGCAACGGCTGGTCCACCGGCTCGGAGTCGTCAGCCGCATGACCGCCGACCACCCTTCCCTGGGACGGGCGAGCGTCCTCACCGGCGCCATGCGCACCCGCATGCTGGACCGCTGGCCCGCACTCCGGCCGGTACCGGCCCGGCGGCCCTAGGCCTCTTCCGGATCTCGAGTGTCCGTGATCGGTACCCTCTCCCCTTGCCGTGTGACGCTGGTCAGGCATCATGTCGTCCCATGATCACCGTTCACCTGAAGTACGAGATCGATCCCGACCGCATAGAGGACTTCGAGGAGTACGGCCGCCGGTGGGTCGCTCTCGTGGCCCGGTTCGGGGGCACGCACCACGGCTACTTCCTGCCCAGCGAGGGCGACAGCGACATCGCGTACGCACTCTTCTCCTTCCCCAGCCTTGCCGTCTACGAGCAGTACCGCGCAGACAGCGCGCACGACCCCGAGTGCCAGGAGGCGTTCGAGTTGGCTCGTCGGACTCGATGCATTCGCCGGTACGAACGTCGCTTCCTTCGGCCCCTCGACCCGACGCCGCAGCCCTAGGGGGCGATCAAAACCGCCGGTCAATGCCACTCCGGGCGCGGCGGCGGCGGCCTCACCGTCCGCGTCGAACTGCCCGCCGTCGGGTAATTCGGTTGACCCGGCCGGGGGGCGGCGTTGGACTGTGGCGGGGCACCGCGAACGGTGGTGTCGGCATCCGGGAAGGCAGCGGCGGCGCAGATGCAGATCCGTAACACGAGCGACCAGGAATTCGACCTCTTCGTCGGCACGATGCTCGCCGCGTTCGGGCTGTACCCGCAGCCGCCGGTCGACGGCGGCGGGCACTGGTGGTCGGCGCTCGAAATGGACCGGTGCCTGTTCGCGGTGACGGAGGACGGGAAGCCCGTCGGCACCGCCGGTGCGTACTCCTTCGAGCTCACCCTGCCCGGTGGGAACCTCGTACCGGTCTCCGGGGTGACCGCCGTCGGCGTCCTGCCCTCCCACCGGCGGCAGGGCGTGCTCAGCGCGCTGATGCGGCATCAGCTCGCCGAGCTGCGCGCCCGCGGGGAGTTCCTCTCCGTGCTGCTGGCCTCCGAGGCACTGATCTACCGCAGGTTCGGCTACGGACCGGCGACGTACACGGCGGGGCTGACCGTGCCGCGCCACCGGTCGGCCCTCGCCCTCCCCCGGGCGGGCGCGGGGCAGGGCGACCGGGACGCGGGCGCGGCGACCGGTTCGATCGAGGTGGTGCGCAGCACCGACTGCGGAGAGGTCCTCGAAGAGGTCTACGACCGGTACCGCCGCGCGCAGCCCGGTGCGCTGTCCCGTCCGCACCGCTGGTGGTCCCTGCGCGCGGGACAGCCCCCGATCTCCCCCGCGCCGCGTTACGTCGCGGTCCACCGGGACGCCGACGGCGTCCCGGACGGGTACGCCGGCTACACGATCGAGCCCGGGGCGTCGAGGACCATGAAGGTCGACGAGATCATCGCCGCCGACGACGCCGTCCACACGGCCCTGGCCCGGTTCCTGCTGGAGCACGACCTCGTCCACCAGGTGTCCTTCAAGCACGTCCCGACCGATCATCCGCTGCGTTGGCAGTTCGAGGACTTCCGGGGCGGCGAGGTGACGGGAGTCGGCGACTGGCTCTGGGTGCGGCTGCTGGACGTGCCCGGCGCGCTGACCGCGCGCGGCTGGTTCGCGGACGGTGAGATCGTCCTCGACGTCGAGGACCGGTTCCTCGCCGAGCGCGGCCGCCACCTGCTGACCGTCCGCGACGGCAAGGCCGACTGCGTCCCGACGGACCGGGAACCCGACCTGTCCCTGGACGTGAGCGACCTGGCCTCGGTCTACCTCGGCGGCACCGCCCCGAGCACCCTCGTGCGCGCCGGACACATCAGGGCCCACCACGCGGGCGCGGCCGCCCTCGCCGACGCCCTGTTCCGGACCGAGCGTTCCCCGCACTGCCTGCACTGGTTCTGACCGGCGGGCTTCGCCCGACCGGGCCAAGGCGGGGCGGCCGGCTGCCGCGAACGGCCCAGTAGGGGGGCACCGGACGGGCCGGGGGCGGGCGGGCCGGCTAACGTCGCGGCAGGAACATCGGTCCGCGAAGCGTGTGGAGGCACCATGTCCCGTCGGGGCCGCCGGCTGGTGCGCGCCTGTACGAGTACCCTCGCCGTCGGCCTGCTCATGACCGGGTGCCAGGCGACGCGGCCGCGCGAGGGTTCGGGCGGCAGCCCCGGCACCGAGGTGGCGGTGGGCGCCTACCTCCACTACGGCTCGCCCGGCGTCGAGAGGATGCAGGAGTTCTCGCGCTGGCTCGGGGGTAGGGAGCTGCGCGCCGGGCACACCTACCTGCCCGGCGACACCTGGGCCAACATCGAGGGGGCGCCCGATTCGCTGCGCGCCTGGGCGCAGTGGCGCAGGGCCCGGGCCGATCGGCTGTTCGTCCTGAACGTGCCGATGCTGGAGCGCAACGAGGCGGGCGTCCCCGACGGCCGCGTCGCCGAGCTGATCCGTTCCGGCGCGCGGGGCGAGTACGACCACCACTTCCGGCGGCTGGCCGAGCGTCTGGTCGCGCTCGGGGTGCCGGACACGGTTGTCGTGCTCGGCTGGGAGATGAACGGCTTCAACTACACCCACCGCTGCCGGCCCGATCCCGACAACTGGAAGCGGTACTGGCGGCGCATCGTGGGCGCGATGCGTTCGGTACGGGGTCAGCGGTTCCGTTTCGACTTCGCCCCCAACCGCGGCGGTGACGCGATCGCGTGGACCCGGTGCTACCCGGGCGACGACGTGGTCGACGTCGTCGGCATGGACAGCTACGACCAACCGCCGGGCGACGACTTCGACGACCAGGTCCGCCAGCCGCTCGGGCTCCAGGAGCAGGTCGATTTCGCGAAGGCGCACCGCAAGCGGATCTCGTACCCCGAGTGGGGGCTGTTCCGCAACGGCGACAACCCCGAGTACGTGCGGCGCATGCTGGCCTGGATCGCCGAGCACGAACCGCTGTACCACAGCATCACCGACTACTGCCCGCACGGCGTGTGGCAGTGCGGCGCGAACCCGGAATCCGCCCGGGTGTACCGGGAGTCGCTGTCCCCGCGGCGCTGATCCCGCGGGGTCACCTGGCCTTCAGGTCTTCGGACAGGCTCCAACCGCACCGTGCGGGCGGGCTCGCGAGGGCCAAAGGCCCAACTGACCGGTTATCGGGCGCCTGTTACCGGCAAGCGGTCGCCAACCGGAGATCATCGGTTGCTAGGATCGTCTCGCAACACGACGCGAAGAGGAGTTCGAGTGGCGCGGGTTGCGATCATCGGTGGCGGTATCAGCGGGCTGGCAACGGCGCTCATGCTCGGTCGACGGGGCCATCTGGTCACGTTGTTCGAGCAGGACGCGCGGCAGGCCGGAGACCACCTGGACGAGGACTTCTACCACTGGAAGCGGACCCGGGTTCCGCAGGCCGTCCAGCCTCATTCCTTCCTCGCGCCCGTACGCACCGTACTGCGCACCGAAACCCCCGACGTCTACGAGGACCTGCTGGCGCGGGGCGCCCGGGAGTACCACGACTTCGACTGGTTCGGCGAGCACCCGCCGCACCGGGCCGGCGACGAGGACCTGGTGACCCTGCGCACCCGCCGGATCGTGCTGGAGGCCGCCCTGACGGCTGCCGTGCGGCGGGAAGCCTCCGTCGACGTGCGTCGCGGCGCCCCGGTGCGCGGCCTCGCTTTCGAGGACGGACACCCTCCCCGGGTCACCGGCGTGCGGGTGGGCACGGAAACGCACCCGGCGGATCTCGTCGTCGACGCGTCGGGGCGGCGCTCGCCGGTGCCGGCCTGGCTGACCGCGGCCGGCTGTCGCCCGCCCGTGGTCGAGAGCCACCGCACCGGGATCGCGTACCTGTGCCGCTGGTACCGCCTGCGCGCCGACGGTCCGCGTGACCCGGGGCGGGTGAAGACCGGTTCGGACGCGCCCTACGCGCTCGCCGGCGTCTTTCCTTCCGACAACGACACCTTCGCCCTGCACCTCGTGCTCTCCACGGGTGACCCGACCCGCGGCGCGCTCACCGATCCCGCGGTGTTCGAGGCCGCCGCCCGCCTCTTCCCCGCCACCGCTGCCTGGCTCGACCTGGACCCCGAACCGCGTTCCGCCGTCCTGGCGATGGCCGGCCTGGACAACCGCTGGACGTCCCTCACCGACGATGACGGTCCTGTGGTCGCCGGCCTGGTCAACGCCGGTGACAGCCTCGTCCACACCAATCCCACCCTCGGCCACGGCGTGGCCCTCGGCCTGTACGCCGCCCAGCACCTCGCCACTCATGTCGACGAGATCGTCGCGGACCCCGCCGACTACCACTCCTGGGCGACACGGGCGCTGCGCCCGTGGTTCGACGCGCAGGTGAAAGCCGATCACGCCGCCGGACGACGCCTCGCCGAGAGCACACCGCCCTCGGACCGGCGGGCCGCCGCGCGGGCCGTCTGTGCCTTCGAGGACCCGGTCGTCATGCGAGCCCGGGCCCAGGTCCGCCACCTCCTGCGGCCCGCCGACGACGCCTACGGCGCGGACGAGGTGCACGGGCGCGTCACGGCCTGGCTGGCCGCCCGCCCCGACTTCTCGCCGACGTACGACGGCCCGACCCGCGACCGGTGGGACGCGCTCATCGCGGGCTGAACGCCTTGCGCAGGAGTTCCGCGAACTCGACCGGGTGGGTGGTCAGGCCGGTGTGCCCGCCGGGGAAGTGGAGGAGTTCGCTGCCCAGCCGCTCGGCCAGCAATGCGGCCGGGCGGTAGGGCAGTTCGCCGCGCGAGTCCCGGCCGCAGGCGAGCACGAGCCGGTCCGACAGTGCCGCGAGCCGGTCGGTGTCCGGGGCGTAGGACATGAAGGCCGGCACGATGCGGCCGACGAAGTAGGGCAGGTTGGCCATCGTCCGCTCGGCCCGGGCCGCCGCCTGCGGTGGCAGGGTGACCTCGGCCTTCGGCCGGGCGGTGGTGTCACCGTCCTTCTTCAGGCCTTCGGCGAACACGGCCATCGCGGGCATGAGTCCCTCCGCGTGGAACGTCGCCTTCACGCGCGCGATGAGCGCCCGGTGTTCGGCCGCGTCCGGGAGGACCTCGACGACCGGCGGCTCGTGTGCCACGAGCAGTTCGAGGCGTTCGGGGTGTGCGGTGAGCAGGTGCAGGCCGGCGATCGCGCCCGAGCTGGAGCCGAACACGCGCGCGGGTCGGCCGGGCGACAGCAAGTCCAGTATCCGCAGGGCGTCGTCGGCGTGTTCGGCCACGCGCTGTTCGGCCTCGGGGTCGTCCAGCGTGCTGTCGGACATGCCGCGCGGGTCGTAGGTCGCGACGGTGTGGTCGGCGGCCAGGACGTCGGCGATCGCGTCGAAGGAGGCCGCGCCGCCCGACCCTCCGGGGATCAGCAGCAGGAGCGGGCCGCTGCCCCGCACTTCGTAGTGGAGGGTCGCGCCGTTCACGCGCAGGCGGCCGGTGGTCGGGGAGGTCATGCGGAGTCTCCTTCTCGGGACGGGGGCCAGTGCTCGAGGAGGGCGTGCAGGGCGTCGAGGGTGCGGACCCAGGTCTGCTGGGGCGTGCGCTCGTGCGCGAAGCCGCCCGCGGCCTCCAGGGCGACGAACCCGTGGAACGTGCTGCGCAGCAACCGGACGGCGTCGGTCAGGTCGGGCTCGGCGAGTCCGTAGCCGCGCAGCATGCCGTAGGTCAGCTCGACCGCCCGCCGCGGTCCGGGGGCGTCGGCCGCGAGCCCGGGGTCGATCCGGATCGGGGTCTGCGTCGCCGTGTAGCGGCCCGGATGCGCGTGGGCGTACTCCCGCCAGGCGTCGGCGAACGCGACCAGCGCGTCCTTCCCCGCCAGCCCGGAGGTCGCCTCGGCGATGCGGATGGTCTTCTCGTCCGCCGCCAGCAGGGCGATCCGTCCGCGCAGGTCCTCCAGGCCGCGGACGTGCGCGTAGAGGCTCGCGTCCTTCACGCCGAGCCGGCGAGCCACCTGTGACATGGTCACCCGCTCGAGTCCGACCTCGTCCGCCAGCTCGGCGCCCGCGATCGTCACCCGCTCCGCCGTCAGCCCTGCCCGCGCCATGCGCCCTCCTCGTGATCCTAGGGCCCCTAGTTTGAACCTAGGGACCCTAGGAAGGCAACGCGATATTCCGTTGGCGGTCTCGTACGGGCGGTCCCGTGCGGGCGGGCCGTGGTTCAGGGGTGGCGGGTCAGCGAGGAGGGAGCGCCGACCGACTGCGCTCCCTCCGACTCGAGCGTCAGGCGGTCCGGTTCCGCCAGGCTCAGTACGTACAGGTTTCCCTGGGGGCAGTCGAAGGTGGCCCCGCGGTCGGTCGGGTGGCTGGTCACCGCCGCGAAGACGGCGGTGTCGCGGCCGACCTGGCGCAGTTCTAGGGCTTCCGTGCATCCGAGGTTCCGGCCGGTGGAGACCTCCTTGACGTCGCTGACCTGCTTGCCCACGAGTTCGCCCACCGCGCCCGCGCGCAGGGTGACGGTGACGTCGAACCGCCCCGTCCGCGCACGCGAGATGCCGTCCGCCTCCGGCGTCCCGGGCCCGGCGCCGGACCATGTGCCGACCCACGAGTCCGGCAGTGCCGCCGCGGAGTTCGACTGCGCGCCGGGCTTCGCCCCCGGCTGCGCGGACGATGTCGAGACGGGCGGGGTGGTGGAGGCCGTGGCCCTGCCTCCGTCGCCTCCTCCCGCGTACCGGATCGCGAGCGCGACGGCCGTCGCCAGGACCACGGCGCCGGCGGCCGCACCGATCGCCAGGGACCGGCGGGAGACCGGGCCGCCGGCGCCCCGTGGAACGGCGGGAGCGGTGGACGAGGCCGCGGGCCCGAAGGGAGCGGGCCCGGGCGGGGACTGCGGCGGGGTCGGGAGCGGGGCCGGGAGGGGGGACGGGGAGACCGGCGGCGTACCGATACCGGCGGGGGGCCGCAGGGGCGCCCGCGATGCGTCGAGGAGTTGCCGCAGTTCGGCCTCCCGGCGGCCGACGTCCGCCACCAGCGCCGCCGGCATCACGCCGGTCCACTCCTCCTCTTCCGCCGGTTCGCCGAGCAGCGCCCGTACGTCCTCGGCGGTCGGGCGCCGTTCCGGATCCTTCGCCAGGCACCGCCCGAGCAGCGGCAGCAGCGGTTCCGGCACGCCGTCGAGGAGGGGCTCGTCGTGCACGATCCGGTACAGGAGGGCCGGCAGGTCGAGCTCTTCGCCGTGCGCCAGGAACGGACTGCGGCCGGTGGCCGCGTACACGAGGACGGCGGCCAGGGAGAAGACGTCCGCCGGCGCCGATGCCACGGCGCCCGTCGCCTGCTCGGGCGAAAGGTAGCCGGGCGTGCCGATGACCGCGCCCGTCTGCGTGTGGCGCGGGTCGCGCACCGCCCGGGCGATGCCGAAGTCGATGAGGAAGGGCCGCTCCGGACCGAGCAGCACGTTGGCCGGCTTGATGTCGCGGTGGACCACCCCGGTCGCGCGTACGGTGACCAGCGCGGCCGCCAGCTCCCGGGCGAGGCGCTCCACGGCGGGCGCGGCGAGGGGACCGTACCGGTGCACCCAGTCCCCCAGCGTGGGCGCGGCGACGTACTCCGTCGCCAGCCACTGCGGCGATTCTCCCGGCGGGCTGAAATCCACCACGGAGACCGTCCACGGACCGCGCACCCGGTCATTGGTGGCTATCTCGCGGGCGAACCGGTCGGCGAAGTCGGGCTCCAGGCTCAGTTCCCGGTGCACGGTCTTCAGGGCCAGGGCCCGCCCCGATGCCGTCCGGGCCAGGAACACCTCGCCCATGCCTCCCGAGCCGAGGCGCGCCAGCAGGCGGTACCCCCCGATCTCCGGCGGATCGCCTGGCCGCAGAACCTCCACCAACTCCCCCGTTCCCCCTGCACACTTGTGGACCCGCGGTGCACGGTCCACCCGGTGGCCACCCTAAGGGACGGGCCTGCGGGTCGGAGCGCGGGCGGGCCCCGCGCCGCCCCGCACGGGCGGGCCCGGGGGTCCCAGCGGGTGCGGGGTCCGCGGGGATGAGGGAAGCTGGGAAGGCCGCTACACCGACGGCGGGGAGGCAGGACTTCCGTGAACGCATCCGCAGCCGACCGCCCCGCGCGCGCATCCCGGCGCAGGGTGCGGACGGCCACCTTGCTGTGCACGACGGCGGCGCTGGCCGCCGCGATGATCCCGGTCTCGGCGCACTCCGCCGGCCGGGCGACCGCCCACCCGGCGGATCCGGCGGCTCCGGTCGTGGTCGTGGACTGTTCGTCCCAGCCGCAGATCCGCCCCGAGGAGTACCTCCTGGCCTGCGGCGACGGGAACAACCGCCTCGTCGGGCTGCGCTGGGACAGCTGGGGCGCGAAGACCGCGACCGCCACCGGCGTCGACATGGTGAACGACTGCCGCCCCTACTGCGCCGCCGGCCGTTTCCGCCCGTACCCGGTGTCGGTGACCCTGAGCAATCCGCAGGTCTGGCCGGAGAACCCCGGCCTCCAGCGCTACTCCACTATCCGGCTCGTGTACACGGACACCTCGCCCGCCCCCGTCGCCAAGGACGTGACGTACAAGCTCGTGTACTGACACGGCGGCCGGCGTCGCGTCACACGTCCCAGGTGACCGGCAGTCTCTTCACTCCGTGAATGTCCGCGGATTCCGGGCGCACGGCGACTTCCTCGGCCGGTACGGCGAGACGCAGCGTGGGGAAACGGCTCAGGAGCGCGGTGAGGGCGACCCGCATCTCGACGCGGGCCAGTTGCGCGCCCAGGCACAGGTGGATCCCGTGGCCGAAGGCCAGGTGTCCGCCGTCCTCCCTCCGCAGGTCGAGCTCGTGGGGCTCGGCGAACCGCTCCGGGTCGCGGTTGGCGGTGTTGTACGACAGGACGACCGTGGTGCCCGCCTCGATGGTCTGGCCGCCCACCTCGACGTCCTCCAGCGCCGTCCTCATGAACGACTTGGCGACGCTCAGGTACCGCAGCAGTTCCTCCACCGCCGGGTCGATGAGCTTGGGATCGTCGCGCAGCGCGGCCAGTTGCTCCGGGTTCTGCAGCAGCGCGAAGACCCCGAGGGACAGCATGTTGGCGGTGGTGTCGAAACCGGCCGCGAGCAGGATCAGGGCGATCCCCTTCAGCTCCTCGTCGGTCAGGTCGCCGTCGGTGAGTTCGCTGAGCACGTCGTCGGTGGGGTTCGCGCGCTTGGCGGCCACGAGCTGCGCGAGGTACTCCTGGGTGGCGGTGTAGGCCGCCAGCAGGTCCTCGTCGTTCGTCTCCCCGTTCATGAACTTGTCGATCTGCTCCTGGAAGGAGGCACGGTCCTCGTACGGCACCCCGAGCAGTTCGCAGATGATGATGGTGGGGATGGGCTTGGCGAACGCGGTCACCAGGTCCGCCTCCGGCCCGGCCTGCTCCATGGCGTCCAGGCAGTCGGCGGTGATCTGCTCGATGCGCTCGGTGAGCAGTCGCATCCGCCGCGCGGTGAACTTGCCCACGAGCGGCTTGCGGTAGCGCCCGTGCTGCGGGTCGTCCATGAGCAGGAACTCACCGGGCGGGGCGGGGGGTATCTCGAAGTCGACCACGTTCAGGAGCTCTTTGCGCGAGCTGAACCGCGGGTCGGCCAGGACCGACCTGACCAGGTCGTATCCGGTGATCAGCCAGCCCGGCTTGCCGCCGGGGTGGGTGTGGCGGCTGATGGGGCCGTGCCGACGGGCCTCGACGAGCTCGGCCGGCGGGTCGAACGGACAGCCGGGCCGGCGCTCCGTCGGCATCGTCGTGACGGTGTGGACGGATTCACTCATGACCATTCCTCATCTCGCGACAGCACTCGTTTGACTCGATTCGAAAGCTACGTTGCATTCAGAATTCGGTCAATCAGTCGAGAGACGTTTTCGCAGGTCAGTGCAGGGAAATCAATGCAATGGATTGAATTTGAATGCAATGACGCCGTTGCAATGGGTGCGCGTGAAGGCACCGACCCCGCGCGACCTACGAGCCGGTCGTACCGTCGAGCATCTCGCGCAGGATGTCGAGGTGGCCGTTGTGTCGGGCCGTCTCCTCGGTGAGATGGAGGAGGATCCAGCGCAGGTCCACGCGAAGGCCGCCGCGGACGGCTCGCCGCGCCTGCTCGTCCAGCGCCCGCCCGGCGACCAACTCGCGGTATCGGGCGCTCTGTTCAGCGTATTCGTCGAGCAGCCGCGGGAGCGGGAAGTCGACGCCGACGCGCATCTCCCGGTCGGGGTCCTCCTCGGTCCAGGGGCCCTGGTCCTCCTCGCCCAGGAAGACCACCTGGAACCAGAAGTACTCGACCCATCGGAGGTGGTTGATCAACCCGCTCACGGTCATGAGCGGCGAGCCGGGCAGGAGCGACCTGCGTGCGTCGTCGGCGGAGATGCCGTCGCACTTGGCGCGGGCGGTGTCACGCGCGTAGTCGAGGAACGTGGTGAGCTGGGTGCGCTCGTCCCACGCGGGCGGAGTGTCATCGATTCTGGTCATCGCGCGAAGCGTTCCCGATCATGGGACCCGTGTCGAGGCATTTATCGACGGCGCGGCATGGCGCTGCGTGGCACCGCGCGGCACCATCTGGCATCACCTGGCATCACCTGGCATCACGCGCCCTTGCGGGATCCCCACGCACACGCACGGGATCACAGCGGTCGCGCCGGCCACACATACGTTTCGCCTGGTCACAGCCGTTTCGGCAACCGCCGGCACAAAACCGCTCCTTCGGTGTTTGCGCATGGCGCCATAGTGGCACCATACTGGTGTCATGGATCTCACGCCGTATGTCAACAACCTCCGCCGCGAACTCGCGGTGGCCGCCGAAGCCGGCGGCGACGCAGCCCGCGAGCTGGCAGAGCGGCTCACCGCCCCCCTGGAGTCGGCGACCCGTCTGACCATGCTCAACGTGCTGTCCGCCGCGATGGACGAGATCACCCGTGAGCTCGCCCCCGGCTCGGTCGACGTACGGCTGCGCGGGCTCGACCCCGACTTCGTCGTGACGCTGCCGCCCGCCGACAGCGGCCCCGTCGAAGTCACCCTCCCGCCCGTCGAACCGCCCCTGGCGCCGGCGGTCTCCGACGGCGACGAGGGCGGTACCGCCCGCATCAACCTGCGCCTGCCGGCCCATCTCAAGGCGCGCGCCGAGGAGAGCGCGAGCCGTGAGGGCCTGTCGGTCAACGCGTGGCTGGTGCGAGCCGTGTCGTCCGCGGTCGAGGGCGGCGCCCGGCCGCGCGCGACGGAGAAGAGCCGCACCGTCGGACAGAGCTTCACGGGCTGGGTGCGCTAGCCGGCCGAACAGCCCGGGCCCTCACCCAGACCCCTTCACCCACACCACGTCCCACCAGCGGGGACGTCCTGTAGACCCAAGAGGACGGGACAGCCATGCCTTCGTACGACACCCCCGAACCGGTCTCGGCCACGGCGCACGTGGAGGCCGGTTCCATCCAGTTCACCCCGACCGACCGAACCGACACCGTCGTCGAGGTGCGGCCCCGAGACCCCAAGAAGGACCGGGACGTGCGGACGGCCGACCAGACCGAGGTCTCGTACGCGAACGGCGAACTGACCGTCAGGACGCCCAAGTCCAACCTGCTCGGCCTCGGGCGCACCGGCAGCGTCGACGTCACGGTCGAACTGCCGACGGGTTCGAGCGTCGACATGACCGGCGCCTGGGCCCAGGTCGTCGGCGAGGGCCGGCTCGGCGAGGTCCGCGTGAAGACCTCCACCGGCGACGTCCGCCTCGACACGACCGGACCGCTGAGGCTGGTCACGTCGCACGGCTCCATCAGCGTCGACCGGATCGAGGGCGCCGCCGAGATCACCACCAGCTCCGGAAGCCTGCGCGTCGGCGTCGTCGACGGCTCCGCGGTCCTCAAGAACTCGCACGGCAGCACGACCGTCGGCGCCGCGACCGGCGAGCTGCGCGTGAGCGGCGCCAACGGAGACATCGAGATCCGGCGCGCCGGCGGCCCCGTCACGGCCACCACCGCCCACGGCACCCTGCGCGTGGGCGAAGTGTCCCGTGGAACCGTCCAGTTGGAGACCTCCTACGGTTCCATCGAGGTCGGAGTCCGCGAGGGAACGGCCGCCTGGCTCGACGCCAGTTCGGGCGCCGGACAGGTCCGCAACTCTCTCACCCCGTCCGAGGGGCCGGCCGAGACCGAGGACACCGTCCAGGTCCGCGCCCGCACCCGGTACGGCAACATCGACGTCCGCCGCGCCAAGGACTGACCCCGCGCGATCCGGCGCCGACCCACTCGCCCACCCACTCCCCCAGCCGCTCCAGCCTTCGAACGGGAGGACCACATGCCTTCTTCTGTCATGCCCACGCCCAGGCGAGAGGGTGACGCCCCGCCGCCCGCCGCCGTCTCCGCGGTCGGCCTGCGCAAGTCGTATGGCGACAAGACCGTCCTCGACGGCATCGATCTGCACATCCCGGCCGGATCCGTGTTCGCCCTGCTCGGGCCCAACGGAGCCGGCAAGACCACCGTCGTGAAGATCCTGTCCACCCTCATCGGCGCCGACGGCGGGCAGGCACAGGTCGCGGGCCACGACATCGCCGCGTCGCCGGACGGAGTACGTGCGGCGATCGGTGTGACCGGTCAGTTCTCCGCGGTCGACGGGCTGATCACCGGCGAGGAGAACATGCTCCTCATGGCGGACCTGCACCACCTGTCCAAGCGCGAAGGACGGAAGGTCAGCGCCGCGCTGCTGGAGCGGTTCGACCTCGTCGAGACCGCGAAGAAGCCGGCCTCCACCTACTCCGGCGGCATGAAGCGGCGCCTGGACATCGCCATGACGCTGGTCGGGAACCCGCGGATCATCTTCCTCGACGAGCCGACCACCGGCCTCGACCCGCGCTCCCGCCACACCATGTGGCAGATCATCCGCGAGCTGGTGGCGGACGGGGTGACGGTCTTCCTCACCACCCAGTACCTGGAGGAGGCCGACGAGCTCGCCGACCGGATCGCCCTCCTCAACGACGGCAGGATCGCCGCCCAGGGCACCGCCGACGAACTCAAGCGGCTGATCCCCGGCGGACACGTACGCCTCCGGTTCTCCGACCCGGCCGCCTACCGCACCGCCGCCCTCGCCCTCCACGACGCCGCCCGCGACGACGAGGCGCTCGCGCTCCAGATCCCGAGCGACGGCAGCCAGCGCGCACTGCGCACCGTCCTCGACCGGCTCGACTCCGCCGGCATCGAGGCCGACGAACTCACCGTGCACACCCCCGACCTCGACGACGTGTTCTTCGCCCTCATCGGCACCGCCGGTGTCCCCGACCAGCCCAAGGAGGATGTCCGATGAGCTCCCTCACCCTCGCCGTGCGCGACTCGTCCACGATGCTGAGGCGCAATCTGCTGCACGCGCGGCGCTACCCGTCCCTGACCCTGAACCTGCTGCTCACACCGGTGATGCTGCTCCTGCTCTTCGTCTACGTCTTCGGCGATGTGATGAGCGCCGGCATCGGGGACGGCGGGGCCGACCGGTCCGCGTACCTGGCGTACCTCGTCCCGGGCATCCTGTTGCTGACCATCGGCGGCACCACGATCGGCAGCGCGGTGTCCGTCTCCAACGACATGACCGAGGGCATCATCGCCCGCTTCCGCACCATGGCGATCCATCGCGGGTCGGTGCTCATCGGGCACGTCGTCGGCAGCGTCGTGCAGTGCGTGGCGAGCGTGGTCCTCGTCGGCGCCGTCGCCGTGGCCATCGGCTTCCGGGCCACGGACGCGACGGCCCTGGAATGGCTCGCGGCGGTGGGCCTGTTGACGCTCGTCTCCCTGGCGCTCACCTGGATCGCCGTCGGCATGGGCCTGGCCGGTCCGAACGCCGAGGCCGCGAGCAACAACGCGATGCCACTGATGATCCTGCCGCTCCTCTCCAGCGCCTTCGTGCCCGTCGACGCGATGCCGGGCTGGTTCCGGCCGTTCGCGGAGTACCAGCCCTTCACCCCGGCGATCGAGACCCTGCGGGGGCTGCTGCTGGGCAGCGAGATCGGCAACAACGGGTGGCTCGCCGTCGCCTGGTGCGCGGGCCTGACCGCGCTCGGCTACCTGTGGTCCACGTCCCTGTTCAACCGCGACCCGAAGTAGCGCGAGGGCTCTCGTGGCGCGGGCCGACACCATGGAGGAGGGTGTCGACGATCCTGGTCGCGAGGGCGTCGGGCTCGTTCTCCGGATCGCCTGCCGTCGCATCGCCACCGCCGTGCAGGGCTTCACCGATGAGAGCGTAGAAGACCCGGCGCACCCACTCCAGGTCGGCGTCCGGGGCGATGACACCCTCCTGTCGGAGTCGACCGAGCAGATCGACGCACCGGTGGGCGATCTCCTCGTGCGTCCGCGCGGCCTGCTCGCTCTGCGCCAGGGCCGGCCCGAGGGCGAAGCCCCACGCGCCCTTGACCCGTAGCACGTTGGCGGTGGCGCGGTGCAGTGCGACCAGAGGTGGAGCGGTCTCGGGATGACCGTCCTCGATGGCCTCGGCGAGTTTCGAGGCCGCCTCTGCCGCCAGGGCATCGACCAGGGCCTGCCGGTTGGCGAACCGCCGGTGGACGGTGGTCCGTGTCAGGCCCGCCGCCTCCGCGACCTGTTCCATCGACGCGGCCGGGTTCTCGGCCAGTACACGCTCCGCGGCCGCCAGGATCGCGCGGACGCTGCGTTCGGCGTCGGCCCGCAGCGGGCGGCGCGCCGTCTTGCTCATCTCGTACCTCCAGCCCTGTCGTTACAGGGAGACGTTACAGCCGGGGCACGGGTCGCTCGTTAACTGACACACTCGTGTTGCAGATTGTGCAATATCGGCTACTCTCATGTCGCAGATGAGGGGGCGCCATCGGGATGCGGCCCTGCTCATCCGGCTTTTCCACGAGAACACGAGCGAAGGAGCACCACTGTGGGTACGACTGCTCTCATCACCGGCGCGTCCTCGGGCCTCGGTGCCGAATTCGCGGCGCAGCTCGCCGCGCGCGGCCATGACCTCGTCCTGGTCGCGCGATCGGCCGACCGTCTGGCCGCCCTCGCCGAGAGGCTCGGCGACGCCCACGGGGTGCAGGTCCACGTCCTGGTCCAGGACCTCGCCCAGCCGGACGCCGCCCGCAGGATCGGGGCGGAACTGACCGATCGCGCTCTGAGCGTGGACGTACTGGTCAACAACGCGGGATTCGGCACCTGCGGCCGGTTCGAGCAGATCGACGGGCGGCGCGACCACGACCAGCTGATGGTCAACGTGGTCTCGCTCGTCGACCTCACGCATGAACTGCTGCCCGGCATGCTCGAGCGCGGCCGTGGCTCCGTGATCAACGTGGCGTCCACCGCGGCCTTCCAGCCGACGCCGTACTTCGCCGTTTACGGCGCTTCCAAGACCTTCGTGCTCGACTTCAGCCTCGCGCTCCGCCAGGAGTACCGGCGGCGCGGCATCCGCGTGCTCGCGCTCTGCCCGGGGCCGGTGGAAACCGGGTTCTTCGACGTCATCGGGACCCGGAAGGCGGCCGTGACCGGGTCGTTCAGCCTGCCCGAGCCGGTGGTCCGGTCCGCGCTGCGTGCCCTCGACGCCGATCGCGCCTACGTCACACCGGGTCTCAGCAATGCGGTGAGCGCCCACTTGACGCCCCGCCGGCCCCGCACGATGGTCGCGGCGATCGCCGAGCGGGTATCGCGCGGCGTTCGGGACGCGCGTCAGGACGGGCAGCGGACGGCGGTGTGACGCGGCGCCGGATATTGCGTACCGCACCGCGGTCCGAGGCAGCAGACTCGGCTCATGGTGGTGGACATGCAACGGCTCCGGAACGAGATGGGTGGCTGGGCGGCCGGCGGCTCGGGCGCGTCGGCGAGCGAGCTGGTCGAGCGGCTGCGGGTGCGGACGGCCGTGCTGCTGGAAGGGCCCAGCGACCTCGCGGCCGTCGAGACCCTCGCCGCGCGGCGCGGCCGCGACCTGGCCGCCGAGGGGGTGTGCGTCGTGTCGATGGGAGGGGCCATGAACGTCGGCCGCTACGCCGCCCTCCTGGGGCCGACCGGCCTCGGCCTGCGCCTGACGGGACTGTGCGACGAACGCGAGCGGGGCTTCTACGACCGCGGCCTGGAGCGGGCGGGGGCGGCCCGCGGAGGTGTCTTCGTGTGCGTGGCGGACCTGGAGGAGGAACTCATCCGCACGCTGGGCACCGCACGGGTCGAGGAGATCGTCGAGACCGAGGGCGATCTCCGCGCCTGGCAGACCTTCGTGCGTCAGCCCGCACAGCACGGCCGCTCCCGGCCACAGCAGTTGCGGCGCTTCATGGGGACCAAGAAGGGGCGGAAGATCCGCTACGGCCACCTGCTCGTCGAGGCCCTGGACCCCGACACGGTCCCGGCCCCCCTCGAGGACCTCCTCGCGAACCTCTGACCGGCGTACAGAGGAGCGCGGTGCCGCCCCGCCCGCCACCGCGAGGCCTAGCATGCGGGGATGGATCCCCGAGCGGGCCGAGTGACGGTCCACCACGTGGAACACGGCACGGGTCGCCCCGTGCTCGTACTGCACGGTGCCGGCGTCGACCACCGCGAGACCGAGGCGTGCTTCGAGCCCGCCTTCGAAGGTGTCGCCGGGCTGCGGCGGCTCTATCCCGACCTCCCCGGCATGGGCCGGACGCCCGCCCCCGAAGAGCTGCGCAGCGCCGACGACGTCCTCGACACGCTGCTCGACTTCGCCGACGGGGCCTGCGGCGGGGGCCCGTACCTCCTCGTCGGGCACTCGGCGGGCGCGTACTACGCACAGGCGATGGCCGCGAGGACCCCGGAGCGGGTCGCCGGTCTCGCGCTGGTCTGTCCCTTGCTGCCGGGACTGCGCGACGTACCGGAGCACCGTGTCGTCGCCGGTTCGGGAGAGCTCGGTGACGAGGTCTTCCGGAGCTACTTCGTCGTCCAGACCCCGGAGATGCTCGAACGGTACGAGCGTCACGTCGCCCCGGCCGCCGAACTCGTCGACCAGTCGGCGCTCGACCGCATCGGCGAACGGTGGACGCTCGCACCCGGTCCCGCGGCGGTCTACGGAGGTCCGACGGTGATCGTGGCGGGGCGGCTGGACTCGACGGTCGGGTACGCCGCCGCCACCGACCTCGCCGACCACTACCCGCACGCCTCGCTCGCCGTGCTCGACGACGCGGGACACGCCCTGCCCCACGAGCAACCGGAGCTCCTGCGCGCCCTCCTCACCGAATGGCTCGCCCGCGTGGAACGCACTGCCTGACCCCGGGCGGCCGTGTGCCCGTTGCTCCTGATACGTTCCCACTCCTCTCACTGTTCACATTCACGGCCTTACGATGCGGGTGCGAGGCGCTTGGAGCGCATTGTGGGGCGTCAGGGGGAGGCGCGGATGGCCGCACGACCGTACGACCGCATACGCGGGCCGCACGAGACGGACGGGAACGACCTGCCGGGCGGGGTGGAGCTGTACCACCTCATGCCGGACGGCGGCATCGTGCTCGCCGACCGCGAGGGGTCCCGGGAGCTGGGGCCCGAGCGGGAGTTCCTCCGGTTCATCGACGACGGGCAGTTCGCGCACTACCTCGTGGGCGACGCGGCCACCTCGCCGGAGCGGCCCTCCAACGCCACGGTGAAGCTGGGGGTCGTGGGCCCGCGCAGCGCCTTCACCCCGCACGCGCACGGAGGTGAGCACTTCGTCCTCAGCCTGGGCCACGCCGCGTGCGGACTCTACGACGCCGACCGCGGTCGCGTCTCACAGGTGCCGCTCGCACCGGGCATGCTGATCCGCATCCCCGAGATGATGCCGCACTCCTTCGCGAACCGCGGTGATTCCCCGCTGACCATCCTCGCGGCCAACACCGGGTACGGGATCGACCACGAGGACTACGCGATCACCGCGGCCGAGGCCGAGCACCGGGCCTCCGCGGGCGCCGGGCGGTCCGGCCCGGCGGCGGGGCCCGCCGCGACGGCGCTCGACACCGCCACCGACTACCGGGTCCTGGCGGCCGCGCTGCGCGACATCGAGCTCGCCCAGCGGGTCGAGGGCATACCGGGCACCGGCGTCCGCGAGCGGCTGGCCGCACGGCTGCGCCGGGTGGCGACGGCGCTGGAGGTCCGCCGATGATCTGCCCGCACTGCGAGCGCAACCTGCTCCGCAAGGAGCGCACCGGCAACATCTGCTCCCACTGCGGCCGGGGCTACGCGCTGGACCCGCAGAGCAACGCCCTGCGCCTGCACGACCTCCGGGTGCGGCGCATCGCCTTCGGGCTCACGGACGAAGGCCGGATGCACATCGCGCCCGGCCAGTTGTGGTACGCGCTGTCGCGCAAGCGGATCAGGGAGGCCAAGGGCGCGCCCGGTTGTGTGGCCGCGGCGTTCTCCGTCGGCGCGCTCCTCACTCTGGGGGCCCTCGTCTTCCAGGTGCCGTTCCTGCTGCTGCTTTCCGCGGCCCTGCTGCTCGGCGGGCTCGGCATACTCGCCGCCCGGCGGGCGGGCGCGGCCGGAGGCGTCCCGCGCATGCCCCGCCGGGACTTCCGTACGCATGCGCTCGGCCCGTGGCAGCGGACGTACGGGAGCCTGCCGCTCGGCGTGGTCGACGACGAAGGCCGGCCCTGGCCCCAGCGGCCGAAGGACGCCCCGCCGCCGAACGCCGTGCTCGTCTGCCCCGATCCCTCCATCGCCGCCTTCCTCGTCGCCGACGGGCTGCCCGACCGCCACGGCATCGCGCTCGTCCGGGGCGTCGAGCACGTACGGGCCCTCCTCCCCGTCCTGCCGCCGCTCGGCCCGGTCCTGGTGCTCCACGACGCGGACGCGCCAGGTGAGCTGCTCCTGCGGGAGCTGCGCGCGGCTCACCCGGAGCGTCCGGTGATCGACGCGGGGGTGGCGCTGCGCACGGTCCGGGGCCTGGCGAAGGCCGTCCCGTACCGGGATCCCGACAGCAAGCCCACGGCCGAGGAGAAGCGCCGGCTCGCCGCCCTGGGCGAGTTCACCCCGGAGGAGCTGAAGTGGCTGGCCCAGGGCTGGCGGTTCCCGCTCGTCGGCGTTCCCCCGGTCAAGCTGCTCGCCGTGGTCGACCGGCTCGCCGGACAGGCCGTCCGCGGCGCCGACGCCGAACGGCGCCACGCGGCGGACGTCGGCTTCCTGACCTGGCCCGGGGCCGCCCCGGACGGCACCGCTCCGCAGGACGGGTCGCGGTGATCTGCCCGAACTGCTCGACCTCGTTGAAGCGCACGGAGCGCACCGGCCAGGTGTGCTCGCACTGCCACAGCCACTTCGCCCTGGACCCCCGGCTGCACGGCACCGGCATGCACGACGTGCGGATCCGTCAGTGCGTGAAGTCCCTCACCGACAACGGTCGGCTGCAGGTGACGGTCACCCAGCTCTGGTACCGCTCCCGTACGCAGAGCTCGTCCTGGCCCGCGAAGAAGGCGCGGGGGGTCCACCGCGGCATCAGTTGGCTCGTGGCCCTGGCGGTCTGCGCCGGGCTGATCGCCCTCGCGGCCCGCACCGGCGGCGCCCCGGCTTTCTGGTGCGGGGTCGGCGCGATCCTGGTCCTCGTGGTGCCGAGGCTGGTGCCGTACGAGCGGGCGCGGCCCGCGGGCTCCTCCATCAGCCCTTCCGAGTACGGCTTCCGGCGCCTGATGGCCGGCGAGTGGACCAGGACCTACGGAGGGCTGCCGCCGGGTGTCGTGGACGACGCGGACCCCGCCCCCCGGGGCACCGCGAAGCGGCCGGACCGGCCCAGGGCCGTGATCCTGTGCACCGACCACGCCGTCGCGACCTTCCTGGAGGCGAACGGCGTGCCCCGGCGGCTGCAGGTCGTGCTGCTGGAGGCCGACCCGGACTACGTCCACGAGGAATTCGCCGACCTCGGCGACCTCGGTGACCTGGCCGACCTTCCGGGCGGGCTCCCCGTCGTGGTGGTCCGCGACGCGAGCGCCCTGGGAGTGATGCTGGCGCCGCTCCTGCGCATCGCCCACCCGGACCGGACCGTGGTGGACGCCGGGCTGCCGGTGTCCGCGGTCCGGAGCCGGCGCGGCGCCGTCCACCGCTTCTCACCGGCCCCCGCCGTGGAGGCGGAGGCGCTGCGGGCGGTCGCGGGCCTGTCCGAGGAGGACGCCGCCTGGCTGGCCGCGGGGTTCTGGAGCCCGGTCGCGGCCGTTCCCCCGGCGCTGCTCCTCAGCGTCGTCAAGAAGGCGGTGGCACGGGCCGTGGCCGCCACGACCCCGTCCGGTCCCGCGCCGGAGCACGGCTTCCTGACCTGGCCGGACGCCCCCGCGACGAAAGGTACGTCCCCCGCATGAGCACGAGCACGACCCCGCGTACGGACGGGGGCGCGGGTAGCGGCCCGCCCGGCCCCGCGTCCGCCGCACGCCCCGGAGCACCCGGCTTCGGGGACCGGCTCCTGGACCTGGCGATCGGGAAGGCCGCCGCCCGCGCGGCCGACCCGGGCGCGCTCCGTTTCACGGAGCGTCAGCTGTACTACGAGACCTGCCGGGTCCTCAGCCCGGCCACCCGGCTCCTGCGCCGCGTGCCCCGCACCCCGGCGCCCGTGCTGCGGCTGCCGTCCTTCACCCGTGCCCTGGACGCGCGCGGGCGGGCGACCGTACCGGGCCTGTTGCCGGCCGCGATCCCGCCGGCGGGGGCTTCGGGTTCCCCGCGGTCCGAACCCGACCTGTACGACTACGGGGTCCCCCGCCTGCTGCTGTGCCAGGACCGTTCGATCGCCGCGATGCTGCTCGCCAACCACGTCCATCTGGAGGCGGCCTGCCCGATCCTCGCGGTGGCCGACGCGCTGCCGTTGGATCCGCGCCTCGTCGCGGCATTGGAGCGGGCCGAGGGCGCCACGGTGCACGTCCTGCACGACGCGAGCCCGGTGGGCGTGACGCTCCCGGCCCGCGTACGGGCGGCGCTCGGTCCGGTCCCCGGCGTGCGGGTGAGCTCCCTGGGGCTCGTGCCGCGGCACGTCTCCGCCCTGCGGCTGCCCACGGGCCGCGGCCCGGCCCTCGCCCCGGCGGCGGGCGCCGACTGGCCTGCCGCGCTGCGACCGCGCGAGGCGGCATGGCTGGCGCGGGGCCGGTTCGCCGAGGTGGCCGCGGTGCCGCCGGCGCGGCTCGTACGGACGGTGCTGCGTCTGGCCCGGGGGCCCCGGCCGCCCCGCGACTCCGTGTGGGGCGAGCTGAGCGGTCTGCGGACCTCCGGATTCATGACCTGGCCCACCGCATGAACGGCCCCCGCGACTCCTTCGACAGACCCGAGGTAAGCACACGATGATCCGCCCCCAAGAGATCGGCTACGCGGACGAACTCCTCGCCGACGGCACGGTCCACCGCAGGTACGAGGACGGCCTGGAGGAGTGGCGCAGCCGCACCCCCGGCCGGCCCCACGTGGTGGGCTGGCGCGACAACCGGGGCGGTTCGGGGACCGATGAACTCCTCGGCAACCGCGTCATCAAGCGCACCCTCGCCGACGGCACCGCCCTCTACGCCCGCGACATCGGCTACGGCCGGACGGTGTGGCCGCGCGGCGAGCGCGTCACCGTGAACCGCAGCTCCTTCGGCGGCCGGATGGGGGTGCTGCTCGCCGGGCTGGGGGTGGCGGCCCTCGCCGTCACCGCCGCCCATCTGCCGCCGCTGACCATGAGCCCGGAGGAGGAAGAGGCCCTGCGCCGCCAACAGGAGCAGAGCCAGGCCTCCGGCGGTGACGGGGGTGGCGACGCCGGCGGGTATTCCGGCGACGACAGCTGGGAGGACGGCTGGGACGGCGACGAGGACGCCTGGAGCGACGACGACTTCGGCTGAGCCGAAGCCCGGGCGACGGGACACCACGCACGAACCACCGAGCACGAAGCACAGCACCGAGGAAAGGAGCCGTCCGTGGCACGTCTCTGCGCCTGCCTGGCCGAGACCACCGGGCGGGCCCGCGCCCATCTGGAGAGCATGGGGGCGGTGGGCCCGGGCCACGTCCCCGTCGGCGTACCCGGTGCGGAGCTGAGTCTCGTCTCCGGTGAACCGGGCCGCGCCACGGGCCCGTTCACGGCGCACGGGCGCACCGCGGTCGGCGAGGTCACCCTCCACAACCGGCGCGCCCTGTTCGCCGCGCTCGCGGCCCGCGGCGACGCGCCCCCGCCGCCGCTCGACTGCTCCGACGGGGAACTCCTGCTGCACTGCTGGGCGTTGCTCGGCGAGGCCGGGGTGGCGCGCGCCGAGGGCATGTTCGTACTGGCCGTGCTCGACGGCCCCGACCTGGTGCTGATCCGGGACCACGTCGGCGCCCGCACCCTCTTCTACGCGCGGGCCGACGGCGCCTGGGCCGCCTCGACCTCGCTGCGGGCGCTGCGCCGCTGGCCGTCGCTCGGCACGTCCATGAACCTGTCGGCCGTCCGCTCCTTCCTCACCTTCGCGTACCTTCCCGGCGAGGAAACCCTCCTGACCGGGGTCCGCGAGGTGCTGCCCGGCAGGATCCTGCGGCTGGCCCGCGACGGCGGGGTCACCGAAACGGTCCACTGGGAGCCCCGCGAGCTCGTCGAGGACCCCGATCCCGGCGACCCGACCGGCCATGTCCGGGACCTGCGCGCCCTGTTGGAGCAGGCCACGGCGACCCGGCTGCCCGAGGCGGAACCCGCCGCGGTGCTGCTCTCCGGGGGCATCGACAGCTCCCTCGTCACGGCCCTGGCGGCGAAGCTCCACGGCCACCCCGTCCACACGTACTCGATCAGTTTCGGCGACGACCTGCCGAACGAACTGGGCTACTCGGGTCTCGTCGCCTCGCACTGCCACACCCGGCACCGGATCCTGAACGTGTCGGGCGAGGCGGTGGCGGCGCGGCTCGCCGAAGCCGCGGCGCTGCTGGACAGCCCCGTCGGGGATCCGCTCACGGTGCCGAACCTGATGCTGGCCGAGGCCGTGGCCGCGGACGGTGCCTCCGTGGTCCTCAACGGCGAGGGCGGCGACCCCGTCTTCGGCGGGCCGAAGAACCTCCCGATGCTGGTGCAGGAGATGCACCGGACGCCGGGCGCGCCCTGGGACGAGGACCGGGCGACCGCGTACCTGCGCTCGTACCGCAAGTGCTGGACCGACCTCCCGGTGCTGCTGACCGCGCCGGTCCTCGAAGCGCTGCGCGACGCCCCGCGCCTGGAACGGCACGTCGAGCCGTACCTGACGCCGCAGGGCCCCGGCCCGCACGCCATGGAACACCTCCTGAACCGACTGCTCCACTGCAACCTGCGGACCAAGGGGGCGCACCACATCCTGACGAAGGTGGAACGCCTCACCTCCTCCCAGGGCGTGGAGGGCCGCTCCCCGCTCTTCGACCGTTCGGTCATCGACCACGCGTTCGCGACGCCGCCCGGGTACAAGCTCCGCGGCACGGCGGAGAAGTGGATCCTCAAGGAGGCCGTACGGGACCTGCTCCCGGCGACCGTGGTCGACCGGCCGAAGAGCGGGATGCGGGTGCCGGTCCAGCAGTGGCTGACCGGCCCGTTGCGCGATCTCGGCCACGACCTGCTCCTCGGCCGCCGGTCCCGACAGCGCGGCCTGTTCCGGCCGGAGACCATCCGCACCTGGCTGAAGGGCGAGGGCACGCTGCTGCCCCGGCAGGGCGGAAAGCTGTGGCTGGTGCTGACCCTGGAGCTGTGGCTGAGGTCGTACGACATATGAGTTCCCCGCCAACCCCCGATCCGCGAAAGGCCCCCATGACCGCCGTACCCACCGAACCGTCCGAGCTGATCGATCCCCGCACCGGGCGGGTGCGCGGTACGGCCGCCCCGTCCCGGGAGGCGGAGGTGGCGGCCGCCGTGGCGGCGTCCCGTGACGCGCTGTCCGGCTGGAGCGCGCTGACCCCGAAGGAGCGGGCCCGCCGCCTGGACCGCCTCGCCGCCCTGGTCGAGGAGCACGCCGACCGGTACGGGGCGCTGGAACGGGCGGGCACGGGCAAGCCCGCGGCGGAGACGGCGGGAGAGATCGAGCAGGTCGCCGACCTGTTCCGGTTCTACGCCTCCGCCGCGCGCACCCGGACGGCCCCTGCCGCGGGTCATCTGGTCGAGGGGCACGAGAGCTGGGTCCGCTGGGAGCCGATGGGTGTCGTCGGGGTGATCGTGCCGTGGAACTACCCGCTCCTGATGGCGGCCTGGCGGTGCGCGCCGGCCCTCGCGGCGGGCAACACGGTGGTGGCGAAGCCCGCCGAGACGACCCCCGACAGCCTGGAGTTGCTGGCGGAGCACGCGGCCCTGGCCCTGGGCGCGGACGTGCTCCGCTACCTCCCGGGCGACCGGGAGACGGGCCGGCTGCTCGTGGGGTCCGGGGTGGACATGGTCGCCTTCACCGGCAGCGGCCGGGCCGGCGCGGACGTCGTGGCACGGGCGGGGACCCGCCGGGTCAGCCTGGAACTGGGCGGCAACGCGCCGGCCATCGTCCTCCCGGACGCCCCCGCCGACACCTTCGAGGCGCTGGCGGAGGCGGCCACGTACAACGCGGGCCAGAGCTGTGCGGCCCCGGCCCGGGTGATCACCCTCGCGGAGAACCACGAGGAGACCGTCGCCGGGCTCGCGGCGGCGATGGGCTCGCGGCTGGCCGGCCGCGACTTCGGTCCGCTGAACAACGCGGACCAGGCGGCGCGTTACGACGCGCTGGTCGCCTCTTCCGGCGCCAAGCGGAACTTCGCGGCCGGCGTCTGTCCCGATGCCGGCGAGGAGCGGGGCCACTGGCGCCCGGCCCGCCTGCTCGCGGACCTCCCGTACGACGACCCGGCCGTCACCGAGGAGGTGTTCGGCCCGCTCCTGACCGTCCAGCAGGCTCCGGACGTGGAAGCGGCCCTGGCCTTGGCGAACGGCGTCCCGCAGGCCCTCGGGGCGAGCGTGTGGACCACGGATCTGGCGACGGGGCTCGACCTCGTCGCCCGGCTGAACGCGGGCGAGGCATGGCTCAACTGCCACCTGGTCCAGACGGCCGAACTCCCCCACGGGGGCCGGGGAACGTCCGGCCACGGCACCGACCTGAGCATCCTGGCACTCCACGAATACCAGCGGCCGAAGACCGTGACCGTGCGGGTGCCGCGCCAGGCCGGCTCTTTCGGGTCGATTCAGGGAGTGGTGTGAAGGTGCGGGTCACCGCCGTTCGCCGGTGGCGGTGACGAGCGGCCCGGGGTTGTGAGCAGCCGTCCCGGGACGCGGTTCGGGACGGCCCGGGACGGCTGGACGGATGGAACGGGGGGCGACCCGCCCTAGGTTCGGTGCCACGGGCCCCGGCTGCCGATGTCGCCGGGGGCTCCAGCCATCCTCCGCATCCCGGCCGCGGCGGCGCAACGGCCGGCCCTCCCCTTTGGCGGCACACACATGTCAGATCCGGTTCCTCCCCACCTCGAGTCGGCGGGGGTCCCGCCGTTCGAGGAGATCGTGGCCTCCTCGCTCTCCAGGCGTCAGGTCGTGGCCGGCGGTACGGCGGCCTTCGCGGCGTTCCTCGGCCTCGGCACCTCCACCGCCCGGGCCGCCACCGCCCAGGCCGCCGTCGCGGCGCCCGCACCCGCCGGCCCGGCGCCGAAGGGGCTCCTC
Organism: Streptomyces sp. NPDC001717; assembly: GCF_042892775.1. Lineage (NCBI taxonomy): Bacteria > Bacillati > Actinomycetota > Actinomycetes > Kitasatosporales > Streptomycetaceae > Streptomyces > Streptomyces sp. NPDC001717. Next base: position 164,140 of record NZ_JBIAUK010000011.1, on the reverse strand, counting down.
GGCTTCGCCGCGGTGCCTCCCGCGACCACGGACGCGGTGACCGTGCCGCCCGGCTACACGGTCCAGACCCTGGCGCCGTGGGGCAGGCCCCTGTACTCCGGCGGCCCCGCTTGGCTGGCCGACGCCGGCAACAGCTCCGCCGACCAGGCCCGCCAGATCGGTTCGCACCACAGCGGGCTGCACTTCTTCCCGTACGACGACGGCCCCCGGGGCAACCGGCTCGGGACCCTCGTCGTCAACCACGAGGCCACGGACGCCACGCTGCTCCACCGGGACGGCGGCGCGGCCCTGACGCGCGAGAAGGTCGAGAAGTCCCTGGCCGCGCAGGGGCTGAGCGTGGTCGAGGTGCGCGAGAAGGGCGGCACCTGGGACCTCGGCGACTCGCCGCGCAACGTCCGCGTCACCGGCACCACCCCGGTGGACTTCTCCGGCCCGCTCGGGTCCGGTCACCCTGCGCTGCGCACGGGTACGGCCCACGTCGGCACGCTGGGCAACAGCGCCTACGGGGTGACCCCGTGGGGCACGTACCTGAGCTGCGAGGAGAACGTCGCCGGCTACTTCGGTACCGACGACCGGAACTGGCGGCCCACGCGCACGCAGAAGCGGTACGGCGTGAGCGCGTCCGGTCACGGGCACCGCTGGCACACCGTCGCACCCCGCTTCGACCTGGCGGCGAACCCCAACGAGGTGCACCGCTTCGGCTGGGTCGTGGAGATCGACCCCGCCGCGCCGTCCGCCGCTCCGGTGAAGCGGACCGCCCTCGGCCGGTTCCAGCACGTGGGCGCGACGGTCACCGAGACCGCGGGCCGCGTCGTCCTCTACAGCGGTGACGACGAGAACGGTGGCTACCTCTACAAGTTCGTCGGCGGGGACGAGTGGCGGCGCGAGCGCGCCCGGGGACGCAGCCCGCTGGACCACGGCACCCTGTACGTCGCGCGGTTCGAGGACGACGGCACGGGGCGCTGGCTGCCCCTGACCCACGGGCGGGGCCCCCTGAAGCCCGAGCACGGCTGGCGCGACCAGGCCGACGTCGTCCTGCGCGTGCGCGAGGCGGCCGACGCCCTGGGAGCGACTGCGCTGGACCGCCCCCAGCAGACGGCGGTCGCCGGCGACGGCACCGTCTACTGCGCGCTGGCCAACAGTCCGGGCAGCGGCTCCTGCGGCTCGAGCGGGGACGGCGGCGGCCGCGCGGTCAGCCCGCGCGCGTCCAACCCGTACGGGCACATCGTGCGATGGCGCGAGGAGGGCGCGGAGGGGTTCCGTTGGGACGTCTTCGTCCTCGCCGGCGATCCCGCCCACGACGAGGCCGTCGGGCTCGACGAGGCGGGCATGTTCGGCTCGCCCAAGGGCCTGTGGTTCGACGGTCAGGGACGGCTGTGGATCCAGACCGGCATCTCGAAGTGGGCCCAGAACTGTGACGCGTCCGGGCACGAGAACCTCGGCAACAACGCGGTGCTCGTCGCCGATCCGGCCACCGGTGAGATCCGCCGCTTCCTGACCGGCCCGCGGGGCGCCGAGATCACCGGCGTCACCGCCACCCCGGACGGGCGCACCCTCTTCGTCAACATCCAGCACCCCGGGGAGCGTACGGCCGTGTGGGGCGCCCCCACCCCCGAGGCCCCGTGTGCGGTCAGTGACTGGCCCGACCGCGATCCGAAGGGCCGCCCGCGCTCGGCGACGATCGTCGTCCGGCGCACGGACGGGGGCGTGATCGGCCGGGCCTGAGCCGCCCGGCCGCCCGGCCCCCCGGCCTCCCGGCCCCGCGCCCCCACGGGCGGGGCCGGCCCGCTCCTCAGGAAGCGACGACGGCGCGCGGCACCACGACAGGCCGCGCCATCATCAGGAGAACGAAGACATGGTTTCCATCATCAGCCGTGCGCAGTGGGGCGCACTGCCCCCGAAGAAGATCGACAAGGACCCCTTCACCCCGTGGCTCGGCGGAGTGGTCATCCACCACGAAGGGGGTGGCCACTTCGCCGTCGACCAGCACGACATGTGCGCCGGTCTGGTCCGGGAGGTGCAGAAGAACTCGATGTACTACTCGCCGCTCGGTCACGTGGCGGACTGGCTCGACCTGAAGGAACCGCCCTACGACGACATCCCCTACAGCTTCGCCATCTGCAAGCACGGCAGCATCTACGAGGGCCGCGGGCTGGGCAGGCGGCAGGCGGCGAACGGCACGGAACGCAAGGGCGTCAACCAGAACTACTACTCCATCCTGGGACTGATCGGGGCGGAGGACTCGGTCACGTCGGAAATGGTCTCCGCGTTCCGGCAGTTGATCGAGTACCTCCGGTACTGCATGGCGGGCACCGCCATCGTGGGGCACCGGGACATGCGCCTCACCTACACGGAATGCCCCGGAAACCTGTACCCCAAGGTCATTCTCGGCGAACTCGAACCGCCGAAGCCCGCCCCCGGCGGATCGACGGGCGGTCAGGAGGCGATCACCTACGTGTACTCGCGCTCCGAATGGGGTGCGCGCCCGGCCCGGGAGGTCACCCGGGTCTCCATGGGTGAGCGAACGGGGTTCACCGTGCACTATTCGGCGGGTCCGACGACACAGACCGTCCGTCAGATCCAGAACTACCACATGGATTCCAACGGCTGGTCGGACATCGGGTACAACTTCCTCGTCGACGACACCGGTCGCATCTTCGAGGGCCGCGGCTGGTACGTACAGGGGGCCCACGCCACCGGTCACAACACGAGCCACATCGGCGTCTGCTTCATCGGCGAGGACGGCGACGCGACCCCCCGCGCGCTGTCGGCGATCCGCGCACTGTACAAGCAGGCCAACACACTGGCGGGCAGGACGCTCGCGCAGACCTGGCACGGCGGGCTCTCCGGCAACTCCACCAGCTGCCCGGGCTCGGCCCTGCGTGCCTGGGTGCAGGGCGGCATGGTCGCCGACAGCGTCACGATCGAGTACGGGTCCGGCGGTGGCGGCGGCAGCGACTCCAGCGGTGGCGGCGGCGGTGGCATGACCCAGGTGCGGTCCGTCTCCGCCCAGCAGCAGGCGGTCAACGGGCTGGGCTACAACCCGGCGCTGGCGGTCGACGGGGTGTGGGGTCCGCTCACGGACGCGGGCGTCCGCTGGCTCCAGGGCAAGGTCGGCACCGGCGCCGACGGTCTGTGGGGACCCGGCACCGAAGCCGCGTACAAGGCGTACACGGGCGGCGGTTCGGGCGGTTCCGGCGGTTCCGGCGGCATGACCTCGGTGCGTTCGGTGCTGATGCAGCAGTACGCGGTCAACTCCCTCGGATACAGCCCGGCCCTGGACCAGGACGGTGCCTGGGGTCCGCTGACCCTCGCGGGCGTCCGGTGGCTTCAGAACAAGGTCGGCACCCCCGCCGACGGCGCGTGGGGTCCGGCCACCGAAGCGGCGTACTTCGCGTACATCGACACCGGCGCGCGGCTCGTCGTCGACGGTGACTTCGGGCCCGCCACGATCCGTGCCACCCAGGAAGTGATCGGTGTGCAGGTGGACGGACAGTGGGGGCCGAACTCCAAGAAGGCGCTCCAACACCACCTCAACGTGTGGTCGGGCTCCGGGCTCGTCGAGGACGGCGTCACCGGCCCGGCGACCTACAGGGCCCTGCAGAACCACCTCAACCGGATGACCGGCGCCGGTCTGACCGTCGACGGCGCGTGGGGTCCCGCCACCGTCAAGGCCCTGCAGAACGCGCTCAACCTGGGCAAGTTCTGAGGGGGTAGCCCACACGCTCCGTCCCGTGCACCGAAGGAGGTCCGGATGCACGGGACGGAGTGCGGGCGAGGGGCCCGCGCCTTGCGGCACGAGCCCCTCGGGGCGGACCGGCGGGCCGGTCAGCCGCCCGAAGGCGAGACGATCGCGTACGCGGGCCAGCCACCGACGAGCCTGCGGGTCACGCGCTCCACCCGGTCGTTGTGGTTGCCCTCGATGGTGGTGACGGTGCCGTCGCCGTTGTCCTTCTCGATCACGCCGACGTGGACGCTGGTCGACGTGTTCGCGGGCCCGGAACCGAAGAGGATCACGTCGCCGGGCTTGGGCGCGGCGTTCCGCAGGTCCGTGCGGAGCGTTCCGTGGTCACGTCCGTAGTAGTAGAAGTCCCCGCTGAAGGCCGTGTGGTAGTTGATCCCGGCCTGCTGCCAGGCCCAGCTGGCGAAGTGCGCGCACCAGGCCTCACAACGGCCGTACGGGTTGCAGTTGTTGCCCCACTCCTCCACGCCCAGCTGGGAGCGCGCCGCCTGGATGATCTTGTCGCGGACACTGCCCGACAGCGGGGGTACGGTCGGGTTGCCACCGCTGGCCCCGCCGCCGGGGCCGGTGCTCCCGATCTCGCGGGCGATGCCCATGGCGGCCATGGTCTGCGGGCCGGCGATGCCGTCGACGTCCAGGTTGTGCGAGCGCTGGTAGTTCCGCACGGCGTCCAGGGTGTTGTTGCCGTAGTCGCCGTCCGCGGGCGTGTTGGCCGCGGCCTGGACCTGCTTCACCTTCGCGGTCAGCGCGCCCTTGGTCTGCGGGCCGGCGATGCCGTCCACTTCGAGGTCGTTGTCGCTCTGGAAGGACAGCACGGCGTTCTTGGTGCGGGGGCCGTAGGCGCCGTCCACGCCGGTGAGCGGGAGGTAGCCGAGACCGGCCAGGTTCCGCTGGAGCAGCTTGACCTCCGAGTCGGTGCCGCTGCCGGAACCGCTGGAGACGATCCGGTCGATGTTCATCTCGCCCATGGTCTGGGGGCCGGCTATGCCGTCGACGTCCAGGTGGTGCGAGCGCTGGTAGTTCCGCACGGCGTCCAGGGTGTTGTTGCCGTAGTCGCCGTCCTGGGGCGTGCCGGCCGCGGACTGCACCCGCTTCACCTTCGCCACCAGGGCCGCCATCGTGAGCGGGCCGGCGTCGCCGTCCACGTCGAGCGCGTTGTCCTGCTGGAAGTGGCGTACCGAATCCCGGGTCTGGGGGCCGTACGCGCCGTCCACACCACTGCGGGGGAGATAGCTGAGGCCCGACAGGCCCCGCTGGAGCAGGCTCACGTCCAGGGCGTGCGCGGCGGGCACAGGGCCGGCCAGCAGCGCCGCCAGGGCGGCGGCGAGGGTCAGGAGCGAGGCCAGCACCTTTCGGCCGTTCGCGGCCGCCGACCGCCTGTCCGGCGGCCTGGTGGCGAGGGTGGGGGAAGCATGGGAGGACATGGGTGGAGTGGACCTTCCGGGCTGTGTGGTGACGAGTGGTCACCAAGAGCTTCGATGCCGGCGCGGTGTCCCCGCCGGCACCTCAACGTCCCTGGGACGAGGCCGAGATGTCCCTGGGCCGGCCGCCCGGACCGATGCCCTGGTCACACGCCCGGAGGGTGGTCCTCCGGGCCCCCCACCCGACCCTCCGTCCCACCGGTCCCGCCGTCCGTCCCACCCCCGCGCCCGGCCCGATCGAGCCCGCTCCGCCCACTCCCCTCGTTCCGCCCGCTCGGTCAGGGCAGTTGGACAGCGCCTTCCGGCGCGCACTGGATCTGCTTCTCCGCCGGGAAGGCCCCGCACACGCTCATGGATTCGAGGGGGGTCTCGGCGGAGACCGCGAGCATCTTGGTGTACGAGTCGTGCTCGAAGCGGATCAAGGCTTCCAGCTCCGTGCCCCTGGCGTCCTTGATGATCACCTTGTCGCCCACCGCCCCGCCCTCGATCCGTCCCCACACCGACTGGCAGGCGGCGCTGTAACGCAGCTGGATGCTCATGCCGCGCAGGAAGGTGCTCTTGGCCGTCGTCGCGTCCCAATGGCAGTCCATGGCCTGGGGATCGTGCCGCAGACACGTGTCGGACTTGCACTTGAGGCGGATGTCGTCCGCGCGGGGGACGAGCGCCGTGGTCGGATCCGCCTTCTTCTTGTCCTCGGGCGCACCGCCGGCCGTGCTCGGGGTTCCCCGGTCCGCCATGGCGGAGGAGAAGATGAGGCCGGTGGCCACCGAACCCATCAGGGCTCCCGCGGCGACGTAGCCGATGACGGCGAATCGACGGCGCCACCCGTCGCTCTTCGGGTCCGGGGACGACGCGTCCGCCGCGGCATCGTCCGCTTTGCCGGCGTCCGCCTTTTCGTCGTCCGCGTTCCCGTCGCCCGCGGTCGAACCGACCGCTGTCTCACCTTCCTCCGTCACCGCGTCGGCACGCGGCGCCGCAGAGGCCGACGGCGTCGTCGGCCGGCTCGCCGCGGGGGCAGTGGCCCGGGACAGCAGGGCGAGGAGCGGTTCCGGGTCGGTACCCGCCGCGGACGCGAGCTGCTCGACGGCCACGGCCGTCGGCAGTTGCTTCCCGTTGAGGAACCGCTCCCAGGACGACCTGCTGTAGTGCGTGCGGTCGGCGAGACGGCCGAAGCTGAGCTGCGAGACCTCTTTGATGCGTCGCATCTCCGCGAACAGCTGAGCGCGTGCATCGCCCGTGCCGTCCGTCGCCCGTACCTGGTCCGACATCAGAAAGCCCCCTATGTGCGCCCGTGTGTGCGGCACGGCTTCCCCCGAAGCCGGTGACGTGGCGCGTGGGAAAGGATAAACCCAGCCACCGACACAATCCGTATCAGCCGGCTGCGGGGCCAGGACGCCTCCGAAGTGCGGAGCCGGGGCCGGGACGTCCCTGGGACGACCCTCCCGGCCCCGGCTCTGACCTGCGAAAACGTCCGTCCCTCGGATCGCGGGACAGGTGGGATGCGAGGGGCGCCGCCGTCCGCTGTGGCAGCTTTTCGACGTCACCAGCGAAAGGAACCTCCGTTATGCGCATCACTCGATCCACGAAGGGCGTCACCTCGCTCCTCATCGCGGCGGTCTCCGCGGGCACCCTCCTCCTCGCCGCGCCGGCCGCCCAGGCGGACGAATCCGCGTACAAGATCTGCAAGGACACGCACGGCACGCGCATCTCCCCGAGCGGGTACACGATCCCCCGGTACAACTACTCCTGGGGCGACCGAGACCAGTGCGTCGCCGGGCTCCAGGAACTGGTCTCGCAGTACGGCCTGACCGCCGAGGAGCAGCGGGGCGGCCCCTTCGTCGACGGCGTGTTCGGCGCTCACACCGACTCCGCCATCCGCAGGTTCCAGCGCAACCACAACCTCGACCCCGACGGCATCGTCGGACCGCGGACGTGGGAGCGGCTCCTGACGGGCTGAGCGCCCTGCGCGCCGCCGGCGACCACCTCTCCCCCGCTTTCGTTCCGTTCCCCCTTCTTCCTTCCCCCGTCCTCATCGTCAGGAGACGCTTTCCATGCCCTCGTCGCCCCGAATCCGGCCCCTGGCGGCGCTCGCGCTCGCCGCGTCCGCCGTCGGCACCCTGCTGGTCACCGCCCCCACCGCCTCCGCCGGTGACTTCGCGGACGCCTGCATCCGCAGCGTCGGCGCCCGTACCTCCCCCAACGGCACCTGGACCATCCCCGCGCGCAACTTCCAGTACGGCTCGTCGGGCGTGTGCGTACGCGAGATCCAGCACGACGTCGCCTCGACGATCGGCATCGAGCCCGCCGACTGGCCCGGCTTCATCGACGGCGCCTGGGGACCGAAGACCGACCGCTACGTGCGCGAGTTCCAGCGTCAGTCCCACCTGGAGCCGGACGGCATCGTCGGCCCCAAGACCTGGGAGGCGCTCATCTCCCGGACCACGGGCTGATCGCCATGACGAACAAGGCGGCGCGCAAGCGCACGATGTGGGCGGGCGCGATCGTCGCGACGGCCACGGCCCTCCTCGGCGGCCTGGCCGCCGCACCCGCCCAGGCCTGGTACGGCAACCTTCAGGCGTGCAAGAACGCCTATGGCCATGAGTACCACCTCGGCTGGGACATCCCCACGGTGGTGCTCCGCAAGGGCTCGTCGGGGGTGTGTGTCCGCGAGCTCCAGGAGGACCTGCTCGAAGTCGGCGCGGTCCGGAGCGAGGACCAGCCCGGCTTCGTCGACGGCTCCTTCGGACCCAAGACGTACAACGCGGTGGTGAACTTCCAAACCAGGGCCACGGTCGAGGGCGGCGCGGACGGTGTCGTGGGGCGCAACACCTGGCACTCCCTGATCGCCCACGTCTACTTCGAGTAGTCCGAGTGGACGGCACGCCCACGCTTCACCGAAAGGAAGATCCTGGCATGAACACCTTCAGGCGTACGGCAACCCGCGTCGGGGTCCTGGGCGCGACGCTGCTCATGGCCGCCGGGCTCACCGCTCCGCAGGCGTCGGCCCGGGCCGGGTACCTGGAAGCCTGCGAGAACCAGGTCGGCACGCGCTACGCGTCGAACGGCTGGCCCGTTCCGGCCGTGAACCTCTCCAGGGGCTCCAGGGGCGACTGCGTACGGGCGCTCCAGTGGGCCCTGGTCCGCACGGCGTTCGTCGACTCCTCCGACGCCCCGACCTTCGTCGACGGCGACTTCGGCCCCAAGACCGAGGCGGCCGTGCTGCGGTTCCAGTCGAAGTATCCGCGGGAGACCGGCGGCCCGGACGGCATCGTCGGCATCAAGACCTGGGGATACCTCATCCCGGCTGCGCAGGGATAGGGGTCCGACGGCCGCGGGCGGCCGGCCCACCGGCCACGGGGGTGCGGGTGGGCACTGCCCCGGTCCCTCACGGAGGGGTACCGGGGCAGCGACGTGTTCCGGCGGTGATCACCGTGTCCTACGACACCGCCTGGACCGGGGACTCGGCGACCAGTTCGGCGAAGGCCTCCGGGGTCAGCACCGTGACGCCGAGTTCCGCGGCCTTGAGGGCCTTGGAGCTCGGCTTGCCGTTCGCGGACGGCGCGCAGACCAGGTAGGTGGTCTTGGAGTTGACGCTGCTGCCCGCCCTGCCGCCGGCCTTCTCGATCAGGGCGTTCATCTCGGAGCGGCCCAGCTTGGCCAGGGGCCCGCTCATCTTCCCCGTCACGACGACGGTCGCGGCCGCCAGCGGACCCTCGCCCACGGCCGTCGGCTGCTGCGGTTCCTCCATGTTGACGCCGGCCGCGGCAAGCTTGTCGATGACGTGGGCCAGGGCGGCCACCTGCTCGACGACGACCGGAGCCTTCTCGCCGCCGATGCCTTCGACTTCCTGCATCAGCGCGGCGTCGGCCTGCCGGATGGCGTCCATCGTGCCGAAGTGCGCGGCGATGCGGCGGGACATGCTGCGCCCCGTTCCGAGCACGCCCAGGGCGCAGAAGACGCGGCTGAGCGGGCGGGACTTGGCCGCCTCGATCTGCTCCGCCAGCTTGGCTCCGCGCTTGGCGCTGCCGGAGGCGGCGGTGAGCTGTTCCTCGGTGAGGGTGAACAGGTCGGCGACGTCCGTGACGACGCCCGCCTCGATCAGCGCGTTGACGTACGTCCTGCCCAGGCCGTCGATGTCGAGCATGTCGCGGCCCGCGGCGTACTCGATCAGTGCGGGCAGCGCACAGGCGGTTCCCCGTGCGCAGCGCCAGCGCTCCTGGCCCTTGTCCACCTCCCCTCCGCAGTTGGGGCAGGCCTCGGGCAACGGCACCTCCCGGGCGCCGGACGGGCGCAGGGCGGTGACGGGAGCCTGGACGCGGGGGATGATGTCGCCCGCCTTGTAGACCGTCACGGTGTCGCCGAGGTGCAGGTCGCGGCGGCGGATGTCGGCGGGGTTGTGGAGGGTGGCGCGGGTGACCGTGGACCCGTCGAGGTCCACCGGTTCGAGGATGGCCGTCGGGGCGAGCACTCCCGTCCGGCCCACCTCCCAGATCACGTCCGTCAGCACGGTCCGGCGCTCGACCGCGGGCAGCTTGAAGGCGATCGCCCAGTACGGGAAGCGGCTGCCGAAGCCGGCCGCGGTCTGCTCCGCCGCGTCGTTCGCCTTGATCACCACCCCGTCGATGCCGAACGGCAGGCCCGGGCGCAGCGCCGCGATCTCGTCGACCTTCTGCTGTGCTTCGGCGAGGGTCGTGACCACGTGGAGTCCCGCCGGTGTGGCGGCCGTGGTCTGTACGCCCGCCTCCGCCACCGCGGCCAGGAGTTCGGCGTGGGTGGCTCCCTCGGGTGCGAAGGCGGTGCCGTCGAGCTCGACGGCTCCGTACGCCCAGAAGGTCATGGCGAGCCGGTAGGGGCGGTCCTTCGCCCGCAGGGTGCCGGCCGTGCCGTTGCGGGGGTTGGCGAAGACCTGTGCGCCGTGTGCGGTGCGGACCTCGTTCGCGGTCTCGAACTGCTCCCGGGTGAAGAGGACTTCACCGCGAACTTCGAACGTGGCCGGTACGGGCAGTTGCTCGGGCAGGCCGTCGATGGTGCCCATGACGTGGCTGACGTCCTCGCCGGTGGCGCCGTCGCCCCGGGTGACGATCTGCTCCAGTCGGCCGTTCCGGTAGCGGGCGGCGACGGCGGCGCCGTCCATCTTCGGTTCGACGGTGAACCCGCCGGCGGGTTCACGGCCCAGACGGCGCTGGAGGGAGGCCCCCCAGGCGACGAGGCCGGCCGGGTCGAAGACGTTGTCGAGGCTGAGCAGTCGCGTGGTGTGCGCGACGTCGCCCGCCGGGGCGGCGCCGTCCCCGACCAGGCCGGTCGGGGAGTCCTGGGCGGCCTCGTCCGGGTGCGCCTGTTCCCAGGACAGCACGGTGAGCCGGAGCGCGTCGTAGGTCGCGTCGTCCAGGGGGCTGTCGCCGTCGCCGTAGTAGGCCGCGGAGGCCTCGCGCAGTCGGGCGAGGGCGCCCTCGTACTCGTCGCGGCCGGACATGACGGACAGCGCCTCAGCGGCGGGAAGGTTCTTCATGAACATGATCCTTGCCCATGGGTCTGACAACGGACTTCCCGGGAGCGGACGGTCCCCTCACCGCCCCGCACGGCACGCGCCCCGAGCACGAACGGCCGGGAGACGACGGTGACGGCGACCGACGCCGCGGCCAGAGCGGTGATCGTCGTGGCGGGGGTGAGCTGTCCGGCGAGGCCGCCGGCGATCGCGGCTCCGATGCCCTGCCATGTCATGCGGCCCGCGGATTCGACTCCCTGGACCTGGCCGCGTACCGGATCGGGGGTCAGTTCGAGGAGCTGTTCCTGGAGCGGCAGGGTGGCGGCGAACCCCGGGCCGGAGACGAACACCGCCGCGGCCGCGACCAGTACGTGGGGGTGGAGGGCGAACAGGAGGTAGGGGACGGCGAGCAGCAGCCGCAGGGTGAAGGCGTGGCGGCGGCGTTGCGCGGGGCCCAGGAACCGCCCGACCGCGAGGTCCCCGAGGAGCATGCCGGCCGATCCGGCGGCCAGGAGGACGCCCGCGTGGTGCGGGGCGTAGGAGAGGAACAGGGCCTCGCAGCCGACGATCAGGCCGCCCGGGACCCAGAGGTTCAGCAGGAGTGCGCGCCCGCCGGGGTGGGAGAAGAGCTCGGCGTTGGTCCACCAGGTGCGGCGCGGGCCGGGGCGCCGGGTCGACCGGACGGAGTGTTCCCGGACGGTCGCCGCGACGACGGCCGTCGCGATGCCGGTCAGGGTCGCCGCGGCGAGGAACACCCCGTGCGGGGTGAGGCGGGTGAGGAGTGCCGCGCCGGTGGCGAAGCCGAGGACGGCCGTGGCGCCCGAGGTGACGTTCATCAGCGAGCGCGCCAGGGCGTACTGCGTGGTGGGCACGACTTCGGCGAGCAGCCCCATCCGGGTGCCGGTCCCGAGGGACTGGAAGAACCCCAGGAGCAGGAGGATGCCGAAGCGGGCGGCCAGTGACAGCCCGGGAACCGCCTGGGCGGCGACTCCGGCGAGCGAGGCGCATTGGAGCGCGACGAGGGTCCGGCGGGGGCGGCCGCCGTCCGCGACGGACATCAGCGTGAGGGCGCCGAGGGCCGTGGCGAAGGTGGCGCCGTACATGCTCACGGCCGTCAGGAAGGGGGATCGGGTCTGCTCGTGGACCAGGGTGCCGAGCGCGAAGCCCGACAGGGTGGTCGCGGCGACGGTCAGCGTGAACCCGGCGTACAGGCCCGCGAATTCACGGTTGCGGAGCAGGGTGCGGTAGCCGGTGACCGGCGGTGTGGTGGGTGGCGCGGCGGGTGCGGACGGGTGAGGAGGCATGAAAAAAGCCTCCGCACGCGCCCGTTCGGGCGGTGGCGAAGGCCGACGCGCACATTCTAGCAGCCACCCGGGCCGCGACCCTTTCGTGTGGGGCGCCCGCCATCTATGCATGACCTGTCACATGTGAAATATTACCCGCGCTGCGGCTCACCGGCCGCCCCTCCGGGCTCAATTCATCGAAAGGCGCCCCACGTTGCGCAGACTCGCTGCGGTGGGAGCGGCGATATCCCTCGCCGCCCTCACGCTCCTCTCCACCCCCGCGCTCGCGGCCACCCCGCCGCCCGCCCCAGCGCTCGGCGGAACCCACGCCGAGCACGCCGCCGCTCCGCCTCCCGCCCCGCTCGAACTCCAGCGCCAGGCACTGCGCCGCCAGGCCCTCGAAGACGTAGCGGCGGGCGGCGGCACCGGAGACGCCCTGCGCGCGGAGGCGGACGGCACCCTCCCCCGCACCGCGAAGATCGGAAAGCGGTACGTCGAACTCGCCCAGGAACGCAAGGACAAGGTCTTCGTCATCCTCGCCGAGTTCGGCGAGCAGACGGACCCCCGCTTCGGCGGCACCCCGGGGCCCCTGCACAACACCATCGGCAAGCCGGCCCCGGACGACAACCACACCCTGTGGCGCAAGGACTTCGGGCGGGACTACTACCAGCGGCAGTTCTTCTCCACCGAGCCCGGGTCGGCGTCCATGCGCGCCTACTACCGGCTCCAGTCCTCCGGCCGCTACGACATGGACGGCACGGTCACCGACTGGGTCAAGCTCCCCTACAACGAGGCCCGTTACGGCACCGACAACTGCACCGAGGCCGGTCAGTGCCGCACCAACTGGGACATGATCCGCGACGCCACCGCCGCCTGGTACGACTCCGAGCGCGCCAAGGGACGTACGCCCGAACAGATCAAGGCGCAGCTCGCCGAGTACGACGTGTGGGACCGCTACGACGCCGACCACGACGGGAACTTCGACGAGCCCGACGGCTACCTCGACCACCTGGTCGTCGTGCACGCGGGCAAGGACCAGACCTGGGGCGGCGGGGCCCAGGGCAAGGACGCCGTGTGGGCGCACCGCTGGTTCGCGTACTGGAACCAGGCCGGCACCGCGGGCCCGGAGGGCAACAAGGCGGGCGGCACCCCCGTCGGCGACACCGGCATCTGGGCCGGCGACTACCTCACGGGCGGCGAGAACAGCGGAGCCGGCCTGTTCTCCCACGAGTTCGGTCACGACCTGGGCCTGCCCGACCTGTACAGCTCGGACGGGGACAACGGCGTCAACTTCTGGTCCCTGATGTCCTCGGCCTCCTACCTCGGCAAGGGCCCGGGCACGACGGGCGAGTTCCCCGGCGACCTCGATCCGTGGAGCAAGCTCCAGCTCGGCTGGCTGGAGTACACGGAGGCCGACGCGGGACGCAAGACGCGGGCCGTGCTGGGCGTGTCGGGCTACAACACCGAGGACCCGCAGGCCCTGCTGGTGCACCTGCCGCCCTCGGTGACGCGTACCGACCTCATCGACCCGTACGAGGGCGCCGGCCAGTGGTGGAGCGGCACCGGCGACTTCATGGACAACACCCTCGGGCGCCCGGTCGACCTCACGGGGGCCGGCTCCGCCCGGCTGGACGCCCGGGTCTGGTACGACATCGAGCAGGACTTCGACTTCCTGACCGTGGAGGCCTCCACGGACGGCGGGGTGAACTGGGCGCCGCTGCCCGGCACCGTCGACGGGACCGCCATCCCCGCGAACGGCGTCTCCGGCACCTCCTCCGGTTGGCGGGAACTGAGCGTCCCGCTGGACCGGTTCGCCGGACGGAGCATCCAGATCCGGCTGCGCGTGACCTCGGACGGCAACACGCACGGCAAGGGCGTCACCTTCGACGACCTGCGGATCACGGCGGACGGCCGGGAACTGCTGCGCGACGGCGCGGAGCGGGGCGCGAACGGCTGGACGGCCCGGAAGTGGTCGATCACCGAGGGCCGCACGGGCGTCGCGCAGCACCCGCGCGCGTACTTCGCGGAGAACCGGCGCTACACGGGCTACGGCAGCCTGCTGAAGTCCGGGCCGTACAACTTCGGTTTCGGCGGCGACAAGGTGGAGTTCTACCCGTACCAGCAGGGCGTGCTGATCTGGCTCTGGGACACCGCGTACAGCGACAACACCACCAAGGCCCACCCGGGCGGCGGTCTGCTGCTGCCGGTCGACTCCCGTCCGGAGCCGCTGCGGTTCACCGACGGCACCCTGCTGAACGCGCGGGCCCAGACGTTCGACGCGCCGTTCTCCCGCCGGGCGAGCGAACGGATCGTGCTGCACAAGGCGGGCGCCCCGGTGGTCGTCCCGTCACGGCCGGGCGTCGCGGTGTTCGACGACCGCCACGGCTCGTACTGGAACCCCGAGCTGCCCCAGCTCGGGGTCCGGGTCCCGGACACCGGGACCCGGATCACCGTCGAAAAGGAGGCCGCGGGCGGCTCCCTGACCACCCTCCAGGTCAGCCCGTCCCCCTGACTCCGGCTCCGGGACCGGGGGGGGGGGGGGCCCGGGCCCCCCCCCCCCCCGGGCCCGGGGGGGGGGGGCCCCCCCGGGGCCGCGGGCCCCCCCCCCCCCCCCCCCCGCCCCCCCCCCCCCCCCCCCCCCCCCCCCCCCCCCGGGGGCGCCGCCCCCCCCCCCCCCCCCCCCCCCGGTCCCGGGGAATCTGGCGGAACCGCGGGAACCTGGCGCACCCTGGAGGTATGGGCCGGGTCAATGACGAGGTCGAGGCGCTGCTGCAGGAGTACGCCGACCTGATCGCGATCAGCGGCGGGGACGCCTTCAAGGTCCGCGCCTACGAGAAGGCGGCCCGTTCCATCGGCGGCAGTCCGTTGGCAGTCGCGGAGCTCGACGCGAAGGGTCTCAAGGAGATCCCGAACGTCGGCGCGTCGATCGCCGAGAAGGTACTGGACTACCTGCGCACCGGCCGTGTCCCGGCGATCGAGGAGGTCCGGGCGGCGGTTCCGGCGGGGGTGCGGGAGCTGACCCGGATCCCGGGGCTCGGGCCGAAGCGGGCCATGCTGCTCCACGAGCGGCTCGGGGTCGCCACGGTGGATCAGCTGCTCGACGCGATCCACGCGGAGCGGCTGCGTGACCTGCGTGGTTTCGGTGAGAAGAGCGAGGAGAACATCCTCGCCGGCATCTCGCTGATGCAGAAGGCGGGCAGCCGGATCCTGATCGGCGCCGCGACCGAGATCGCCGAGCTGCTCACCGGCGAACTGTCGTCGGTGCCGGGCGTCGTCCGGTGCGCGCACGCCGGGTCGCTGCGGCGGATGCGCGAGACCATCGGCGACATCGACGTACTGGTGGCGTCGGAGCGGCCGGGCCCGGTCATGGAGGCGCTCGTCGCCCTGCCCTACACGGCCGAGGTCCTGGCGCACGGGTCGAAGAAGACCTCGATCCGCACGACCAAGGGGCTCCAGGTGGACCTGCGGGTGCTGCCGCCCGCGTCCTGGGGAGCGGGCATGCAGTACTTCACCGGGTCGAAGGCGCACAACGTACGCACCCGGGAGCTCGCTGTCCGCCGGGGGCTCAAGCTGTCCGAGTACGGGATCTTCGACGCCGACAGCGGCGACCGGCGGGCCGGCGCGACGGAGGAGGAGGTCTACGCGGCCCTCGGCCTGCCGTGGATCGCCCCGCCGCTGCGCGAGGACCGCGGGGAGATCGCGGCCGGGCTGCGGGGCGAGCTGCCCGAGCTGGTGACGGAGGGCGACCTGCGGGGCGACCTGCACACCCACACCGACCTCACCGACGGGCTCGCGCCGCTGGAGGAGATGGTGGAGGCCGCAGCCGCGCGCGGGTACGCGTACTACGCCGTCACCGACCACGCCCCGAACCTGTACATGCAGCGGATGACCGACGAGAAGATCCTGGCCCAGCGGGAGCGGGTGCGCGCCCTGGACCGGACGCTTCGCGGCATGCGGCTGCTGCACGGCACGGAGCTCAACATCGGGCCCGACGGGGAGCTGGACTGGCCCGACGAGTTCCTGGCCGGCTTCGACCTGTGCGTGGCCTCGGTGCACTCGCACTTCGGGCTGGACCGGCGGGCGCAGACCCGCCGTCTGGTGCGGGCCTGCGAGAACCCGTACGTGCGGGTCATCGGCCATCCCACCACGCGGCGGATCGGCCGCAGGCCGGGCATCGAGGCCGATTTCGACGAGGTGTTCCGGGCCTGTGCCCGGACCGGGACGGCCCTGGAGATCAACGCGCATCCGGAGCGGCTCGACCTGTGCGACGAGGACGTGCTGCGGGCGAAGCGGTTCGGCGTGCGGTTCGCGGTGGATTCCGACGCGCACTCCCCCACGCACCTGCCGTACGTGCGCTACGGCGTGGGCGTCGCGCAGCGGGGTTGGCTGACGCGGGACGACGTCGTCAACACGTGGCCGCCGGCCCGGCTGCGCCGGTTCCTGCGCCCCTGACTCCCCCCGATGTGACCGATCGGCCCGGCGCACGGTACCAAGTGCAGTGTGAAGGAAAAGTCCCAGACCTCGACCGTCCGGATATTCGTCGCGCTCGCCCCGCCCGACGACGCGAAACAGGAGCTGGAGCAGGCACTGCGCCCTGCCTACGAGGCGTACCCGCGGATGCGGTGGAACCGGATCGAGGACTGGCACATCACGCTCGCGTTCCTCGGGGAGCTCCCGGTGGCGGCGGTCCCGTTGCTGCGGCCGCCGCTGGCCGAGCTCGCGGCGGCGCACCGGCCCCTGCGGTTGTCGATGCGCGGCGGCGGTCACTTCGACGAGCGGGTGCTGTGGACCGGCATCGACGGGGACCTCGAAGGACTGCACCTGCTGTCCGACGCCGTGCGCGCCCTGGTCAAGGAGTGCGGGATCCCCTTCGAAGGACGGCCGCTGCGTCCCCATCTGACGCTGGCCCGGTCCCGCCGGAACGAGCCCCTCCACGCGGTGGAGGCCGCCGAGGGACTGGCCGGGTTCACCGGCCGCCCGTGGCCGACGCGGCGGCTGCACCTGGTCGGCAGCAACATCGGCCGCGGTCCCGGACCGATCCACTACCGGGACGTCGAGGCCTGGGACTTCGGAGGCGGGGACTCCGGTGGCGGGGACTTCGGCGGCTAGGACTCCGGCGGGGAGGACTGCGGCCCGCCTCGGCCGTCGTCAGGCCCCGGGCCTGCGGCGCCCGGCGAGGCCGGTGGCGAGGGCGAGGAGGAACACCGCGCACACGCCGGCGGTCCACGGCGAGGTCCCGCCCTCCGCCGCCGGGGACACCCGGCGCCCGGGGTCGTAGGAGACCCGGATCCGCGCGCCCACCGCGGTCTCGGGGCCGTCCTTGAGCTCCGCCGGGTAGCCTCCGGGGCAGTCCAGCGCGAGCCGGTACAGGGTCTTCGAGGCGGGACCGTCGCCCTGGGACTGCTGCTCCTTGGCCCGGACGTCCCGTACGACACAGGTGGCGACCTCTGTGCGCACCGTCGTCTGGTCCGCGGTCGCCACGGTGGCCAGCAGCCCCAGGGCCAGGAACAGCGTCCCGAAGAAGCCCCCGCTGCCGCCGACGCGCACGAAGTACAGCGCGCACGCGGCGAGGAGCAGGACCCCGACGCCCGTCACGGTGACGGTGATCGACGGCGCCGCCGTCCCCGTGAAGCACCAGGAGGTCCAGGCGAAGACGGCCGCTGCCGCCGCGATCGGCAGGGCCGCGACCGGACCCCACTCCTTCGGCCGTGACTCCGACACGGACACCACCCCCGCAGGAGGACGCCCGCCGCCCCTCCCCCGGTTTCAGGGGTGCGGGGGTCAGGTGGTAGGCGACAGCCGGGACGGCGCCGGCGGGTCGCCCGGGGCGGGAGCGCCGTAGGTGGTGGCCAGGGCGCTGCCGGCCCGCCACGCCTTCCAGTCCAGGTTCCAGTCCCCGATGCCGTTGCCGAAGGGCTCCATGAGCGGGCCCCCGCTGTTGACGACCTCGACGATGTCCCCTTCGCGGACCGTCTCGAAGAACCAGGCGGCGTCCTGCGTGCTCATGCCCGTGCAGCCGTGGCTGACGTTCTCCTCCCCCTGCGCCTCCACGGACCAGGGCGCGGCGTGCACGTACTCGCCGCTCCACGTCACACGGGTCGCGTACTGGACGGGGAGGTCGTAGAACTCGCTCGTGCCGCGCTGGATGCCGACGGAGTCCCCGCGCATGCGCACCTTGGGTTCCTTGCCGAGGACGACCTTGACCCCGGCCCGGGTCCTGAACCCGGGTTTGCCGGTGGTGACCGGGATCGTCCGCAGGACGCGTCCGTTGCGGCTCACCGTCATGGTGTGCGCGGCGGAGTCGGTGACCGCCTCGATCCGGTCCGCGACGGTGAACTCCACTCCCTCGGAGGGCCCACCGTAGAGTCCGCCGCCGATCTCGACCCCGTCGAGGCCGCTGCGGACGCTCACCGTCGTGTGGGCGGGCCAGTACGTGCGGGGGCGGTAGTGCAGGGTCGATGCGTCGACCCAGTGCCAGGCACCCTCCACATGGGGATGGGAGGTCACCTGGAGCGCCTGTTCCACGCGGCTGCGGGCCAGGCCGTCGGCGGCCGGCACGGGCCGGCTCAGTTCGGCCGTCACGATCTCCCCGGCGCCGTACGTACCGCCGTGCGGCCCGAACTCGGCGGTCAGCCGCCCTCCTTCGGCGGCCGGCGCGGGCGCGGGCGCGGTGCGGAACTCCAGGGTGACGCCCACGGCGTTGCCCGCCGGGTCCTGCGCGTCGACCCGCACCGTGTAGGACTCCCCGGCCCGCAGCGACTCCGCGTTGACCCAACGCCCGCCGCCCTCGGCGAGGGTGCCCGCCAGGTGGCGTCCGCGGCCGTCCGTGACGGACACGTCGGTCAGCACCCCCTGCCCCGGTTCGGCCACGGAGATCTCCAGGGGCCCACCGGCGTGCGTCCCGCGCGCGACCCGGCGGGACACTCCGTCGAGGGCCGGCGGGGGCAGTACGGTTCCCTGCCCGCCGGCGGTGGCCACCACCCGTTCCTGCCGCCAGCTCCGGCACATGCCCGGCCGGAAGACCTGCACCGCGCACTGCTCGCTCCCGGGGCGGACGGCCTCGCGGCCCTCGTCCAGGACCCGGCCCACCAGCAGGCCGACCGAGGCCGCCCCGGGCGCGCGACGCCCTCCGTCCGCCCCGGGTGCCTGGCCGGGGGCCGCCGCCCCCACCATCAGCAGCACGCTCGCGCCCGCACCCGCACCCGCGACCACCAGCCGTGTCCGTCGCGCCCGCCGCATGACCACACCACCCTCCCTGAAACGCTTCAGCCCGGAGACGGCATCAAAACGGACAAGACGCCAGAACGATGATCACCAACGCGGTCGTGCCGCCGAACGAGACCCCGAACTCAACCCGCACGGACCACGGCGTCGACCTCGACCTCGACGAGCCAGGCGGGATCGATGAAGCGGGACACCTCCACGAAGGTGGTCACGGGCCGGATGGCGGCGAACCGCTCGCCGTGCGCCCGCGCGGCCTCCCTCCACTGCCCCACGTCCGTCAGCATGATCCGCGTACGGACCACGTCCTCGAGGCCGGCGCCCGCCTCGCGCAGCGCCCGCTCGGCTATGTCCAGGCACCGCACGGTCTGGCCGTACACGTCTCCGGGGGCGGCGGTGGAGCCGTCGTCCGCGATGGGGGCCGTGCCCGCCACGGCCACCTGGCTTCCGACGCGCACCGCACGGGAGAAGCCGATCTCCGGTTCGAGGGGGGATCCCGAGCTGACGGTGTGACGTATGTTGTCCATCGCGTCATGATGCCGGCACGTCGGACGGCCCTCTGCGACCGGCTGTCGGCCGCGGTCGCGGGCCCGGTGGGCCGGGTCTAGGCTGGTGAGACTGCCTTGCCTTTGTCCTTCACACGACAGGAGGCACGCCGTGAGTCCGACGCACGAACGGCTCCGCCGGGCCTGTGTGGCGGTCGCGGCCGTGGGCCTGCTCGCCCTTCCCGGCACCGTGAACCCGGCGCACGGCGTGGCGACGCCGGGCCCCTCCGTCCCGGCCCCCTCCTCCGCTTCGCCTTCTCCTTCGCCCGACGGCGGCTCCGAATTCCCCCAGCTCACTCCCGCCGTCGCGGCCCAACTGGACACCGCCGTGCAGAAGGTGCTGCGGGAGACGAAGGTGCCGGGTGTGGTCGTGGGCCTGTGGGCCCCGGGCAAAGGAAGCTACGTGCGCACCTTCGGCGTCGCGGACAAGGCCACCGGCGCTCCGATGGAGACCGACTTCAACTTCCGGATCGGCAGCGAGACGAAGACGTTCACCGTCACGGCCCTGCTCGAACTCGTCGACCAGGGCAAGCTGGCGCTGGACGACCCGATCGGCAAGTACATCGAGGGGGTTCCGAACGGCTCCCGCATCACCCTGCGCCAGCTCGCGGGCATGCGCAGCGGTCTGTACAACTACAGCGAGGACCCCACTTTCAACAAGGAACTCACCACCAGCCCCAAGAAGTACATCCCGCCACGGCAGTTGCTGGCCTACTCGTTCAAGCACCCCGTGCAGTTCGAACCGGGCGCGCAGTTCGACTACAGCAACACCAATCTGATCCTGCTCGGGCTCGTCGTGGAGAAGGTGGGGAAGAAGCCGCTCAGCGAGTTCATCCGGCAGGAGGTGCTGGAGCCGGCCGGGCTGCGCCGCACGCTCTTCCCCGTGGACGCGGGCTTCCCCGATCCGCACCCGCAGGGCTACACCGAGCAGTCGGCGTCCGGCAAGGTCGTCAACGCGACCGACTGGAACCCCTCCTGGGCCTGGGCCGCGGGAGCGATGATCTCCGACCTGCTGGACCTGCGGAGCTGGGCGCGCACCGTCGCCACCGGCAGCCTGCTGACGCCCGCCACCCAGGCCGAGCGGCTGAAGACCACGCCGATGGACATTCCCGGCGCCGGGTACGGGCTGGGCATCTTCAACGTGCAGGGCTGGATAGGCCACAACGGCTCGTTGCCCGGGTACGAGTCGCTGACCATCTACCTCCCGGACTACCAGGCGACCCTGGTGGTGCTGCTCAACACCGACATCCTGAGCGGCGGCCAGGAGCCGAGCACGCTGTTCGGCGAGGCGATCACGAGCATCGTGACCCCCGAACACGTCTACCCCGGCCACAAGCCGCCGGAGCCCAAACCCGGTTGAGGCGGCCCGGCGGCGCGTCCGCGCGGTGCGGCACGAGGTGTCGGGTGCGGGAGGCGGATCACGTAGTCTCGGCGGATGGCGAAGTACTTCGACGTGCACCCTGAGAATCCGCAGGCGCGCACCATCAGCAACGTGGCAGACAGCATCCGCTCCGGCGCGCTCATCGCGTACCCGACGGACTCCTGTTTCGCTCTGGGATGCCAGCTCGGCAACCGTGACGGCGTGTCCCGGATCCGCTCCATCCGCAACCTCGACGACAAGCACCACTTCACACTGGTGTGCCAGAACTTCGCTCAGCTGGGCCAGTTCGTGCAGATCGACAACGACGTGTTCCGGGCGATCAAGGCGGCGACACCCGGCCCGTACACCTTCATCCTCCCGGCCACGTCGGAGGTGCCGCGCCAGCTGCTGCACCCCAAGAAGAAGACGGTCGGAGTCCGCATCCCCGACCACGGCGTCACGCAGGCCCTGCTGGCGGAACTGGGCGAGCCGCTGCTCTCCAGCACCCTCCTGCTGCCCGACGAGGACGAGCCGCTGACCCAGGGCTGGGAGATCAAGGAGCGCCTCGACCACGTGGTCGACGCGGTGGTCGACTCGGGCGACTGCGGCACCAGGCCGACCACGGTCATCGACTTCTCCAGCGGCGAGGCGGAGATCGTGCGCCGGGGCGCGGGCGACACCTCCCGTTTCGAGGCCGAATAATCATTCCGGCTTCACGGGCGCGCTGACTACGATCACCGCGTGACGCATACCTCGGCCGGCACCGCCCTGCTCCTCGTGGACCTCATGCCGCGCATCATCGCCCTACCGGTCGCTCCGCACTCCGGTGAGGCGGTCGCGGCGCGCTGCGCACTGCTGGCGGAAGCGTTCCGCGCCGAGGGGCGCCCGGTGGTGCTGGTGCGCGTCGAGCGGCCGAACGTGGCCGAGCAGCCACCCGGCAGCGGCCTGGTGGAGGGCCTCGCGCGCCCCGGCGACATCGAGATCGTCAAGCGGACGGTCGGCGCCTTCCACGCCACCGGCCTGGACGAGGAGCTCCGTGCTCGTGGCGTCGACCGGCTCGTGCTGGCCGGGCTGGTGACGACGATGGGCGTGGAGTCCACGGCACGCGCGGCGAGCGACCACGGCTACGAGGTCGAGTTCGTCGAGGACGCGATGTCCGCGTTCGCGGCGGACGAACACGAGTTCGCGGTGCGCAGGATCTTCCCCCGCTTCGGCGAGGTACGGACCACGGCCTCGTACACGGGTTCCGCCGGGGCCGACGGGACCGCGTAGCCGCGCATCCCGGCCGGGCGCTACAGCGGTGTGCCGGATTCGTTGGCGCGCTTCACCGCGGCCAGCCCCTCCGGGGTCCAGGCGCCGTCGCCGGCGATGTAGCCGAGGTCGAGCCACCGCTTGAACTGCTGGAGGGCGATGACCGGGTCGTCCGCGTATTCGATCTTGTTCGGGTTGAACCAGCCGGCCTTGCGGAGCCGGGCCAGTTCGTTGCCCGCGGCGGTCGGGTCCTCGGTCAGGGCGACCTGCGGCTTGTCACCCTTGGGGGTGGCCGCCGGCGTGCCGGGCTGCCGGGTGGCGGCCGGGGACGAGGTGGCGGAGGCGGTGGGCGAAGCGGTGGCCGAGGCCGCGGGCGAAGGGGCGGTCGGGGAGGACGGGGCGGGCTGCGAGGCGAGGCTGGGGGCCGCGGATCCGGCTTCGCCGCCGTTCTTCCCGCACGCTGCCGTGGTCAGGGCGCCGAGGCCGACGGCCGCGGCGAGGAGCACCGCCTTGAGCTTCAGGTGCTTCGGGTCACGCTGCGTCATGTCTTCCCCTGATGGGTGCGGGTGGCCGGCGCCGAGG
This sequence comes from Streptomyces sp. NPDC001717, assembly GCF_042892775.1. NCBI lineage: Bacteria > Bacillati > Actinomycetota > Actinomycetes > Kitasatosporales > Streptomycetaceae > Streptomyces > Streptomyces sp. NPDC001717. Next base: position 141,250 of record NZ_JBIAUK010000011.1, on the reverse strand, counting down.
GAACGGCGCTGAACGGAACGGACCTTACTGTCTGCGCTCCCCTCCGGCGGCCAGGCCCGCCCCGGCGCGGCGTTCGGGCGGACGGGAGCGTCCGCGGGGCCACGCCGGCCGCGCCCCGGTGGAGCCGGCCCCGCGCGGCGTGCGGCCGTCGGGGGGCCGCAGCCCTCGTGGCCCGAGGCCAGGGCCGCGCTCCCGAGGTCGCGTCGCGCTCTCCGGGGACGCAGCATGGAAGGAGGTCCGGGTCCGTCCGGGCTGCCCGGCGTGTACGGGTGAGGAGGCCGGTGATGGCCGCTGACCAGTCCCTTCCGCCGGTCCCTGGCCCCGGCGCGGGGGACGTGGCACTCGCGGCGGGCGGTCTTCTGGACGTGCTGGGGGTCGCGGCGATCGTCCTGGACGGCGAGGGGCGGGTCACGCTGTGGAGCCCGCAGGCCGAAGAACTGTTCGGTTACACGGCCGAGGAGGCCTGGGGCCGGTACGCCGCGCAGCTGCTCGTCGACGAGCGGCACCGGGACGTGGTGCTGGGCCTGTTCGGCCAGGTGATGGCGGGCGACGGCGCCTGGGCCGGGGCCTTCCCCGTCCGGCGCCGGGACGGAGCGACCGTACTGGTCGAGTTCCGCAACATGCGGCTGGAGGCGGACAGCGGTCGCGCCTTCGCGCTGGGGCTCGCCTCCGACCGGGCCACGCTGCGCCGGGTCGAGCGGGATCTGGCGCTGTCGCTCCGGCTGGTCGACCAGTCGCCGATCGGGCTGGCCGTCCTGGACACGGACCTGCGGTACGTGCTGGTCAACCCCGCGCTGGAGCGCATCAACGGGGTACCGGCCGAGCAGCACCTGGGGCGGCGGATCAGCGAGGTCCTGCCGTTCCTGGACGGGGAGGGCATCGAGGCGGGGATGCGCGAGGTCATGCGGACGGGGGTGCCCCTGCTGGACGACTTCACCACCGGGCGGATCTCCCCGGACGCGGAGAGTGAGCACGCCTGGCTGTCGTCGATGTACCGGCTGGAGGACCAGGCGTCCCAGGTCATCGGGGTCGCCGTCTCGGTCGTGGACGTCACCGAACAGCACCTGGCCGCCGTCTCCGCGGCCCACGCCCGCCGCCGCCTGTCGCTGATCGCGGACGCGTCGGTCCGCATCGGCACCACCCTCGACCTGGACGTGACCGCCCGGGAGCTCGCGGACGTGGCGGTCCCGGAGGTCGCCGACATCGCCGCCGTGGACATCCTCGACACCGTCCTCACGGGGCCCCGTCCCGGGGAGGGCGCGGACGGCGAGGCCGTGCGGTTCCGGGCGCTGGCGCTGAAGACGGCCTACACCACCCCGGCGGAGGAGGCGGCGGACCCCGTCGGGGACGTCGCCCTGTACGGCCCGACCCGGCTGGTGTCGCGCTGTGCCAGCACGGGCCGTCCGGTGCTGGTCCCGCACGTACGGCCGGAAGACCTGCCGCGCATCGCCCGCGACGAGAACGCGGTACGGCTCCTCGCCGAGGCGGGGGTGCACTCCTACCTGGCGGTGCCGCTCATCGCCCGCGGCCAGGTGCTCGGCGCGCTGGACCTCAAGCGGGCCCGCAATCCGGAGCCGTTCGGCCCGGACGACGTACTGCTGGCCTCCGAACTCGCCGCCCGCGCCGCCGTGTCCGTGGACAACGCCCGCTGGTACCAGCACCAGCGGCACACCGCCCTCGCCCTCCAGCGCCACCTCCTGCCGCAGCACCCTCCCACGGCCGTGGGGCTGGACATCGCCTACCGGTACCAGCCGGCCGGCGTGGCGGACGAGACCGGCGGCGACTGGTTCGACGTCGTCCCGCTCGCCGGGGAGCGCACCGCGCTGGTCGTCGGGGACGTGATGGGCAGCGGTATCAACGCCGCGGCGACCATGGGGCAGCTGCGTACGGCCGCCCGCACGCTGGCGCGGCTCGAGCTGGAGCCGGCGACGGTGCTCGGCCACCTCGACGCGGTCACCGCCGACGTGGGCGACGCCATGGCGACCTGCATCTACGCCGTCTACGATCCGCGCACCCGGCTGTGCCACATCTCCAACGCCGGGCACCTGCCGCCGGTCCACCTGCACGCGGGGCAGCCACAGGTCGTGGAGCTGGAGACGGCGGTGCCACTGGGCGTGGGTGGCATCCCGTTCAGTACGACCACCATCACCCTCGCCCCCGGAGACGGGCTCGTCCTCTACACGGACGGGCTCGTCGAAACCCGCGACCAGGACATCTACACCCGCATCCAGACCCTCACGGACCTGCTCGCGGGCCCCCACCGCCCGATCGAGGAGACCTGCGACCTCCTCCTGTCGGCCCTGCGCCGCCCCGACACCCACGACGACGTGGCCCTGCTCATCGCCCGCACCCACGGGCCGGAGACACCCTGAGATCCGGTTGTCCATACATTCTTAGGATTGTACGATTTCGCACCTTGCGCCGTGATCGCGCACCTGTGCGCCGGTATGTGCTCCTGTGGGAACGGGGCATGAGGCAGGCATCCGCACGGTGAAAGGATCGCCTTGGCCACTCAGCTTCTCGCCCGGCTCGTACGACAACTGGAGCGGCGCACCGGCAAGGGGGCCGGCGCCGTGGTGTTCACCGCCGATTTCGGCTCGGCCTCCCAATGGGTCGCCGGCCGCTCCTGGGCCTATCCCGACGGGGGCCCCACCAATCCCGGGGACAACAAGCTCGATCATCTGGTGGCGGATCCCGCCTACAGCCGCACCGGCACGTTCCTGGCCACCCGCCGGGCGGACGGCGACTGGGACTCCGGCCTGCTGACCACCGAGGGCAGCGACGAGGGGTTCATGGTCCGCACGGGCGACGTACTGGAGACCCGGGTGCGCCTGCCGACCGAGCTCGGGGCCTGGCCGGCGATCTGGACCTGGCGGGACGGCGGGAACGAGGTGGACGTCTTCGAGTACCACCCCGACAACCCGGACCTGCTCGAACTCTCCAACCACGTCAGAGGCGGGCAGCGCTACCACCGGGACCCCTCGATCACCCCCGGCGGCTGGGTCGACCTGAAGGTCGAGTTCGGTTCCCGCTCGGTGGTGTGGTGGGTCGACGGGACCCGCGTGTTCGCCGACCGCCGGGGCGTGGGGCGGAGCTGGCGGGCGTACCTGATCGTCAACCTCTCGGTGTGCGCCGGGCGTTACCACCCGGCGCCCGACCAGGACGTGTCACGCATGTCGTTCGAGGTCGCGCACTTGCGCGTCCGGCGGCCCTAGGAGGCGGCGGCGCAGGCTTCGTGGCCCCAGCGGTTGCCGTTCTTGGCGATCATGTCGCCTGCGGCGTAGGGCTGCCCGCAGGGGCAGCTGCCGGGGAACTTCGCCTTGATGGCCCGGGGCGCGCGGCCGGTGGAGGCGCCTTCGGCCGTGCGCTTCTTCGGCGCGGCCGCCTTGCGGCGCGCGGGTGCGACCGGTGCGGGCACCGGCATGTCCGCGTGTCCGTGGGCCGTGCCGGCGGCCTGCTGGCTGACGGCCGCGTCACTGGCGGCCTGGTCGGCGATGGCGTTCAGGTGGTCCCCGTCCTCGCGGTGGGCGGGGACGTAGAGGAACGTGACGTCCCGGTCGGCCAGCAGTCCGTCGATCCGCTCGACGAGTTCGCGGTTGGCGACGGGCTGCCCCGAGGAGGTCTTCCAGCCGTTGCGCTTCCAGCCCGGGAGCCACTGGGTCACGGCCTTCATCGCGTACTGCGAGTCCATCCGCACCTGCATCGACGTCCCGGGATCGACGGCCTCCAACACGCGCTGGAGGGCGGTCAGTTCCCCGACGTTGTTGGTGGCCCGCCCCAGCGGACCGGCCTCCCAGCGCTCGGGGCGGCCCTGGGAGTCGGCGATGACCCATCCCCATCCGGCGGGGCCGGGATTACCTTTCGCCGCTCCGTCACAGGCGGCAATGATACGTTCGGACATCCCCCGATCATGCCGCATCCGCACGGGGGCGCGGTGCCCCGGTCGGGTGGGGCCGGCGCCCACGGGCTTCAGGAGACGGCCGCGCGGATCTCGTCCGCCAGGACGCGCGCCGCGGCGGCCGCCTCGCCCGCGACCAGGCGGGTGCGGGTGAGGCCGAAGGACAGGCCGCGCTCGCGGTCGGCGAAGGCGATGCTGCCGCCGCTGCCGTGGTGACCGAAGGCGGTGCGTTCTCCACCGGCCTCGGGCAGGCCGAGGAAATAGCCGAGCCCCTTCGCGTAGCGGCCCAGGAGCATCCGGTCCTTGCCTTCGACGGCGACGTCGGCGACGAGCGCCACCCGCTCCGGGGACAGCAGCCGCACTCCGTCCACCTCGCCGAGCAGCGCAGCGTACATCCGGGCGGCGGCGCGCGCGGTGGTGGTCCCGCAGGCGGGCAGGTCGGAAAGGAGGTAGGCACGACGGTTGGCGAGCTCGGCAGTGGTCCACACCTCGCGGTTCGGCACGACGAGCCGACGGAAGGGCGCGTCCGGCGGAAGCGTCTCCAGCCAGGCCGCCCAGTTCCCCTCCACGAGGGACGCCGCACGCGCGACCTCGCTCTCGGGAAGGCCGAAGTAGAGCTCGTCGCCCACCCCCAGGGGTTCGCTCACGTACGTGCGCAGGGCCTCGGCCGGGGTCAGGCCGGTGATCCGGCGGACCGTCTCGCCGAGGATCCAGCCGAAGGTCCACCCGTGGTACCCGCTCGCGGAGCCCGGCTCCCACAGCGGACGCGCCCCGGCGACGTGGGCGCACATGGCGTCCCAGTCGCACAGTTCGGCCGCCGTGACGGCGGGCGGCAACTGCGGGATCCCGAGGGTGTGCGTGAGCGCGTGGCGTACGGTGGCCCGCTCCTTGCCCTCGGCACCGAATTCCGGCCAGTAATGGGCGATCGGCGTGTCGTAGTCGACCAGCCCGCGTTCGGCGAGGACGTGGACGAGGGTCGCGGTGAAGCCCTTGCCGGTGGAGAAGCTGTGGACCGGCGTGTCGGGGCCGAGGGGGCGTTCCGCGGCCCGGTCGGCCCATCCGGCGCACACGTCGACGAGGGGTTCGCCGTCCAGGTAGGCCGCGACCTGGAAGCCGCTTTCCGCTCCCGACTCCACGAAGTCGGCGAGAAGGCCCTCGATGCGCCCCTGTACGTCCGCGTTCGCCCTGCGATTCACGCGGGCATCATGCCACCAGGGCCGTGCGGCGATCGCCGCACGGCCCTGGTGTCGCGCTTCAGTCGTTCCATCACCTCAGCGATGAAACGGTTCCTCGCCCACCCGGGGGTGGGCACCGGAGATCAGGCGCAATGATCAGGCGGGGGTGATGTTCTCCGCCTGCGGGCCCTTCTGGCCCTGCGTGATGTCGAACGTCACGGCCTGGCCCTCCTGGAGCTCGCGGTAGCCGGTGGCGTTGATCGCGGAGTAGTGCGCGAAGACGTCCGGACCGCCGCCGTCCTGAGCGATGAAGCCGAAGCCCTTTTCGGAGTTGAACCACTTCACGGTTCCCGTAGCCATGTTCATGCCTTCCATTTGACGTACGTCTCCCACACCGCGTGGGAGACGGAGGTGATCGCCCTGGTCCTACGGCACAACACAGCAAAAGTGCCCACACCGAATGGCGCGGGCAAGGCACTTGGAACCACGACAGCTACCCGTGAAGGTACACGTCTGCACGCACCGTCACCAGGGGGTTTGATCGGTCCTTGACGGCGGGTTGCGGATCCGGCCGGATCCGGCTCCCCTCGCCTCCCCCGAGCGGCCGTCCGCCGTGTGACCGCACTCACACGAAGTTCCGGCCGTACCGTGTCGACCGGATCCCCGGCGCCGGGCGTATGCCTGTCGAGAGGGACACATGGATTCGGGAGCGATTTTTTGACCGTCGAGGAGTTCGAGGAGTTCTACGCGCAGGCGGCGGGACGGCTCACAGGGCAGTTGTACGTGATGCTCGGCGATCATCACGAGGCACAGGACGTGGTGCAGGAAGCCTTCGTCAAGGCCTGGGACCGGCGGCGCCGGCTGGACCGCGACGGCCGGCCCGAGGCCTGGATCCGCACGGTCGCGTGGCGGCTCGCCGTGAGCCGATGGCGCGGACGGCGCCGCAGCGCGGACGCCTGGCGGCGCACCGAGCCCGCGGGCCACGTGGAGGGGCCGGGGCCGGAGGTGGTGGCACTCGTACAGGCACTGCGCCTGTTGCCCCTGAAGCAGCGCCGGACCATGGCGCTCCACTACCTGTGCGATCTGACCGTCGAGCAGATCGCCGCCGAGACCTCGCTGTCCGCGAGCACGGTCAAGACCCACCTGTCCCGGGGCCGGGCCACCCTCGCCCGCGAGCTGAACGACCCCCGCATGGAGGAGGCTCCCGATGCCTGACCCGTACGACCACGACCCGCTGCGGTCCCTGTTCCGGGAAGCGGCCTCCACCGGACGGTCCCGCGCCGCCCTCCCTCCCGTGTCCGTCATCGCTCGGCGCGGGGAAAGGGCGCGGCGACGCCGGATCGCCGGGTTCGCGCTCGCCTGCTGCCTCGTCATCGGCGGTTCCGCCACGGCCGTCGCCGCGTTCCTGCCGCGCGACCCCGGCCCGAGCCTCCCCGCGACCACTCCCCCTCCCCTGGCGCCGTCCCCCGTACCGAACCGCTCCGCCCCGCCGTCGACGGGGCCGTCCGCCACTGCCACCACCACCCGAACGGCGTACCCCGGCGCGTCCCACACCGCGTCGGCCTCCCCGCCGCCGACCACGCCCCCCACCTCGACCCCGACCTCGACGCGCGGCTCGACGCCCTACCCCCCGCAACCCTGAGGCAGCACCCGCACCGCCACCGGCCCGGACTTCGTCGCCCCGACCCCGGCCGGCGGTTCCGCACACCCCAGAGCCGATCAGGAGATCCCGTATGCCCGTTTCCGCCCCGCCCCGGCCGATCGCCGCCGCCGGCCCGTCCGCTCCCGCGCGACGCGTGCCGGGAGCCCGGTTGCGGAGCCGGCGGCCCGGCCCGGACGACCGTGAGGTGCTCTGGCTGTACGTGCTCACGCGCGTGGGGGTCTGGACGACCGCGGCCGCGGTCCGCTGGCTCTTCCCGCCCGGCGACGGCCGGACCCCGTGGCCCCGCTCGCTGTTCTCGCCCTGGGAGCAGTGGGACTGGTCGCACTACCTCCACATAGCCCAGGACGGCTACTTCCCCGCCGGAGCGGGCCCCTGGACGGCCGGCTGGGACAACCGGGAGGCCTTCCTGCCCGGTTTCCCGCTCGCCCTGCGCGCCGTCCACACGGTCGTGCCGCACTGGGCGGCGGCGGGAGCGCTGATCTCGTTCCTCGCGGGGGGCGTCGCCGTCCTGGCGCTGGCGCGCATCGCCCGGCACGCGTTGCGGGACGCGGAGGCGGGGCGGCGTACGGTCCTGTTCCTGCTGCTCTCGCCCTTCGCGGTCTTCCTCGCCGCCGGATACACCGAGGCCCTGTTCCTGGCCCTGGCCCTGCCCGCCTGGCTGGCGGCACAGCGGCGCAACTGGCCCGCCGCGGCGACGCTGGCGTTCCTGGCCTCCTCGGTGCGCGTGACGGGGCTGTTCCTGATGGCGGCCATGGCACTCCTCTTCGTCCTCACGGCACGCGGCCGGCACGACTGGCGGGCGGCCCCGTGGCTGTGCCTGCCCGTCCTCGCACCGGCCGCGTACAGCTGGTTCCTGCACGCGTGGACCGGGGACTGGATGGCCTGGAAGCACGCCCAGGAACGCGGCTGGTACCGGGACTTCCACACACCGTGGGAGGCCTGGAGCAACACCTGGAACGCCGCCTTCCACCATACGCAGCCCACCGGGTACGCCCTGATGTGGCAGGCCGAGCTGGTGGCGATGGTCGTCGGCGTCGCGCTCCTGGTCCTGCTCGTGCGGCGCCGCCAGTGGCCCGAGGCCCTCTACACGGCCCTGACCCTGTGGGCCCTGGGCACCTCGTACTGGTACACCTCCATCCCCCGCTCCACGCTGCTGTGGTGGCCCCTGTGGATCGCCCTGGCGGGCTGGAGCCTGCGCCGTCCGCGGCTGCGGACCGCGTACGTGTGCGTCGTGGGCCCGCTGTCCACACTGGTGGCCGTCACCTTCCTGACGGGGCGCTGGGCGGGCTGAGGTACTCACGTGAGTGTGCCGAACGGGCCTTTGGCGGGGTCGCGGACGCGCATACTCGGAGCATGGCTGACACCACCACAGTCGAGGTCGACACCGATGTGCACGAGCGGCTCACCGCACTCGCCACGGCCCGCGGACTGAGCCTGCGCGCGTACCTCGCCGAACTCACGGCCGCCCAGGAGAACGAAGCCGCTCTCGCCCGCGCCGCGCAGGCCTTCGAGCGGGCTGTCGAGCGGCCCGGCTTCCGCGAGGGTTTCGAGCGGGACTTCGGCGCCGGCCGGGAGGGGCACCGGGTGGCGTGAGAGACGTCGGCTTCGGCTGCCCCGGAGCCCGGCTCCCACGGCCGAGAGGCCGCCCCGGCGGAACGTACCTATGCTCGGAAAGAGAGCCCTGACCCGACTCCTGGAGGGCGGCTGTGATGACCGAGTCGATCGACGCGGCCCAGGCAGACCGCGCACTGAAAGCCAAGCACCGCGCCATGTGGGCCATGGGCGACTACCCGTCCGTGGCCTCCCACCTCATTCCGGAGCTGGGCGCCGTGCTCGTCCGGGAGTGCGGGGTGAGCCGCGGGGACCGGGTGCTCGACGTGGCCGCCGGCTCCGGCAACGCGGCCATTCCGGCCGCGCTGGCCGGAGCCGACGTCGTGGCTTCCGACCTGACCCCCGACCTCTTGGAGGTCGGGCGGCACCTGGCCGCCGTGCGCGGGGCGCAGCTGGAGTGGCGGGAGGCGGACGCCGAGGCGCTGCCCTTCGCGGACGGCGAGTTCGACACCGTGATGTCCTGCCTCGGCGTGATGTTCGCGCCGCACCACCAGACCGCGGCGGAGGAGCTGCTGCGCGTCTGCCGGTCCGGGGGCACCATCGGGCTGCTCAACTGGACCCCGCAGGGCTTCATCGGCCGGATGTTCGCCACCATGAAGCCCTACGCTCCCCCGCCCCCGCCCGGGGCGCAGCCGCCGCCGCTGTGGGGCGACCCGGAGCACGTCCACGAGCTGCTGGGCACCGGCGTGACCGATCTGGTCGCCCGGCGCGAGACGGTCCGCGTGGACCGGTTCACCAAGCCCTCGGACTTCCGGGAGTTCTTCAAGGCCCTGTACGGGCCGACCGTCGCCGTCTACCGGTCGATCGCCGACGATCCCGAGCGGGTCGCCGCCCTGGACCGTGACCTCGACGCGCTCGCCGCCGAGCACACCGCGGACGGCGTCATGGAGTGGGAGTACCTGCTGCTGACGGCTCACCGCCGAGGCTGACCTGCAGCTCGGGGTGGGCGTCCCACCACTCCTTGTGGAAGCCGTTGTTGTCCACGTTCGCCAGATAGGCGCGGGCCGCGGCGCGGTAGAGCAGTTCCGCTTGGCCGGCCGAGACCGCCGAGCGGTTCCAGGCGAGGCGGATGCGCCCGGTGATCGGCGTGCCCGCGAGCGGGCGCATCACCGTGCCGGGCACCTGCGGCGCCGTGGGCTGGCTGAGCGAGATGGCGCGGCCCGCGGCGATCAGGTCGTACTGCATCATGCGGTCGGTGATCCGGTAGCGCAGTGACGGGGTGAAACCGACGTTCGCGCAGGCGGCGATGAGCGCCTCGGGTCCGCCGTCGTCCTCCTCCACCAGGGTCAGCCAGGATTCCCCGGCGAGGTCGGCGAGGTCGACCCGTTCCCGGCCGGCCAGGGGGTGGCCCGCCGGGAGGCGGATGCAGAACGGCTCCTTCGGGACGAGCGTGCGCGCGAGGGCTCCGGTGGGGAGCGGCACCTCGTGGTCGTTGACCTCTCCGTAGACGATGGCGTCGTACCGTCCGGTGCCCAGCATCCGGGCCAGTGCGGTCACCGAGTGCTCAAGGTTGACCGTGATCTCCTGACCTGACATGAACAGGTCGGTCTGGGCGAGGAGCCCGTCGACCAGTACGAGCAGGATGCAGCCGAGCCGCAGCGGGGTTCCGCTGCCGATGGCCCGCGCCTCGGCGCCCAGCGCGTCCATCTCGCTCAGCACCCGTCGCGCCTTGGCCAGGACGAAGTGGCCCAGCGCGGTGGGTTCCACTCCGCTGCGGCCGCGCACGAAGAGCTCCCCGCCCGTGACCCGCTCGATCCGCCGCAGTTGCGCCGAAAGCGCCGGCTGGGAAACCCCCAGCCGCCGCGCCGCGCCCCCCAGGCTGCCCGCCTCCGCTATCCGACAGACGGCTTGCAGGTGCCTCAACTCCAGCTGCATCCGGGCAGCGTACGCAGCGGGCCGCCACGGCACCATAACGCGGACCTTATGTCCGCCGAGATGACCCAAAGCCGTCATGTACACGCTCATACTCGGCCGCGAACGAACACTCACCCATCCAACCCCCCACGATCGGAGTGGACGTTGCAGCCCACCAGATGGACGGCGGCCCTGGCAGCGATGGTGCTGACCGCGGGCCTCGCCGGCGCCCTGGCCGCCGGAACGGCGTCGGCGCAGCAAGCACAACCCGCCCCGTCCCAGAAGGACACCCCGGCGGCGCGCGCGGTCGCCGCCGCCGACCAGGCCGTCGCCAGCGGTCTCGACACCCTGGTCAACTCCTCGCAGGAGCAGTACGAACGCCGCCAGGTCACCCCCTGGGTCAAGGACCTGTTCTCCGTGGCGTACGAGCGCAGCTACCGCGGCCTGCCCGTGGTCGGCGGCGACGCGGTGGTGCTCGCCGACGGCGCGGGCAAGGTCCGCGCCCTCCAGTCGGCCTCCTCCGTACGGATCGACGTCTCGACCCGGGCGACCGTCAGCGCCAAGGACGCCGAGTCCACGTCCCGTTCGAAGCTGGCCTCGGTCGACAAGGTCGACAGCAGCCGGCTCGTCGTCCGACTGAAGGACGACAAACCCGTGCTGGCCTGGGAGACCGTCCTGATCGGCCGCACGAAGACGGCGCCCAGCAAGCTGCACGTCTTCGTGGACGCCCGCACGGGCGCCGTCGTCGACAGCTACGACGACGTGGTCGCGGGCACCGGCAACAGCAAGTGGAACGGCCCCAATCCGCTCACCATCGACACCACCAACTCGGGCGGCACGTACTCGCTGCGCGACCCGAACCGCACCGGCCTGAGCTGCGCGGACTACAGCTCAGGCACGGTCTTCTCGAAGTCCTCCGACTCCTGGGGCACCGGCAACCCCACAGCCAAGGAGACCGGCTGCGTCGACCTGATGTTCGCCGCGCAGAAGCAGTGGGACATGCTGAGCCAGTGGCTGGGCCGCAACGGCGTCAGCGGGAACGGCCGCAGCTTCCCCGGCAAGGTCGGTCTGGGCGACCTCAACGCCTACTGGGACGGCAGTTCGGTCACCATCGGGCACAACAGCGCCAACGAGTGGATCTCCGGGCTGGACGTGGTGGCCCACGAGTACGGGCACGCCATCGACTCCAACACCCCCGGCGGCACCAGCGGCCAGGAGGCCGGCCTCGGCGAGGGAACCGGTGACATCTTCGGCGCGCTGACCGAGGCGTACGCGGGCGAGCAGTCGCCGTACGACACTCCGGACTACACGGTCGGCGAGATGATCAATCTCCAGGGCCAGGGTCCGATCCGCAACATGTACAACCCGTCGGCCATCGACAACGACCCGAACTGCTACAGCTCGGCGATACCCGGCACCGAGGTACACGCGGCCGCGGGCCCGTTGAACCACTGGTTCTACCTGCTCGCCGAGGGCAGCAACCCGGGCGGCGGCAAGCCGAACAGCCCCACCTGCAACTCCTCCACCGTGACCGGCGTGGGCGTCCAGAACGCGGGAAAGATCTTCTACGGCGGGATGCTGCTCAAGACGAGCAGCATGTCCTACAAGAAGTACCGGACGGCGACGCTCAGTTCGGCCAAGTCGCTCGACACCACCTGTGACCTCTTCAACAAGACCAAGGCCGCCTGGGACGCGATCAGCGTGCCCGCCCAGACCGCCGACCCGACGTGCACCCCGAGCGGTCAGAACAACGACTTCTCGATGAGCCTCAACCCGACGTCGGGCACCGTCCAGCAGGGCGGTACGGTCACCACCACGGTCGGCACCGCCGTCACGACCGGCACCGCCCAGTCGGTGACGCTGACCGCCACGGGCCTGCCGGCCGGCGTGAGCGCCTCCTTCAACCCCGCCACCGTGCAGTCCGGCCAGTCCTCGACGCTGACCCTCAGCGCCACCGCGAGCGCCACGCCGGGCGCGGCCACCGTGGTCGTCAAGGGCCAGGGCAGCACGCTCTCGCACACCGTCGACTTCGCGCTGAACGTCGGCGGCACCCAGCCGTCGAACGACCCGCCGAACATCGACGTGGCCAACGTGCAGGCCCACCTCGCCCAGCTGAACACGATCGCCTCGCAGAACGGCGGCAACCGCCGTGCGGGCAGCGCCGGTTACACCGCGTCGGTGGCCTACATCAAGGGCAAGCTCCAGGCCGCCGGCTACACGGTCACCGAGCAGAACTGCACCTCCTGCACCTATCCGTCGAACAACCTGATCGCCGACTGGCCGGGCGGCCCCGCCGACCAGGTCGTCATGTTCGGCGCGCACCTCGACAGCGTCTCGGCCGGCCCCGGCATCAACGACAACGGTTCGGGCTCCGCGACCCTGCTGGAGAACGCGCTCGCACTCGCCCAGAAGAACCCGACGATGACCAAGCACGTGCGCTTCGCCTGGTGGACCGACGAGGAGCAGGGCCTCAACGGCTCGGAGTTCTACGTGGGCCAGCTCAGCAGCACCGCGAAGGCCGCCATCAAGGGCTACTACAACTTCGACATGGTCGGTTCGCCCAACGGCGGCTACTTCATCAACAACCTCAACTCCACGACCGCCGCGCCGCTCAAGGCGTACTGGACCTCCCTGAACCTCGCCCCCGAGGAGAACACCGAGGGCCAGGGCCGCAGCGACGACTACTCGTTCCAGCAGGGCGGCATCCCGACCTCCGGCTACGCGGCCGGCGCCAGCGCCCGCAAGACCTCGGCGCAGGCGACCAAGTGGGGCGGCACCGCGAACGCCGCCTACGACTCCTGTTACCACAGCGCCTGCGACACCACGAACAACATCAGCGCCACGGTCCTGGACCGCAGCGCCGACGGTGTCGCCTACGCCGTGTGGAAGACCGCCGTCGGCGGTGAGACGCCCGCGCAGGACTTCTCCATCGGCGTCAGCCCGACCGCGGGCAGCGCCACCCAGGGCGGCTCCACCACCGCCACCGTGAACACCTCCACCGTGAGCGGCGCCGCCCAGACCGTCGCCCTCTCCGTCTCCGGCGCGCCCGCCGGGGTGACCACCACGCTCAACCCGACCTCGGTCCAGTCGGGCAGCTCCTCGACGCTGTCCGTCCAGGTGGGGGCGAGCACCGCGCCCGGCACCTACACCCTGACGATCACCGGTTCGGGCACCGTCGGCCACAGCACCACCTACACGCTGACCGTGACCGGGACCGGCGGCTGCACGCCGCGCCAGCTCGTGGTCAACGGAGGGTTCGAGAGCGGATCCTCCCCGTGGACCGCGACGGCGGGCGTCGTCACGAACCAGTCCGGCCAGGTCCCGCACGGCGGAAGCTACTTCGCGTGGCTGAACGGATACGGCTCCAGCCACACGGACAGCGCCTCGCAGTCGCTGACCGTGCCGTCGGGCTGCTCCTCGTACCAGCTCTCGTTCTTCCTGCACGTCGACACGGACGAGACGGACCCCGTGGTCTACGACAAGTTCACCGTCTCGGTGGGCGGCCAGACCCTGGAGACCTTCTCCAACCTGACCCCGACGTCCGGCTACGTCCAGAAGACCTACAACCTGGCGCAGTTCGCCGGCCAGACCGTCACCCTGAAGTTCAACGGCGTGGAGGACCAGTCCCTGCAGACCTCCTTCGTCGTGGACGACGTCACCGTCCAGGTGAGCTGACGCCACCCGCCTCTCCGAGAGGCCGAACAACCGAGGTCCGGCCCGGTCCCCGCCCGCGCGGGGGTCGGGCCGGACGCGTCGGGCCGCGCGTCAGGGCCGCACGGCGAGCGCCTCGACCTCGAACAGCACGTCGGGCGCGGCCAGGCTCGCGACGCCGATCAGCGTCTGCGTGGGCGGCTCCTTGCCCCAGATCCCCTGCACGACCCCGGCGATCGGCCCGAGCTTGCCGACGTCGTGGTTCACCACGTACGTCCTGAGCCGGACGACATGGCCGAGGTCGAGCCCGTGGGCGGCGAGGGCGACGGAGATGTTGCGGAACGTCTGCTCCACCTGTTCGGCGAAGTCGTCCGAGACGACCCTGCCGTCCGGCGCCGAGCCGTACTGCCCCGATACGAGCACCAGTTCGGCGCCGGCGGGGACGGCGGCGGTGTGGCTGTAGCCGAACGGGACCGGGTCGTGCAGGCCGGCCGGATTGATGATGGCGTGTGCCATGGGGATCACCCTTCGCGTGCGATGGAGCCTGTTCCTGTGTGACGCCGTCAAGCCTCGCAACCATTCACGACATCCTCTGTCGTGTATTCCCGTAGGGTTTTCGCATGCGCGCCGACCGGTTGGTATCGCTGGTGCTGCTGCTGCGGCAGCACGGCCGGCTGTCCGCGGCCGCGCTCGCCCGCGCGTTGGAGGTGTCGACCCGCACCGTGCTGCGGGACATCGAGGCGCTGTCCGCGGCCGGGGTCCCGGTGTACGCCGAACGCGGTCGGCACGGCGGTTTCGAGTTGCTGCCCGGTTTCCAGACCGAGTTGACGGGGCTGAACCACGACGAGGCGCTCGCCCTGCTGATCGCCGGTTCCCGGCGGGGCGCGCAGGCGTTCGGACTCGGTTCGGCGCTGGCCTCGGCCATGCTGAAGGTGGTCGACGCACTGCCCGAAGGGCAACGTGCCGTGGCGGCGGGTGCCGTCGAGCGGTTGCTCGTCGACCCGGAGACCGATCTCCTGGCGCGCCGGCAGGCCGCCGAGGAGGTTCCCGACGCGGTCGTGGCCGAGGTCCGGCGCGCGGTGCTCGCCGGACACAGGCTGCGCATCCGCTACGCGGCCGTGGACCAGGCCCCGAAGTGGCGCACGGTGGAACCGATCGGCCTGGTCACCGTGCGCGACCAGGGCTATTTGCTGGCGACCCGGTCCGGCGAGGACCGCACCTACCGGCTGTCCCGCATCCTGACCGCCGAGGAACTCGCCGAACCGGCGCGGCGACCGGACCGCGTCGACCTGGACCGCGCCTGGCAGGAACGCAGCACGCGGTTCCGGACCGGCGGCGACCAAGTCACCGTGCTGGTACGCATGGACCCGGCGCGGCGGGAGGAACTGGTGCGCACGGCGCTGGCCGTCCACGCCGAGGAGCCCACCGCGGACGGCCGGCTACGACTGGAGGTGACCTTCCAGGACCCGCGGCACGCCGAGTGGGCCCTGTGGCAGCTCGCCACGGACGCCGAGGCCCTGTCCCCGCGGTGGTTGCGCGACTCCCTGCACGACCGCGCCACCACGATCGCCGCCCGCTACGGAACGTCCACCTGAGCGTTCCGTTTCCGCGTGGCGCCGACCGCGGCCACCGCCCAGCCCGTCACCCACAGTGCGCCGACGGCCAGTGCCGCGAGGGCGGTTCCCCCGTCGGGAGGCGTGGCGCCCGGGCCGGGGGCCGGACCCGCTGCCCGCGCGCCGAAGCCGATCACCCCGGCCCCGGCCATCGGGATGCCCGCCCAGGAAACCGGCACCGCACCCCGCCTGGCCCACCGGGCGGCCGGTGGGCGGACCAGCAGCAGGGCGACCGGCGCCATCGGCAGGCCGAGGGTTGCGTTGCCCGGTGGGGCGGCCGTGACAAGAGCCCGCCGTCGACGTCCTCCGGACGTACCCCTCCCCCGCGCGGGGGAGGAATCCGAGGCGGGTCAGTGGATCGTGCTACCGGCGCCCGGGCGCCTTGGCGGATCCCTTGCCGCCCTCCGGGGCGACCATCGCGGTCAGTCCGAGGTCCAGTTCCGCACCGTCGACGAGCAGCGCCTCGATCGCGCGCGTCCGCGGGTCGATGTCGGCTTCGACGCCCTGCCCGCGGTAGTGGGGGTAGCCGGAGGCCCCGGTCTCGCCGGTCGCCTCGACCACGGCCACGCGCAGGGCCCTGTCGGCTGCCGACCCGCCGCGCAGGTTCTCGATGTGCTCGGGCACCAGCAGGATCTCGAAGCTCTGCGGCTCAGGGGTCATATCCCGAAACTACCCGATAAGCCGCCCCGGAGCAGGCGGGCACGCGCCCGACCTCGTACCCTCTGCGGGAGCCCCACCAGCGGACGTAGAGGAACACGATGAGCGGCGATTCCCCGAGCAGGATCCTCCTTGTGGCGAAGGACGGCACCCTCCGCGGCCTGCTGGAGCGCCTCCTCGTGGCCCGGGGCCATGCCGTCGTCGACGGCGGGAGCGGGAAGGACACGATCGCCCTGCTGGGCAGTGAGGCCCCGGTGGATCTGGTGGTGTGCGAGCGCACCGGGCCGGGTCTGGACGAGGTGGCGCTGTTCGAGGAGATCCGCCGCCACCCCGACCACGGCCTCGTTCCGATCCTCGCCCTGCCGCCGGCCGACCCGGAGTGCACGGCCCGTGCGCTGGAGGCCGGGGTGAACGACTGCCTCGCCAAGCCGTTCCACCCGACGGAGTTCCTGAGCCGCGTCGAGCGTCTGGCCCTCCGCCGGTCGTCCTAGACCGCGATCCCCGCGTACGCGCGCCACAGAGCCTCCGTCCCGGTTTCCGGGCCCGGAGGCTCTGTGGTGTGCGTGCGGAACCGAAGCGCGCCTGCGGCGTTCGGTTCAAGCCGGGGCCCCGTGGGCACTCGCGCGGGCATCCGGGGCCCCGGCTCGCAAAGGGGACTGCGTCAGCTGTTGGCCGAGAGGTTGCCCGAGAGGACCGGGATGTTGTCCAGGATGTGCGAGAGCGGCTCGTCGCCCTTGGCCTGGGTGGAGTTCTCGGTGCACTGCTGGTTCTGCGGGTTGGACAGGACGTTGATGTCCTGGACACCGACGTTGAGCGCGGCGAGGATCGACTGGGCGTTGACCTTGGCGGGCAGGCCGATGCAGGGCTTGTTCAGGGTGCCCTGGACGACGCCGAGCTGCGGGCTCAGGTCACCGTGGGTCTTCTGGTTGCCGTAGATCTGCTGCGAACCGTTGCCGTTGACGGTGTTGATGCCGTTGTCGTTGCCGATGGCCATGGCCGGGGCTGCAACGGCGGCACCCGCGCCGAGGATGGATGCGGTGGCGGCGGCGGTGGCCATCATCTTCTTGATCATCATTGGTCCTTGCTGTTGCACAAGTGCAGGGTGGTGAGCGCCTTGATCAACGGCCGCGATCGCTCCAGGTTCCGCTGCTTCACCCGATCAGATGCGCACGACCTCCGGGCCGAGGCCTACGCCGCCGGTACGACCGAGGCCCGGATGGCCTGCGCCCACTCCTGCAACAGCGAGGCGTGCCGGACGCGCTCCGCGTCGGTCAGGCGGCCTTCGGCGCGGGCGAAGAGACCGCGGATGTCGGCGTTGATCTCGGAGAGGGGGCGCTCGGGGACCGGGCGGGCGTCACTTTCAGGGGTCGGGCTCACGTGATCAAGAGTAGGCGGAGGGTCTGACAACGGTGGACGACGTCCGGCATGCGGACATCCTCCTATCAGTCGGACCATACGAATCGGCCACGCGTCGGACGGTTCGGCGCGCAGGCCACTTCCGCGCAATTGGCCTTGCAGCGGCGCCCATTGGCCTCGATACGTTCTCGGCATGCGTATCCAGATCGTCGACGCCTTCACCACGCGCCCCTTCGCCGGAAACCCCGCCGGCGTGTGCCTGCTCCCCGCGGGGCCCTGGCCGCGGGATTCCCGGCTGCGGCGCATCGCCGCCGAGCTGAACCATCCGGAGACGGCCTTCGCGCTGCCCCTCCCCGCCGGGGAGGAGGCCGACTGGGAGATCCGTTGGTTCACCCCGCTCGTCGAGGCCCGACTGTGCGGGCATGCCACATTGGCCACGGCGCACACGCTGCACCGCGAAGGGCTGCTGACCGGCGACTCGGTGCGCTTCCGCAGCCGCTCGTACGGGTTGCTCATCGCGCACGCGGGGGCGGACGGGGAGTTCACCCTGGACTTCCCCGCCGCCCCGGCGGACGAGGTGCCCGTCCCCGCGGGTCTCGTCGAGGCGCTCGGCGTGCGGCCCGAGGGCACGTTCCGCACCGGCGCCCTCGGTGATCTGCTCACGGTCCTGCCCGACGAGGCCGCCGTGCGGGCGCTGCGTCCCGACCTCGGGGCGATCGCGGCGCTGACCGTGCGCGAGGGACTGCGCGGGATCATCGTCACGGCGGCCGCGGAGGGGCACGAGCGGGGCCACGACTTCGTGTCCCGCTTCTTCGCGCCCGCCAACGGCATTCCCGAGGACCCGGTGACGGGCAGCGCCCACACCTCGTTGGCTCCCTTCTGGTCGGCGCGGCTGGGCGGCCGTGACCGGCTCGTGGGATTCCAGGCCTCGGCACGCACCGGTGTGGTCAGGACCGCCCTGCGCGGAGACCGCGTACTGCTCGGCGGGCATGCGGTCACCGTGCTCGAGGCGACCCTGATCGTCTGAGCGCCCGGGGCCACCCGCGGTGGCGCGTCGTGACCGAAACGTCGCCCGCCCGAGTCCCTCCCGGCCTCGTCCGGGCGGATTCCGGTTGTTAGCTTCCTGCGAAACGACCTCGGGGAGACCGATCGCATGCCCGCACCCGGAGGAACCCGCCGGGTCCTCACCGCCGCGACCCTGTCCGCCGTCCTGCTGGCGGGCGCCGCCGGATGCGCGGACAAGGCCGGTGCGCCTCCGGCGGGCGCGGCGGCCTCCGCGCCGGCGACCGCCTCCGCGTCGGATTCCCCTGCGGCGACGGCGACGGCGACAGCGACCTCACCGGCGACAGCCGCGGCTTCCGGGGCGTCGCCGTCGTTCTCGGCTTTCCCCTCCGCGTCTGCCTCGCGTACGCCGGCTCCTCCCCCGGCGGCTCCGACCCGACCGTCGGTCGCCGTCGACACTCCGGGCGGCGCGCTCTCACTGGTGCGCGGCGGCGCCGGGCAGGAGTTCACCGTGACCTTGCGGAACGGGAACTCAGCCGAATACCGGCACGTGCTGGTCGCCTTCCAGATGGAGTTCCTCGTCGGCGAACCCGGAGACCGGCCCGGCAGCGGACCGGGCTTCCTGCTGGAGCGCCTCGACGCAGCCTCGGGCGCCTGGCGGCCGGCGGACCTGCGCATCGCCAACGACGTCAAGCCGCTCTCGCTGTTCACGGGCGGTGCGCCGCTCGCCCGCGAGGCCGTCCGCGTCGAGCGCTACCGGATGCGCGCGACCGCCGGCGGGCCGACGGGCAGCAGTCCGGTGATCGTGTCCTTCATCGACACGGACGCCGACCGGGAGGTCGCGGCCCACCTCGTACTCGGGCACAGCACGCGCTGAGGCCCCGCCGACGCCGTCATCCCCGTGGGCGCCGAGCCCGGTGGCCCGGGCCGCTTCGGCGGCCGAGCTCGCGACGGCGATGACTCGTGCCCCGGCATCCGCCGCGATCCGCACCGCAGCGCCACCTGGCCCTGCGGGCGGCGATGGGCGGGGACGGACGGGAGCCGGCGCGGGTGAACGAGTGCGAGAACCCGGACTGTTCGTTGGTGCTCCTCGACGACTCCCCGGTGGGCGGCGGCGTTGGTGCTGACGGAGCGCTGCGGCAACCTGGCGAAGCTCGCGGGATACCGGGCCCGTTCGCGCGCCGGAAGCCGCTCCTGACCTGTTCAGGGTGCCGTGTCGCGCCGCTGAAGTCGCTGAATATGACCGAACGGTCACAGGATCGGACGCGGGGAACGGCCGGCCCCACCGTGGACATCTAGGCATGCGGCGAGGGCCCGTCGGGGCCCTCACCTCACGGTATCGGCAATGACCGGCCGAACGCCGGGCACCGCGTGCGGGCCCCGGCGAGGACCGGGTGCGAGCGGCAGAGCGGGGCTGGGATGAAGGCAGTGACGGCGGCGGACGGGTCCTCGGACGGCGGGGAGATGGAACGGACCACCGTTCTGCGGATGCCGGAGACCACCCCCGACCCGGGGGCGGACCCGGACGGGGCGCCGGCGGGGGACGAAACCCCCGCCGACCCCCGGGCCGCGGTCGGGACGGAGCCCGCCCGTACGTCCGAGGCGGACCCCGAGGTGTCGGCCGACCGCGAGCCCGACGAGGGCGCCGGAACACGCCCTGAACCCGGCTCCGGGGACCTCCGGGACGGGGCTCGGGAGACGGACCCGGATTCCGAGGGGACCGGTGAGGAGTCGGGGGCCGGTACTGACGCCGAGGCCGCACCGGACGCGGAGGCGAGCCCGGACGACGCGACGGACGCCGACCCGGCCGAGGACGCGGAAGCGGACACCGGGGCGGCACCGGACGAGGAGCCCGCCGTCACGGACGCGGACGAAGGAGCCGACGACCGGTCTGCCCCGGAGGCAGAAGCACACACCACGTCCGACACGGACACGGAGGACGGTGACCCGGCGGGTCTCGGTGCAGAAGCACGCACCACGGCGGATGCCGACGAGGAAACCGGCGACCGCGCGGACTCCGACGCGGGGGCGGCACCGGACGACGAGGAGCGGGTCGCCGCTGAGGCGCCCCCGGCACTCCGTGAGGCAACGGCCGACGCGGAGGCGGCCCTCCGGCCGGATCGGGACGCCGAGCCGGCAACGGGCGGGCCGTCCGCGGCCGAAGGGCTCCGGGGAGACCCCGACACCGGACCGGGCGTGAAGACGGCGCCGGGCGAGGTGAAGGGGCTCCTTGGGGACCCGGTCGCCGGTCCCGGCAGGGGGACGGCACCCGACGCCGAGGAGCAGGCGGCCGCAGGGGCGGCCCCCCGGGCACTCCGCGAGGCCACGGCCTCCACCGGGCCGGGCGTCGAAGTGGCGCCCGGCCCGGCGGAAGGGCTCCGGGGAGGCCCGGGGGTCGGGGCGGGGGTGCGAGGGCTCGACGGTGCGGGCGGCGGGGCGGCGCCCGGGGCCGGGGCGGCGGTGCCGCCGCTCGAGTTGTTGGCCTCGCTCACCAATACCGCTCCCCCTCCCGAGACCCCCCGGCGGACCATCGTGCGGCGGGTCAAGGTGTGGACGCCGTTGCTCCTGCTGCTCGGCGGTGCCTGCGTCGGCGCGCAGCTGCTGCGGCCGCTCCCCGCACCGGTGTTCGTCGCCGCCGAGTCCGTCCACGCCCTGGACGGGCAGTTCACCGTGCCCTGGCCCGCCAAGGGGCAGGGGGCCATCCGCGTCGTCGGATCCGGTGACATCAGTACGTTCGGGGAGCAGAAGCCCGTCCCGACGGCCAGCGTCGCCAAGGTGATGACGGCCTACGTGATCCTGAAGGGCCACCCGCTGCGCAACAAGGACGACGCGGGCCCCTCCGTCGAGGTCGACGCGAAGGCGGTGGCGGAAGGCAACTCCGAGAGCGAGTCGCGCGCCGAAGGGCTCACCGCCGGTACGAAGTTCAGCCAGCAGGACATGCTCAAGATGTTGATGATCCCGTCCGCCAACAACGTGGCCCGCCTCCTCGCCCGGTGGGACACCGGCAGCGGTGACGAGACGGCTTTCGTCGCGAAGATGAACGCCGCCGCGGGGGAACTCGGGATGAAGAACACCACGTACACGGATCCCAGCGGTTTGGACGCGGGTACCGTCAGCACCGCCGTCGACCAGCTCAAGCTCGCCGAGGCCGTGATGAAGGACGAGGCGTTCCGCGCGGTCGTCGCCCTGCCCGACGCCACCATCAAGGGCCTGCCCAAGCCGATCTACAACAACAACGGCAATCTGCTCACCGCGTCGGGCCTCAGCATCAAGGGCATCAAGACGGGTTCGAGCACGCCGGCCGGCGGGACGCTGATGTGGGCGGCGTACAAGACCGTGGGCGACGAGACCCCCCGGATCCTCGGCACGATGATGGACCAGCACGTGGACGGCCCGGACCCGGACGGCGCGAACAGTCTGGTCCTGGTGAAGGAGAACAGCCGGAAGGTGATCGAGGCGGTGCGGGGCGCGCTGGCCTCGACTCCGGCCGTCCGCAAGGGCCAACAGGTCGGTTACGTGGACGACGGGCTCGGCGGCCGCACCCCGCTCGTGGCGACGAAGGACCTGAACGTGATCGGTGTTCCGGGCCAGCGGATGCGGATCTCGCTCACCGCCGGGGCTTCGGGAACGGTTCGTACCGCGAAGGACGGTACCGAGGTCGGGGTGCTCACGGTGGGCGACGGGGACGGGGCCAAGAGCGTGCCGGTGGCGGTGCGCGGGGACCTGGCCGAGCCTTCGGTCGGGACCAGGCTCACGCGTCTGCGCTAGTGGTGCCGTTCGTACGGGGCCGGGGCCGTGAAGGAGTCCCTCACGGCCCCGGCGATGCGCTCGGTCAGGCCCGCGGCGGGACCCCGGGCGGCCGGCCGGAGCCGCGCGTCAGGGAGTACCCGTAGAGGCCCGCGAGGGCCGCGAGGACTCCGCCCGCCGCGGTCCAGAGCCAGCGGTCCGTCCACCAGCCGCCGGACCAACCGGCCTCCGGTGCGCGCCGGGTGCCGGTGACGGTGGCGGGGACCAGCGGCGTGGAGAGCGATCCGTCCACCGCGTGGGCGCCGCCCGTGTCCTTCACGTCGGCCTCGACCGAGGCCCGTACCGGCAGGCCCTTGTCCTCGTCCGGCACGTCGAGGACGGTCAGGCGTACGTAGTAGCTGCCGGGCAGCGGGTCGTTGGCCCACTGCTCGGCCGACGCGCGGACGGTGCGCAGGGTGCAGGACAGTTCGACCGTGGCCGCCTCCTTGGCGGCGGCGCGGGTCTGGTTGCCGTACGTGCACGCCTGGCGGCGGCGCAGTCCGTCGTACACGTCGAGCTGCCAGGTGGCGGCGCCGTGCCGGCTCGCGGAGTCGGGGAGGGTGACGGTGGCCTTGACCGTGGCGCGCTGCTCGGCGTCGACGGGGACGACCCAGTAGAGGTAGTCGCCGGTGGAGGCCCCGGCCGTGGCCTTCTCGCCGGGTAGGAAGGCGGTGGCGGTGCGGAAGCTGGTGCCCGCCTCGGTCGGCGCCGTTCCGGTCTTGCCGGCGTTCTTGTCGGGGCCGGCCTTGTCGCCGGTGGCCGTGGCCGACGCGGAGGGCGACGCGGTGGCCGAGGAACCGTCGGCCTCGGCCGAGCAGCCCGCCACCGCGAGTGCGGCGGCACCGGCCAGCAGTGCGGCCGTCAGTGTGCGTACGGTACGCATCAGTTGGTCCTCCAGACGGAGATGCGCCAGCGCGAGACCCAGCCCCACACCAGTCCGGCCAGCAGCCCGACGATCGTGAGCGCGGCAAGCAGCCACCAGCCGCGCCCGAGGCCGAAGGCGGCGGCGTCGGAGGCCTCGTCGGGTCCGTCCACCAGCTCGACGGTGAGCTCGACGGGCATGCCGGGCGTCGTCTTGACGGAGGCGGGCGCGGAGAAGGAGTTGCTGACCTGGACGCAGACGGTCTCGGCGGCCGGCTTGTCCGAGTCGGTCCCGTCGATCTCGGCCTTCGGGTAGCGCAGGCCGGTGGAGATCGCGTCGGTGCGGCCGTCACCGGCTTCCGAGCCCCGGACGATCTCGCGGCCGTGGACGGTCGTGGCGCGCAGCAGGACTCCGTAGTCCCTGTTGACGGCGCGGTCGGAGGCGATGCTCACCGAGGCGCGCAGCTCCTGGCCGGGCAGGACCTCGACGCGGTACCAGCGGTGCTCGCCGAAGGTCTCGCGGTCGCTGTAGAGGCCGGGCTTGAGCAGGGGGGCGCCTTCGCACTGCTTGGCGCCCTCGGTCGCGACCGGGTTGACGACGGGATCGGCCGCCCGGTCGACGAGTTGGCGGACCCTGCCGGAGAGTTCCGCCTTGTGCTGCACCGAGGTGTAGGTGCCGCCGGTGGCCTCGGCGATGCAGGTGAGCTGGGCGCGGGTCTTGGCGTCCGGGACCAGGCCGAGGGTGTCGATGGTCAGGTGGATGCCCTTGGCGGCGATGTCGCGGGCCACTTCACAGGGGTCGAGCGGGGCGCAGGTGTCCTCGCCGTCGGTGATGAGGACGATCCGCTTGGTGGCGTCACCGCCGTCCAGGTCCTGGGCCGCGGCCAGCAGGGCCGGGCCGATCGGGGTCCAGCCGGTGGGGGCGAGGGTGGCCACGGCGGTCTTCGCCTCGGTCCGGTTGAGGGGGCCGACCGGGTACAGCTGCTTGGTGTCCTTGCAGCCGAGGGCCTTGTCCTCGCCGGGGTAGGTGGCCCCCAGGGTGCGTATGCCGAGCCGTACTTCATTGGGGACGGCGTCGATGACCTCGTTGAAGGCCTGCTTCGCCGCGGCCATCCGGGACTGGCCGTCGATGTCGGTCGCCCGCATGGAGCCGCTGACGTCGAGGACGAGATCGACCTTGGGAGGTTCCTTCGTCGTTCCGTCGGCGGCGCCGGCGCTGGCCGGGAAGAGCCCGACGGCGAGGGCGGCGAGCAGTCCGCACGCCCCGGCCGCAAGCCGTTTTCTTGTGATCATCGCCGGATCGTATTGAGGATCCTCCGGCAACTCCAAAATCGTGATCCCCGGTCCGGACTTCGCAGGGCCCCGGCCGCTGTGCGGATGGAAATCCCGGTGCGTGGGCACGGTGCCCGATCTAGGCTGCCGGGATGAGTTCCCGTACCTTCCGCATCACCGTCCGCGGTTCCTTCGACCACCTCACCGACGAGCAGCGTTCGGAGCTGCTCGCAGCCGCGCCCGAGCACGACGTGCTGCGCGCCGCCTTCACCGCCGAGGGGCACCTCACGTACGACCTCGCGGCCCGGCCCTTCTTCACGTTCCGTTTCCTGGACTCGGGCGAGGCGGAGGAGGACATCCTCGACGCGACGGCCCGCGCGGAGCTGGCGGCGGAGAGCTGGCTGGCCGAGCGCGGGTACGGCTTCAAGCAGCTCAAGTCGACGGCCGAGGACCTGTCGCAGGCACCGTTGGGCAAGCGGCAGCGCCGTGAGGCCGCGAAGGCGGACGACCACAGGTGACGGTGGGCCCTGCTCAGCCGGTGGGGGCGAAGACGCGCGCCAGGTGGGTGCGCAGTGCCTCCGGGGTGGGCGGGGCGAGGCGGGCGCCGAGGTGGCCGTCGGGGCGGATCACGAAGGCCGTCGGGCCGTCCGTCTCGTAGAGGCGGGCGAACTGGCCCGCGGTGTCGGTGTAGACGGGCAGTCCCCGCGCCGCGGTGTGCGGGCTGCCCGCGGTGAGGAGCACGAGGGTCTCCATCCGGGCGCCGGACGCCTCCCGCGCCGTGCGGGCGAGTGCGCCGGGGTCCTGGGCGCCGCCGTACAGCAGAAGTACGTGGTCGCGGTCGCGCAGCAGGTCGTAGAGGCGCAGTGGGTAGGCGGCGATCTCGCCGCTGAGGCCGACGCAGTCGGGAGCGCGGTCGCCGGGGCGGGGGCCGCGGCCCTCCCCCGGCGGGTCGGTGATCGGGCTGCCCCGGTAGCCGACGAGGAGTTGGGCCTCGCGCAGCATCAGCGTGGCCGGGTCCTCCGGGTCTGCCTGGACACCGTGGGCGGCGTGCCGCACGGTGCGGCCCACGACTTCCTCGCCGACGGGCCGGCGCTCGGTGTCGTAGGAGGCGAGCAGGTCGGGGTGGGCGAGGCCGTCGACGGCGAGGGCGAGCTTCCAGGCCAGGTTCCAGGCGTCCTGGATACCGGTGTTCATGCCCTGGGCTCCGGTGGGCGGGTGGATGTGGGCCGCGTCCCCGGCGACGAAGACCCGGCCGTCGCCGTACGTGTCGACGATGCGGTGGCTGATGCGGAAGACGGAGGTCCAGCGTACGGCCGAGGCGGTGGTCGGTTTCGGTGCCAGCCGGTCCAGGACGGCCTGGATGTCGGGCAGTTCGGGGGCGCGGCCGCCGCTCTGCAGCCCGTGCGCGACTCCGTCGGGGGCTTCCTGCGCCTGCTGGGCGGTGGAGAGCTCGGGCGGGACCATCATCGACACGCGGTAGCGGCCCGCGCCGGGCAGCGGGATGCAGACCAGTACGTCGTCCACGGCGCCGGAGGCGTCCTGGTGCATGGCGCGCACCGTGTAGTCGTGCGGGAGGTCCCAGTCGAGTTCCACGTCGGCCAGCATGAACCCGTCGGGGAAGGCGCCGCCTTCGAAGGTGAGCCCGAGCCCCTTGCGGACGGCGCTGTGGGCGCCGTCGCAGCCCACGAGGAACCGGGTCCGTACCTCTTCCTCCGCTCCGGAAGGGGTACGGACCCGGCTGGTCACTCCGTCGGCGTCCTGGGTGAACGAGTCCAGTTCGGCTCCGCGTTCGATCGCGGTTCCGAAGCGGGCCAGGAATTCGGTGAGGACGCGTTCGGTCTCGTACTGCGGCAGGGCCGCGAATCCGTACGGGACTTCGGGCGGCAGGGCCAGGTCCATGCGGGGCTGCTCGACGCCGTTGACGTAGACGAGTTGCCCGCTCAGCGGGACGGCCGCCTCCAGGGCGGTGCGCACCAGCCCCATGCGGTCCCAGAGTTCCAGGGTGCGGGGCTGGATGCCGACGGCCTTCGCGAACGGCAGCCGTTCGGGGAGCCGGTCGATGATCCGGCAGCGGATTCCGCGTCGCCGCAGTTCCACGGCCGCGGTCAGCCCGACCGGGCCCGCGCCGACGACCAGTACGTCGGTTGCGTAGGTGTGCGCCATGAGCGTCTCCCGGCGTGCGGCCCCCACTGAGGTCGGTGCTCCTCCATGGTCGCCGCCCGCCGGGCCCCCGGCATCTTCGCCGCACCGCACCCGTGTGGATCGGGGGACCTACTCGATGACGAGGTCCACCTCGATGTTGCCGCGCGTGGCGCGGGAGTAGGGGCAGACCTCGTGCGCCTGCTTGACCAGCAGGGTGCCCGTCTCGCCCGCCAGGGACTCGGGGAGCTCGACGCGCAGGACGACGCCCAGGCCGAAGCCCGCGCCGTCCTTGCCGATGGAGACCTCGGCGGTGACGGAGACCTCGCTCGTGTCGGCCTTGGCCTGGCGGCCGACCAGGCCGAGGGCGCTGGCGAAGCAGGCGGCGTAGCCGGCGGCGAAGAGCTGCTCGGGGTTGGTGCCCTGTCCGTTGCCGCCGAGCGCCGGGGGCATGGCGAGGGCGAGGTCGAGCTGCCCGTCGGAGCTGACGGTGCGGCCCTCGCGGCCGTTGGCGGTGGCTACGGCGGTGTACAGCGCGTCCATCGGGGTTCCCTCTCGCAGAGATCGAAGAAGTCGAAGAGATCGACCGTCGCGGCGCCGTGCTCGGCGTCGCTCCATGAGTAGAGCACACAATTCAGTTGTGCACAATTAAATGCCTCGCAAGTCCGCCCCGGGTACACTGGCCGCATGACCGAGCAGCCGACCGCCCTCCACCCCGACCAGGACTTCCTCCGCCTGGACGGCCAGATCTGCTTCGCGCTGAACGCTGCGAGCCGCGCCTTCGGCGGGCTGTACCGCGTCGTCCTCAAGGACCTCGGGCTCACCTACCCGCAGTACCTGGTGATGCTGGTGCTGTGGGAGCACGGCGAGATGCCGGTCAAGCAGATCGGGCAGCACCTGCGGCTCGACTCGGGGACGCTGTCCCCGCTGCTCAAGCGACTGGAGGCGGCCGGTTTGGTGCGCCGTGAGCGCAGCGCCGAGGACGAGCGTTCCGTACACGCGCACCTCACCGAGGAAGGCGCCGCGCTGCGCGCCCGGGCCGTGGAGGTGCCGCGCCGGATCGCGACCGCCACGGGGTTCGAGCTCGGCGAGATCCTGGAGCTCCAGACCCGCCTGAACCGGCTCACCGCCGCACTCGACGCCGCCGTACCGCAAGAGGAGGCGCGGGAGGCGTAGCGCGCGACAGGCGCGGAGGCGGCCCCCGCCGGACACTGGGTCCGGACGTCAGGAGGTGCGCGATGGACCCGGTTGCGGCGCTGGACCGGATCGCCTTCCTGCTGGAGCGCGCGCAGGCCCCCACCTACCGGGTCCGGGCCTTCCGTACGGCGGCGGCCGCGCTCGGGCGGATGGACGGCCGGGAGGTGGCCGACCGCGTCGGGGCCGGCTCCCTGGAGCAGGTCAAGGGGCTGGGCCCCAAGACGGCGCAGGTCGTGCGCGAGGCACTCGCCGGGGAGGTACCGGCCTATCTGCGGAACCTGGAGGACGAGGCGGCCGCGCTCCCGGAGGCGCCCCCGACCACGCCCGCCGGCGCCGCCCTGCGCGCGGCGCTGCGCGGCGACTGCCACCTCCACTCGGACTGGTCGGACGGCGGGAGCCCGATCGAGGCCATGGGGCGGGCCGCGGCCGCGCTGGGCCACGAGTGGGCCGTCCTCACCGACCATTCGCCGCGGCTGACGATCGCCCGGGGGCTCTCGGCGGAACGGCTGCGGGAGCAGCTGGGGGTGGTGGCCGCGCTCAACGAGACGTGGGCTCCGTTCCGGCTGCTCACGGGCATCGAGTGCGACATCCTCGACGACGGTTCGCTGGACCAGGAGCCGGAGCTGCTGGACCGGCTGGACCTCGTGGTCGGCTCGGTGCACTCGAAGCTGCGGATGGACGCGCCCGCGATGACCCGCCGGCTGCTGGCGGCGGTGCGCAATCCGCTGATGGACGTACTGGGCCACTGCACGGGGCGGCTGGTGACGGGCCGGACGCGACCCGAGTCGCGGTTCGACGCCGAGGCGGTCTTCGCCGCCTGCGCGGAGGCCGGTACCGCCGTGGAGATCAACAGTCGCCCCGAACGGCTGGACCCGCCGAGGCGGCTGCTGCGGCTCGCCGTGGCGGCGGGGACCTTCTTCGCCGTCGACACGGACGCACACGCCCCGGGCCAGCTGGACTGGCAGCCGTTGGGCTGCGAACGGGCCGTCGAGTGCGGGGTCCCCACCGGCCGCGTGATCAACACCTGGTCCGCGGACCAGGTGCGGGAGTGGACCCGCACCCGGCGGGCGCCCTGAGCCGGCCCGGCCGGGGGTCGGAGGGCTTCCGGTTCAGGCCGGCAGGAGGTCCAGGAGCTGCTTGGTGTGTCCCGGCACCTCCTGTTCCGCGAGGCCCGGGCGCCGGGGCGGGAACCGCGGGCCCGGAGCCCGCCACCGTGTCGGCGGCGTCCAGCGGCGCGCGATGGGCGTCGCGCAGCGGGGTGGTGTCCTGCATGACTGCTCCCTTTCGGTGGGGCGACGGGGCGCCTCAGGCGTGGTCGCGCATCAGGCGTGCGCATGTCCAGTTGCTCGCACAGCTCGCGCAGCGTCGGGCACCCACCACGTGAAGCGGCACCCCGCGCCTCGGGGCGCCGGGTGCCGCTTCGTACCGGGTCGGCCGCGGGTCAGGCCGAGCTCTCCTGGCGGGTCCGCAGTGCCAGGCCCGCGAGGAGGGCACCGGCCGCCGCGCAGAGGACCACCGCGACGCCCGCCCAGGCCACGGAGCCGCCCAACGCCCCGGCCAGTGGGTCGAAGCCCGCCGCACCGCCCGCCACGTGCAGGGCGACGACGCCGAGGGCGGCGACCGCCCCGGCCCGCCACACCGCCGCGGTGTCCCGGAGCGCCAGCAGCGCGCCGAGCCCCAGGCAGACCACGGTGACCAGCAGCGGCAGGTACCGCTCGGGCGGCGCGGACTGCAGTGCCGTCAGGTCCGCGGGGAGGTGGAGCACCCCGCTGACCAGCAGGGCGATCGCCACGGGCCAGCGCAGTACGTGCCGCAGCACCTGGCCCCCGGCACCGGCCGGAGTGGGCACGGGGGCGGCGACGGGGACCGGAACCGCCGCCACGGGGGTGCGCCGCGGCCGCTCCTGGTAGGGGGCGTCGTAGAGCTCCGAGTAGCCGGGGTCGTACGGCTCCTCCGCGAACGGCTCCTCGTGGACCGGGGCGGGAGCCTCGGGCTCGTCGGGCACCGGGGCACCCCTCCGGTCCGCGGTGCGGTGCTCCTCGTGGCCGAGGATGGTCGCCAGCAGGGCGACGTCCTCGATCGGGCGCCCCACGGCGGCGGCGCGCAGGGTGATGTCGGCTTCGACGGTCTCGTGCGGGGGCTCGCCGAGGAGGGCGACCATCCGCTGGACGTCCTGGACGGGTCGGGTCACGGCGGCCGTGCGCAGCGCCTCGTGTCCGGCGTCGGGGAGGCGGCCGTCCTCCTTGAGGAGGCTCACCAGAGCGGTGACCTCTTCGAGCGGACGGCAGGTGACCGCGGTCTCCAGCAGCGTGCGTATCGGCCGGGCGTCCGGCGCTCCCGGCACCTCCGGCACTTCCGGAGGCGGTGGGGTGTCGGGGGTCCCGGGGCGGTCGTCGTGGTCCGAAGCCGCGAGGGCGATGGGGTCATTCATGGAAAGCTCCGTTCGCCGACGCGCGGGTCTACACATCGCGCGCCGGTCATCGTGCGTCATGGGAAGCGCACGCTTTGTTACATTTACGGTCGAATCCGCTCGCTGCGCCATTCGGGGCGGGCAAACGGGGGCCGCCCGGCCCCACGGGGAAAGGGCGTCACCCGTGCCCGACACCACTGCCCGGCGCCGGGGGTGGCCCGTTCCGCTCCTGACCCTCGTACTCCCTGTCGTACTGCCCGTCGTACTGCTCCTGACCGGCGCGGCGCCCGTGCCCGCGCCGGTCTTCTCGCCGTCGCCCGGGCCGCTTGTGGTGGAGACCGACCGGGGCGTGGTCCGGGGACGGGCGCACGACGGGTACCGAACCTTCGAGGGGATCCCGTACGCCGCTCCCCCGACCGGCGCCCTGCGCTGGCGGCCGCCACGGCCGGCCGCCCGCTGGGCGGGCATCCGCGACGCCGGGGCCGCGGGAGCGCGGTGCGTGCAACTGCCGGCCATCGGGCCGGGTGGACCGAGCGGCGCGGAGGACTGTCTGTTCCTCAACCTGACGGCGCCGGCGGGCGGCGGCGGCCCGCGGGGGCTGCCCGTGATGGTGTGGTTCCACGGCGGCGGGTTCGTCAACGGCGCGGGCGACCTCTACCGGCCGGAGCGGCTCGTCGTCCGCGGCGCGGTGGTGGTCGTGACGGTCAATTACCGACTGGGCGTCTTCGGGCTGTTCGGCCACCCCGAGCTCGGCGGGGCCCCCGCGCTCGCCCTCGCGGACCAGCAGGCGGCGCTGCGCTGGGTGCGGGCCAACGCGGCGCGCTTCGGGGCGGATCCGCGCGACGTGACCGTCTTCGGCGAGTCGGCCGGCGCGCTCAGCGTGTGCGCCCACCTCGCCTCACCCGCCTCCGCCGGCCTCTTCCACAAGGCGATCGTGCAGAGCGGCTCGTGCTCGACGACGATTCCCGCGCGCTCGCTGCTGCCCGAACTGGGCAGGTACGAGCCCTTCGTGCCCGAGGCGCGGACCGTCGCGGACGGGGCCCGGGCGGCCCGCCGGCTCGGCTGCGACGGACCGGCGGGCGGGGTGCTGGACTGCCTGCGCCGGCTGGACGCCCGTACGCTCGCGGTCCCCGAGCTGATGCAGCGGTTCTCGCTCGTGCCGTACGGGAACGGCCTGCTGCCCGTCGAACCGAGGCGGGCCCTGGAGAGCGGGCGGTTCCACCGGGTGCCGGTGCTCCAGGGCACCACCCGCGACGAGATGCGGGTCTTCGTCGCTCAGACCCTGACGGCGTATCCGGTCGCCGACGCGGCCGCGTACCGGGCACGGCTGGAACGGTCGTTCGGCGCCGGGACCGCACGGGCCGTCGAGACGGCGTATCCGGTGTCCGACCACCCGACGCCCGCGGCGGCCTGGGCCGCGGCGCTGTCCGACGCCTCGTTCACCTGTCCGGCGCTGCGGGACGACGGGGCGCTCGCCCGGCACGTGCCGACGTACGGCTACCGGTTCGCCGACCGGGACGCGCCGAACTTCACGGGACTGCCGGAGCCGGCCGGACTGCCGTACGGGGCCTCGCACGGCTTCGAGCTGCCCTACCTGTTCACGATGGCTCCACTGGCCGGACCGCAGCGGGAGCTGGCGGACCGGATGACCCGGTACTGGACGTCCTTCGCCCGTACCGGGCGCCCGGAGCCGGGTCCGGGCGGCGTGCGGTGGCCCCGGTACCGAGGGCCGGACTCGGTGCTGTCGCTGGCGCCGGGCGCGCGGGGGATCCGTACGGTGGACGCGCGGGCAGAGCACCACTGCGCGCTGTGGGACGCGGTGTGGCCGGGGGTCACCAGCGTTCGGTGATCACGATCCCGGCGCTCGCGTCGCTCGCGTCGCTGCCGTCGCCCGTGCGGAGGACCAGCGTGCCGTGGTCCCCGTACACCTCGTGCCGCCAGGAGGAGAACAGCTCGGCGATGCGCCGGGCCGTGTCGCCGCGGCCCTTGCCCACCTCTGCGGTGCTGAAGAGGATGTTCGCCTCGCCGACGGTGCGGACCTTGCGGACGCGGGTCTGCCGGACGAGGAACTCGTCGTGTTCGGCGCGGTGCGCGGCGGCGTAGGCGGTGAAGTCCCGGGTCATGTCGAACCAGTCCGCCGGGCCGCAGGGGCCACCGCCGTTCCCGATCTCGGCGTCCGTGGTGGTGTCGCCGTCGGTGGGCGGGCCGGCGGAGCCGGTGTCCTGGTCGGTGGGCGGGCCCGCGTAGGCACCGGTCTCCTGATCGGTGGGCGGGCCCGCGTAGCCACCCGTCTCCTGATCGGTCGGCGGCCCCGCGTAGCCACCCGTCTCCTGATCGGTCGGCGGCCCCGCGTAGCCGCCCGTCTGTTCCTCCGTCGGTACGTCGAGCGCGCACTTCTCCGATGTCGGGCTCGGGACCGGGGCGGGACCCGAGGCCTGTCCCGCCCGCCCGGTCCCGCAGGCCACCAGCACGGCGCACAAGAGCCCCGCCGCCAGGATTCGGCCCGTCGTCTTCGCCTTCGTGTTCCTCTGCGTCATGGTGCTCCCCCCTGGCTCCCAAGAGGGGAAAACACCGGGTCCGGTTCCACGGCGTACGGTGCGGGCATGACCGTTTCCGCGGCCCGCCCGCTCCTGTACCTCGATGTCGACGGACCGCTCATCCCGTTCGGGGCCGGCCCGTACCCGCAGGGGGACGACGACAACCCCCTGCTCGCCAGGGTCGATCCCACGGTCGGGCCCCGGCTCGCGGCGCTGGAGTGCGAGCTGGTGTGGGCCACCACCTGGATGGAGGAGGCCAACGAGTGCCTCGCTCCCCGGCTCGGCCTGCCGCCGTTGCCCGTGCTGGAGTGGCCCGAGCCCTGCGACGAGGCCGGGCGCGGTGTGCCGAGCCGGGTCCACTGGAAGACCCCCGGCCTCGTCGGGCACGCGGCCGGGCGCCCCTTCGTCTGGGTGGACGACGAGATCACGGCCGCCGACCGCGCCTGGGTGGCCGACCACCACCCCGGTCGGGCCCTCCTGCACCGCGTCGATCCCGGACTGGGCCTCACCGACGCGGACTTCGGCGCGCTGCGGGCGTGGCTGCTCACCGGGTAGCCGCCCAGGAGGCGGCGACCAGCAGGCGCTCCGCCGCCGCGAGGTGGGTGGCCGCGGCCAGCCAGGCGCGGGCGTAACCGTCGGCCGAGGGGTCGCAGAGGCGGCCGAAGGCGTCGCGGGGCCGCCGGTCGGCCTCGGCGGCGAGGGCGGAGGCCAGTTCCGCGGCCGCGGTGAGGCCTGCCCGACGCAGCGGTCCGTACGCTGCCACGGGCCCGTCGGCGCGGGCGGCCTCGGCGACGGCCCGGCGGCCTCCCGCGATCCCGGTCTCCAGGAGGCGGCGCGTACGCCACAACGGGGAGTCGGCGAGCGGGTCCGGGAGGTCGGGGGCGGCTGCGGGAGCCGGGGCGGGCGTGGTGGACGGGTGCGGGAAGTGGGCGCCCTGCAGCCGGTCGTAGCCCAGGTCGGCACGACCGAGCCATTCCTCGGGCAGCCGCAGGGTGTACTCCGCGCCGGGTACGGGACCGACGGCGAGGGGGCGAAGCGTGGCCGCGCGGTCCAGGTCGGGGCGGCCGAGCACGCGGAGTGCGAGTCCGGGGTGCCGGGCCAGCCTGCGCAGGTTCTCCGCGTGCGGCAGCTCCGGGTGGGGGTGCGCGGGCAGCAGCCGCAGCAGCGGCGCGTCCTCGCGCAGCTCGCGGACCACGAGGTGCTCCCCCGCAGCGCCGACCACCGTGACGTCGCAGCCGAGCAGCGTGGGCGCGGACTCGTCGGATCCGGCGGCCAGTTGCCCGGCGACGGCCTCGGCGGCCGGTCGGGCGAAGAGCGCGGCGGCGGGCTCCCCGGTCCAGGACGCACCCCGCAGGGGGGTCGCCCTGACCGAGCGTCCGGCGCCGAGGCGGCCTTCCGGGGAGACGGTCGCGCCGACGATGCGCAGACCGCCGCGGGCGAGTCCGGCGTGGTCGAGGGTGGCACCGCCGAGGGCCACGGAGGCGGACCCCGCCCCGCGGGCGCGCGCGAGACCGCCGGGGCGTACGTCGGCCACGGAGTAGTGGGCGCCGTCCGGGGCGAGCAGGTGGGTGACCACGCCCCCGTAGCCGGTGGCGGAGAGCACCGGTTCGCGGCACAGCCCGTACACCTGGAGGCTGCCGCCCGGGGTGTAGGCCCGGCGGGAGGTGCCGGTGAGTGCGGGATCGGCGGAACCGGCGGCGAGCAGTGCGGTGGTGTGCAGGAGTGCGCGGAAGACGCCGGTGAGGTCGGCGAGCCGCTGGCCGGCCCGGCGCTCGCGGGCCGCGCGCAGTCCGCGTACGACCCGGAGCGCGGCGGCCTCGGCGGCGGGCAGCCCGGCGAGGCGGGCGGTGTGCGCGGCCCGCAGCAACTCGGCCTGGACCACGGCTCCTCCGGCCGTCACCCCGGCGGCGAGCGCCTCGGCGGCGGCCTGCCAGAGCGCGGCTGCGGCGTCCACCTGGGCCGCGGTGAGCGGCTTGGCCGGCACGGGGGCCTCGGGCGCCGCGGGGGCCCCCGGATCGTGAGGGGTCCCCGGAGCGCGGGAGGCCCCGGGGACCCGCGCCGGTTCCGCGGCCGGCGAGCCTCCGACGGGCGGCCGTTCCGGCGAACGCTGCGGGGCCTGCGAAGGCTCCGGCTCTCCAGGTCCCCTGGAGGTCTGCGGCGGCTCCGGGGCCGACGGGCCCTCGCCGACGCCCTCCGGCTGCGCGCCGCCCGGAACCGGGAGCGGCTCGGCCACCGGGGCCGGCCGCTCGGCGTCCGGGGACGGGTCGGGGTCCAGGGGCGCGTCCGCCAGCGGGGCCGCGCCCAGGACCGCGGTGCGGTGGAGGCAGCGCGGTGCCAGCAGGCAGCTGCACACGGCCTGTTCGGCACGGGTGACCGTGCCCTCGGGACCCGGTGTCAGGGTGACCACCGCGTCCTCGCCGAAGCGGACGGTGACGCTGCCGTCCGCCTCTCGGGTGGCGCCCTCGCCGCAGCTCTCGATGGCCGCGTCCAGCTTCTTGCGCAGCCGCGCGGTGAGGCCCTCGACGGCTTCGGCGAGCACCTCGGGCGCGACGGCGGGCAGTTCGGTGCTCAACTGGCTTCTCCACGGAGGCGGTCCCCGACCCAGCGGGCGAGGGCGAGGGGGCTGAGGGCGGCCACCGGCATGCCGGCCGCGACGAGTTGCCGGGCGACGGGGACGCTGTAGCGGGGCGAGCCGGTGTCGTCGAGCGCGGCGCAGCCCAGCAGGTGGGCGCCGGAGGCGGCCAGCGCGCGGACCTCGCCGAGGAGCCCGCCGATGGGGGCGCCCTCCTCGAAGTCGCTGACCACCACGACGAGGGTGCGGCTCGGGACGGTGATGAGGGAGCGGGCGTGGGCGAGCCCGGCGGCGATGTGCGTGCCGCCGCCGACCCGGACCTCCAGCAGCAGCGACAGCGGGTCGTCCACCCGGTCGGTGAGGTCCACCACCTGGGTGGAGAAGGCGAGGAAGTGGGTGGACAGGGTCGGTACGCCGCCCAGCACGGCCGCGATGAGCGCCGACCAGACGACCGACGCCTCCATGGATCCGGACACGTCGACGACGAGGATCAGCCGCCAGTCGGCCTCGCGGCTCGCCCGGGTGCTGAACACGGGCCGCTCGGGGACGACGACCACGCTGCCGTCGGCGCGCCGGCTGGTGTGCGCGAGGTTGGCGCGCAGGGTGCGGGCCAGGTCGAGGGTGCCGCCGGGGCGGCGGGTGGGGCGCGGGGTGGCGATGCCGGAGAGGGCCGGTCGCAGCCGGGTCGCCAGTTCCCTGGCGAGTTCGTCCACGAGTCGCCGTACCAGGGGGCGCAGCCGGGCGAGTTGGGCTTCCGGCATGCCGCCCGCGAGGGAGAGCACGGAGCTCAGGAGCTCCACCGAGGGCCGTACGGACGCCGGGTCGAGTTGGGTGAGCACGTCGGTGCGGCCGGCTTCGGCGGCGCCGGCGAGCACCTCTTCCCGTACGTCGGCGCCGAAGAGGGCCGCCAGTTCCTCGGACCACTCACGGGCCGTGGGGAACGAGGCCTCCTGGCCGCCGCCCCGGCCTGCTCCGCCCGCGTCGCCGGCGCCTTCGCCGCGTCCGGCGCCGTACAGCTCGTCCAGGGCGTGGGCGTAGCGGCGGGCGTCGGCGGGCAGGCGGTCGCGTTCGCGGCCGAGCAGCAGCCGCCAGCGGTCGGCGGGGGCCAGGCGGGCGGGCCGTTCCGCGGAACGTACCGGTTCCCGCTCGGGGGCGGGGTCCTGCCCGGTCTCGGGAACCCGGGTGGCCTCCGCGCCGGACGGCAGCGCAAGGGCCCGGACCGCGGCGAGTCCGGCCGCGTCGGCCGCCGCCCACAGGGCGAGGAGCGCCGGCGGGGCGTCGAGTCCGAGGTCGATCCGGTCGCCGAGGCGTTCGGTGACGGTGTCCAGGAGTCGGTCGCGGGCCGCCGGCGACAGGACGTCGAAGCCTCCGCGCAGGGCGGGAAGGCGGTCGAGGAAGAGCTCGTCGTCGAGGCGCTCGACCCGGTCGAGGAGCGGGGTGAGGGCGGCCGGGGAGGCCTGGAGCAGTGGCCCCGCGGCGGTGAGGAGTCCGCCGAGCCGACGGCTGAGGGCGCGCCGGCCGTCGGGTCCGGCCGCGCCGTCGATCCATCCTGCCGCGCGGGAACCGAGCAGGGCGGCCGGGTCGAGGTCGAGGAGGACCCGTACGGCCAGGGCCGCGCCCTGCATCAGTGGGGAGGCCGTGGCGGCGAGGGCGGCGAGCGCCTCGTCCGTGCGCAGGCCCAGGCGGTGGGCGGAGGCCCGGTCGGCGAGGGCCACGAGGGCGGCCGCGTCGGCGGGGTCCTCGCTGCCGGCGAGGCCGGGCAGGGAGCGTACGGCCGCTTCGAGGAGATCGGCGGTGAGCGCGCTCGCGGTGGCCCGGGACCCGTCGGTGGTGCCGGGGAGGTGGCCTCGGTGGAGGGCTTCCAGGAGGTCGAGGGCTTCGAGGAGTTCGGGCAGGGTGGCGGTCTGCGGCAGGGCGGTGGCCGCCTCGTGCAGCCGTACGTCGACCAGCTCGGGCAGGTCGCACCGCGCGGCGGCGCCCAGCCCGGCGAGGATCTGCGCCGGGGTCGGCCCGCCGTCGGCGGCGGCCCGTCGGGCCGTGTCACGGAGGGTTCCGGCGGCGGCCTGGGCGGCGGTGACGCCGCGGACGCCCGCGAGGTCCAGGCGGGCCGGGACGGAAGGGGTCCAGGACAGCCGCCACTTGGTGCCGAGGGCGGTGCCGTCGCCGGTGGCGGCGACGGGGGCGGGCTCGCCGTAGGAGGCGCCGCAGACCAGGAGCCGCTGCAGCAGCACCTCGCGGCGGGCGTCGAGGGCGGAGCGGAGCGGGTCGAGGCGGAGTTCCTTGGAGGCCGGGTCGTCGGGGCCGGGCAGCCGCAGCTCCGCCAGCTCGGCCTCGACGGCGGGGCCGAGACCGGAACGGGGGGCGTGCGGGGTGACCCGGCCGCGGGCGGTGCCGACGAGGACGGCCTCGAGGGCGCGGGCCAGCGCCCGTCCCCGGCCGAGGGGTTCGCCCTGGCCGAGCACGGTGGTGACGGCCTCCAGGAGCTCACCGCGGCCGGGCGCGGGGAGCCCGCGCAGGACTGCCAGGTCGCAGGCGAGCCGCAGGGTCTCGGCGGCCTCGCCGGTCCCCGCGGTGTGCCCGGCGCGGCGCAGCTCCCGGCAGAGCCGGACGACGGCCCCCGAGGCCGCCTCCCGCACGAGGGCCGGATCGCCACCGGCCTCCAGCACGGCCTGCTGCCAGAGCGGGTCCCGGATCCCGGCGGGGTACCCGGAACGGGAGTCGAGCAGATCGAAGGAGTAGGCGACGAGCGAGGTGACGGCATCGGCCGACACGCTCGCCGCTGTGGCGTGACCGGGATGGCGATTGCCGCCGGCCGCCGCCGCCCCGGAGGGCACGGTGCCGTACGGGGCACCCGCCGAGGCCCCGGCGACCGGTTCGCCGCCGCGCCCGGGAGCGGGTACGCGGGCCGCGGGCACCGGGGCGGAGGTGTTCGGGCGCTCGTCGGCGCTCGCCGGACCGGTGCCGTACGGGGCATCCGCCCCGGACCCGGCGGCCGGTTCCTCCCCCGCCGCCGGGTTCGCGGAGGCCCCGGCGGGGGGCGTCGGCAGGAGGGCCGGGGCGTGGAAGGCGCCGATCACGGCGGCCACGCGGTGGCCGGCGGCGAGGGCGCCGCCGATCACCTCGCGCATGTGGGCCTCGCGGGCCAGGTCCGTCGGCGCGACGGCTCCGGTGTCCGCGCGCAGCGCCCAGCCGACGCCGAGCGCGGCACGGCGTACGGCTTCCGGGGCGCAGCCGGGTGCGAGCACCTCGACGGCCCGGTCCCACATGTCGTCCCCGTCCCGCCCGGAGCCGGCGGCGGCGAGCCCGTCCGCGAAACGCCTCCCGCGCCCGGAGCCCAGGTCCCGCCCCGGGTCCTGGTCCGGGTTCGCGTCCTGGTCCGGGCCCGTCGGCGACCCGGCACCCGAGGCCGCAGCCGAACCCGGAACCGAGCCCGGGGCCGGGGCCGAGCTCGAACCCGAGGCCGAACCCGAGGCCGGGGCCGAGCCCGAGCCCGTAGCCGAGGCCGGGGTCTCGGACGGAGAGGGCGTGGAGCGCGTCGGGGCCGGGGGCTTGCCCGGACTCGCCGGGGGCGGGGCCGGAAGGGAGCCCTCGGTCGGGTCGCCGGTGGTCCAGGCGGACGCGCCGAGGGGGAGGTCGCAGCACAGGACCGTCGCGCCGGTCGCCGCGGCCCAGCGGATGGCCGCCAGTTCCGGGGAGAAGTCCGCGAACGGGTAGAACGCGAGGCGGCCGTCCCCGGAGGTGCCCGCCAGGGCGATCGGGGCCAGGGTCTCCGGATCGGCCAGGTGGGTCAGCCACGGCTGGAAGTCCGCCGGGAGCTCCACGCACACCACGTCCGCGCCGGAGGCGTCCAGCAGGGCGGGGACCACCGCCGCCAGCGCGGGGCTGTGGTGACGGACGCCGAGCAGGTACGGCGTACGGGAGGCCGCGAGGGCGTCCAGCGCGGCCTTCGGGTCAGGCGTCACCGCAGGCTCCCGCGCAGGTCCCACAGGCGGCGCCACATCGCCGAGCCGTCCTCGGCCCGGCGGCGGACGGGGCCGTCCCAGTAGCCGAGGAGGCGGGCGTGGTCGGCGGGGTCTTCCTTGCGGACCACGCCCAGCAGGTGCCCCGGCAGCAGGTCGAGCACGTCACCGCCGGGCAGGTACGCCGCGGAGACCCCCAGCGAGGCCGCCACCTGCACGGCTTCGGCGGTGGACATCACCGTGCTGGGCCGTTCCACGTCCCAGCCCTCGGCGGAGCGCCCGTCCCGCAGGTCGCGGAAGACGGTGACGAGCGCGTCGAGCACGGCGTCGTCCACACCGAAGGGCGCCCCGGCCCGCTGGACGGCGGCGACGGCCTGGCGGCGGATCAGGGTGGCCTCCGCGTCGGCGTCGGCGATCGGGGCGACGGTCTCGAAGTTGAAGCGCCGCTTGAGCGCGGCGGACATCTCGCTGACGCCGCGGTCGCGCAGGTTGGCGGTGGCGATGACGGTGAATCCGGGGGCGGCGCTGACCACGGCGTCCTCGGTGGCGGTCAGTTCGGGAACGCTGATCCGCCGGTCGGAGAGGATCGACACGAGGGCGTCCTGCACCTCGGGCAGGCAGCGGGTGATCTCCTCGACGCGGACCACCCGCCCCGTCCGCATGGCGGCGAGCACCGGTGAGTCGACGAGGGCTCCCGCGCTCGGGCCCTGGGCGAGGAGGAGCGCGTAGTTCCAGCCGTAGCGGAAGGCGTCCTCGGTGGTGCCGGCCGTGCCCTGGACGGTGAGCGCGCTGGTCCCGCAGACGGCGGCGGCCAGCAGCTCGGACAGCATCGACTTGGCGGTGCCGGGCTCGCCGGTGAGCAGCAGGCCGCGCTCTCCGGCGAGGGTGACCACGCAGCGTTCGACCAGGGCGCGTTCGCCGACGAACTTGGGGGCGATGGCCATCTTCGTGCCGCTCTTGCCGCCGCCGGGCAGGGCGAGCTCGGTTCCGTCGCTGCCGCACACGAAGGTGACGACGGCGCGCGGGGTCAGGGCCCAGCCGGGCGGGCGGGGGCCCGGGTCCTGGGCGGCGAGGAAGGCCAGT
Source organism: Streptomyces sp. NPDC001717 (assembly GCF_042892775.1). Taxonomy (NCBI): domain Bacteria; kingdom Bacillati; phylum Actinomycetota; class Actinomycetes; order Kitasatosporales; family Streptomycetaceae; genus Streptomyces; species Streptomyces sp. NPDC001717. The sequence goes on along the minus strand of NZ_JBIAUK010000011.1, from coordinate 100,954 downwards.
TCGGCGGCGTACCGCTCCTCGGCCGGGAGTACCTGGCGTGCGGGCGCCGCCGCGGCGGGCTGTTCGGTGAGGGTCATGGGGGTGTTCCTTGGGAGGGAGAAGGGGAGGGAGGGGCGGCGCGCCCCGGGCGGGGCGCGCCGCGCGGGTCAGCGGCGGCGGGCGCGGGTGCGCTTGACCTTGAGTTCCTCGAAGCGCGGGGTGTCGCCCTCGCGGACCCGCTGCCAGGCCCTGCGGTACAGGTCGGCGACGGGCTGCGCGGGCACCATCTGGCCCACGGCGGCGGCCTCGTACATCGGGAGCTTCCACTGCTCCACCGGCAGTACCGGTGAGTTCTGCTCCGACCATGCGCCGGGCAGGAAGAGGGAGCGCCCGGCCCTGCTCCGGGAGGCTTCCACCACCAGGTCGCCGGCGGCGAGTTCGGCGCGGGCGGCCTTGAGGCGGGCGGGCTTCCAGCCGGTCCAGCGGGCCGTGTTGCGGTCCGTGGGGTCGGGCATGGCGAGCAGCATCAGGTACAGGGTGGCCGCGTCCGCGCCGAGGCCGTGCGCGGCTTGCGCCTCGGCCACCAGGTCGGGCACGGAACGGCTCGGGTCCTGCGGCCACCAGGTGCCGTCGGCGTCGACGGTGCCCGCCGCCGGTGCTCCCGGGTCGGCGAGCAGCGCGGCGAACGCCGGGTCGTGGACGAGGCGAAGGGCGCTCTCGTTCCGGCTGGGCTGCTGGTCGGCGCCGCGCAGCAGCGGCAGGTACGGGTCGCGGCCGGTGGAGTCCAGCAGCGTCGGGCGGAGCACGGGCATGGGCCGGTCGTCGTGCGTGGGCAGGATGACCGCGCCGTAGCGTTCGTAGCCGTCGGTGCCCTCCACGATCTCGGTGGGGGTGCCGGCCGCCTTCCGGAACTCGGCGAGGTCGGTGTAGTGCCCGATGAGCAGGAGCAGTTCGGGTGCGGCCAGCCGTTGACGCAGGGCGGTCAGCACGGGCGGCAGGGCCGCTCGTACCGGGTCGCCGGCGGGCAGCCGGTGGGCCATCCAGGCGGCCATGGCGAGTGCGCCGGTCAGCACGGTCGTGGTGAAGGGCGCGGCGGCCGGCTCGGAGGGCTCGGCGCGGTCGCCCTTGACCCTCCAGGGCACGTCGGCGGAGAGCTCGGGCGAGGCCTCGGGGTCGAGGACCGCGGGCAGGGCGCGGTGCGGGGACCATCCGGTGCGCACGGCGCGCGCGGCCTCGGTGAGCAGCCAGTCGGGAACGGGCGTACGTCGTCCCACGCGCCGGTTCCACACCTGTGCGGCGGCGGCCGCGTCGGGGCCGTCGCTCCACAGCCGTTCGGGGTCGGCGGGCAGCAGGGCGGCGACCACCTCGCGCCGGACCTCGGCGTCGAGGTCCCGGAGTTCGTCGCGGGCGTGGTCGGCGTCGGCGGACTTGACGCCGAGGACGGCGCGCAGCGGCGCGGGCAGGAAGTTGTGCTGGCGGTCGTCGACGTGCGGGAGGCCGGCGACGACCAGCTTGGCGAGGGTGCCGGAGACGCCCGTGAGCCGGGCGAACTCCTCGGCGGCCTCGGGGCGGAAGGGCACCGGGCCGTGCTCGTCGGCGGCGTCGAGGAAGGTGCGCAGCCAGCCGGCGGCCCGCTCCCGGTCGCCCAGCGGTGCCTCGCCGCGCAGGGTGTAGGGGCCGGGGACGGCGAACCGGCCGGTGGGGTCGTGGAGCAGCGCGCCGAACTCGTGCCCGTCGGGGACGGACGTGTTGTGTTCGGTGAGGGCCAGTACGGCGCCGCCTCCGAGCGGGAGCAGACTGCGGTGGTGGACGCTGCGTTCGAAGCCGTCGGGGGTGCGCAGGTGGCGCTGGTCGAGGTGGAGCAGGACCCGGCGCCAGTGGCCCGCGGAGCCCGCGGCCGAGTCGAGGCCGAGCCGGCTCACCGCGTCGAGCAGGGAGCGCAGGGCGGCCCGCTGTTCGTCGGTGGCGGCGAAACCGGCGGCGCGGTAGGCGAGGGCGGCGGGCTGGTCGAGCCAGGGCGTCCAAGCGAAGTTGGAGTACTCCAGGGCGGGCATGTCCCAGTGGAGGCGGCCGGGCACCTCGGGTGCGTCGCCGTCGGCGCGGGCGGCGTCGAGAGAGCGCAGCAGCCGGTGGGCACCGTCGTGGTCGGAACCCCAGTAGTAGTACGTGGTACCGAGGAGACCGCCGAGTGCCTCGCCGATCAGGCGGTCGAGGGGACCGGTCTCCTCCTGCCCGGCCCCGTCCTGGTCCGCGTGGAGCCGGGCGGCGATCTCGTCCAGGGACTTCTGCTGGGCGAGAGCGAACCGCAGGACCTCGATGACGCCGCCGAGCAGCTCGGGCGCGGTGATCTGCGGGAAGGCGGCGCCGACCACCTCGGGCAGGTCGGTGACCTTCTCCACGGCGGCCGCCGACGCGAGCAGCGCGGCGACGGTGTCGCGGTCGGCGGAGCGGAGGGCGGTGGAGCCCTCGGGGTCGCGGGGGCGCAGGGCGTACCAGAAGGGCAGCGGGGGGAGGTCGACGCTGCCGGTGGCGAAGCCCTCGTTGCGGTGGTCGCCGTTGGTCAGCGCGGTGACGACGCCGTCGGGGTCGGTGATGCCCAGCTCGCGCCAGCGGTGGGTGAGGGCGCGCGGCCGGTCGGCTCCGGGGAAGGCGAGGGCGGCGACGGGCATGTTGCCGTCCTCGGGCGTGCGGACGGTACGGCCTGCGGTGTCGGTGCCGAACCAGCCCTCGTCGCGGACGCGCACGGCGCACCAGCCGAGGAGGCCGTCTGCGGGTTCCCCGAGGGCCGAGCCCTCGACGGTGGGCGCGGGCCGCAGCCAGGCGGAGCGGGCGGAGGAGTTGGAGGTCGGGGGGCGGACGGCCAGCGTGTCGGTGAGGAAGGCCGGCTGGGAGAAGCGTCCGTGGGTGCCGTCGGCGGGGTTGTACTCGCACCAGCCGGCGCCGCCCTGCTCCTTGTCGCGGGACCGCCAGACCCAGTACGAGGTGCCGTCGCACAGCACCGCGCGCTCGTCGGGCAGTGCCGTGTCCCCGGCGTGCAGGACCCCGCCGCCGACGGTGCGTCCGCCGCCGGTCAGGGGCAGGCTGATCTCGTCGGAGCGCAGCGACCAGTGGGCGCGGTCGGTCTTGAGGGTGAAGACGTGCTGCGGGTCGGTGTGCCAGTAGCCCTGGACGTCGCTGCCCCAGGTGGACCAGAAGACGAGCAGCGCGCCGTCGACGTAGTGGAATCCGTACCGGTAGGAGCCGCCGGTCGGCACGCGCAGGTCGTGGACGAGGACGGTGGAGTCGGCGTCGATGACGCGGGCCTGGATGCCGTTGGCGACGATCAGGTGGGGCCAGGCCTCGACGACGGTCAGGTTGGTGCGGTGCAGGGCCTTGCGGTCGGCGAGTTCGACGAGCGCCTCCTCGAACGCGGGCCAGACGAACTCCTCGAAGAGGCCTCCGCGCAGGGTCCGGGCGAGGATCGCGCCGAGGTCGGCGGCGGCCGCCTCGGCCACTTCCTCGCGGGCGAGTTCGAGGGCCTCGGCGGGCAGCCAGGTCAGCCGGCTGATCGCCTCGGGCAGCCCGGGCAGGCCCGCGGCCTTGGAGTTGCGGGCGACTTCCCGCATCCATTCGGTGAGCATGGGCCGGCCGCCGGGCGAGGCGGCGAGGCGGCGCATGACGTCGCCGCCGGAGGTCGCGTCGCCGAAGGCGTTCAGGGCGCGGCCGAACGCGGGGCGGAACCGCTGGTCGGCGGCGAGGGCGAGCAGGTCGCGGCGCTCGTCGGCGCGTGCCCAGTCGGCCACGTTCAGCTGGTCGTGGCGGTAGTACCGGGGGGCGTTCTCCTCGGGGTCGGCGACGCGGATGCCGAGGGTGAGGACCAGGTCGAGCAGGTCGACGTCCTGGACACCGATGCGCAGGCCGGCCTCCCGGCCGGGCTCGGCGAGTTCGGCGCGCAGCCGGTCGGCGGCGCGGGTGACGAGGTCGAGGAGGGCGGGCGGCGTGGGGCGCTGTCCCCAACCGGAGTGGCGGGCGGTGTGGTAGCGCTCCAGCCAGCCGACGGCTCCGTCGGTGCAGCGCTGCTCGGCGGGCAGGCCGGCGTCGACGAGCCCGGCGGTCGCGCCGGATTCCTCCAGGATCTGCAGCCAGAGGTCGGACAGTTCGACGTCGCCGCCGGGCGGCATCAGTCCGAGGAGGGTGCCCCGCGCGGCCGGCACGCGTCGGGCCAGTGCGACGAGCGCGGTGCGGTGGGCCTTCCACCAGCCGGTGGCGGCGCGGAGGGTCGCGGGCAGCGGCAGCAGTTCGGCGAGGTACTCCTGCTCGGCCTCGGTGCCCTTGTGGCCGGCGGCCCGGGCGAGGCGGCGCAGCTCGGTGGCGGCCTGCGCGGAGGGCGGCAGTCCGCCCGCGGTGCGGCGCACGCACAGGCGGCGGAAGCGGTCGTGGGCCTCGGCGGGGGTGACGCGGGCGGCGAGGTCCTTGCCGTAGCCGGTGAGCACCTTCACGGGCAGGGCGCCGGCCAGGGCGAATTCGAGGAAGACTGCGTCGAGCCGGTCCTCGTCGACGCTCAGCCCGTGCTGGGCCTCGGCCGTCCGGGCGCGGCCGAACAGCTGGGAGGCGTAGGTGGTGTTCTCGACGGCGAGGAAGATCCGGGCGGCCTGCTCGTAGAAGACGGGCAGGAAGTGCGGGACGGCGGCGGCGAGCCGGCCGGCGAGTTCGTTGCAGGCGTCGAGGGCGGCCTTGGGCTTGGTCTTGGCCTGGGGTGCGATGCGGTCGAGTTCGGGGACGACGGCGAGGGCGTGGTGGCCGTCCTCGGGGTGGTGCACGAGGACCCATTCGGGGAAGCCGAGTGCCTGGCGGCGGCTCAGACCGACGACGGGCGGCTCGGCCTGGTGGGGTACGAGGCCCAGGAACCCGGCGGCGAGGTCCTCGGCCGCGCCGAGTTCGGCGGGGGCGAGGCGGACGACGACGCGGTCGTCGCCGAGGGCGGGGTGGTGGTAGGAGCGAGCGGTCAGCTCGACGGCCGTGGCCCCGGCGCCGGGGGTGCCGGGCGGGAGCACCGCGCCCGCCTTGAGCAGCAGTTCGGCCTCGCCGGTGGCGGTGGCGGTGGCGGTGGCGTCGTTGTCCTTCGGGTTCGTGCTCATGCTCCCGTGCCCTCCTCGATCTTGCGCCCGGCGTACAGCGCCGCGGCCATTCGCATGCCTTCGGACCAGGCCACCGGTCCGACGTCGGACAGGCCCACCGTCCGGCCGTTCTCGTCGTGCCAGCTCAGGGCCCCGGTGGTGGTCTCGTCCTCGTAGTACGGTTCGCCGATCCACACCGCCGCCTCCGTGCCGGCGCCCGCGTCCCGGACCTTGCAGGTCGCGTAGCCGCCGGAGACGCGGTAGCCGAGGCTCGTGGCGCGGGCGGCGAGGCTGAAGCGGGTGGGGAACTTCCCGCCCGCGTAGTCGCGGACCTCGGTGGCGCCGGCGGTGAACGTGTCGGGCTTCTGCCAGGTGGCCCGGTGGATCTGCTCGACGCCCTGCGCGATGCCGAGTTCGGCGGCGAACTCGCGTACGTCGTCGAGGTCGGGCAGCAGCACCGGGTGCGGCAGGATCACCGTGCGCGGGGAGAGGCGTACGGTCTCGCCGTCGAGGTTGACCACCTTCAGCTCGCCGGACTCGGTGGCGTCCCGCAGGAAGCCGACCTCGTCGGGGTCGTCGCCGACGACGGCGACGTCACGCAGTGCGCCCTGCCAGGCCTCGTCCGGCCAGACCCGGGCGAGCAGCTCGGTCGGTACCGGCAGCGAGGACACCATCCAGGTGTCGACCTGGGCGACGCAGGCCGCGGCGTGCCGGTCGAGCCATTCGGAGAGCCGGCGCAGCCGGTCCACCTCGGGGTGTTCCTTGAGGGCCTTGGGCAGTGACTTCAACTGCCGTCCCGCCGCCCGGCCGGTGGTGGACCGCGCCGCCACCCGCCCTTCCACGAGGGAGATCTCGTACCCCTCGCCCGCCGCCAGCCATGCCATCAGACCGTGCCCCTCGCTTGCCTGTACCCAACGGATCAGCGCAGCCTTGACAGGGGGGACGAATCCCCCCTGAGCTGCGGTATGTCGGGAGACTAGCGAGCGGCACTGACAACGGCTGCCGGAGGGTCCCTGGCCGGTTTTATGTCCGGTTCTGGGTAGTCTTCCGGGGTCAGTTGCGGAGCGTGGCCGGTTCGGGGTGGGGTTATGGGACGTCATACGAGGGTGCGCGGTGCGGTGGTGGCGGCCGCGCTGCTGTCGGCACTGGCAGGCTGTTCCGGAACGATGGGTTCCGGCGCTCCGGACGCGAAGCCGTCCGGAGCGGCGTCATCGCCGCCCGCCGACGCGAAGCCCGCCGGCGGTGAGGTACTGCCGGGCATGGTGAGCGTCGCCGTCGCCCGCACCCGGTTGGAGGGGCTGAAGGTGGCGCCGGTGGGCTCGATGGCCGGCTACAGCCGGGACAAGTTCACGCACTGGATCCAGCAGGGGAACAAGTGCGACACCCGTGAGGTGATCCTCGAGCGGGACGGCACGGACGTGAAGCGGGACGCCGAGTGCCGGGCCGTGTCCGGTACCTGGAAGAGCCTCTACGACGGGGTGGTCGTCACGGACGCCGCGAAGATGGACATCGACCACATGGTCCCGCTGGCGGAGGGCTGGCGCTCCGGTGCGGCCGGCTGGGACGCGGCCAAGCGCAAGGCCTTCGCCAATGACCTGACCAATCCTCAGCTGCTGGCCGTGACCGCGGCCTCGAACCGCTCCAAGGGCGACCAGAGCCCGGACCTGTGGCAGCCGCCGGACAAGGCGAGCTGGTGCGTGTACGGACGGGCCTGGACCACCGTGAAGTCGACGTACGGACTGACCGTCACCGAACCGGAGAAGAAGATGCTGACCACGATGCTGGACACCTGCGCCTCATGACGGACGCGCTCCGCTGGCAGGACGACGTGACCGCCGGCCCGGGCGGCGCCATGACCGACGAGGTCGGCGTCATCACGGGCCCGCTCACCCTGCGCACGACGGTCCTGCCCGGGGACCGGGTCCGGTTCGACGTCCAGTACAAGGACGCCGACGAGTGGTACACGCTCACGGGCAGCCCCCTCCCCCACCGCGGCAGCCCGCGGTCCCTGCACACCGCCGCCCTGGCCGAGATCCGCACGGGTCACGGGGCCCAGGCCCCGGGCACGCGGCCCGACTGAGCGGGGGTGTCCGGGGGTCGCGATGATGTCCCGTATGAATCCGATCACCAGCATGGACCTCACCGGCTTCACCGAACGGGAGCCCGGCGTGTGGACCGACGAGCGGGGACTCGTCCTGTCCGTCCACTACTTCGGCCTCGTCCCGGACCTGCCCGCGCCTCTGGACCGGCCCGACCTCCTGCGGCACGGACTGGCCCTGTCCGCCGCCCGGGCCGGCGGGGGGCTGATCGAGGCGGTGCTCGGCGAGGTGGACTCCGTCCCGGCCGTCCGGCAGTTGATAAAGATCCGGCGTCCGAACGGGCACGGACAGATCTTCATCGGCTCCTGGACCGTGCCGAAGGCCGGCTGCAGTGCGGTGGTGAAGGTACAGGCCGCCGAGGGCCGGATGACCGGCCTGCGGGAAGCCGTCGTCGCCGACCGGGTCGGCCCCGACCGGTACTTCACCCCGCACCCGTACGCCCCCGGTGTCGAGGGCGGCCTCCCCCATCACGTCGCCGACCACGAGGAATGGGACGCGCAGTTCCCCGACCACCCGCTCACGCTGGTGCGTACGGCACTCGCGCGGATCACCCCCACCCTGGCCCTGCAGGACGGTTTCAAGTCCCAGCCGCCCTTCGGCGCACCCGCACACGCACACGCACCGGCACCGGCACCGGCACCGGCACCGGCACCCGGTGAACCGGCCGCGCCCCGCCGCTGGTTCCGGCGCGGCCGGTCCGCCTGAGCCGGGCTCAGAGCACGGCGATGCCCAGGGGGCGGTTGCCCGTCGGGAGGCGGTGGGTGGTGCCCGTGGTGAGGTCGACCGTGGTGATGCCGTTCCAGTAGCCGTCGCGGGTGTAGCCGCCCGTGACGTACGCGGTGCGGCCGTCGCGGGAGACCGTCACCGTCTCGTGCGGGCCGTCGAGGGGGTACACGCGCTCCGTGCCGTCCGCGGAACGGACCGTCAGGGAGGGGCCCTTGCCCTTGCCGGGTTCCACGGCTCCCGTGCCGACCACCAGGAGGCGGCCGTCGGGCGTGAGCTCGACCCCGTGCTGGTGGGTGTCGGCGGTCATCGGCTCGATGGTGGTGCGGCCGGTGCGCGGGTCGACCACCGCGAGCCGTTCGCCCTCGAAGGGGAGCAGCAGCATCCCGTCGGAGGGGCGGACGGCCGCGTAGTGCGGCTTGAGCCAGGAACCGAGCCCGCCCTCGGTTCCGTAGGGGGCGACCTCGATGCGGCGCGGTCGCAGCGAGGCGGTGTCGACCACGGTGACGTCGAAGGAGTCGTGGCCGGTGGCGTAGACCTCGGATCCGTCGGGCGACACGTCCACGTCGAAGGGGCGCCGGCCCACCGGCACGGCCGCGGTGACCGTGCTCGTGGCCGTGTCGACGACCTCCAGCACGCCGGTCCTGCCCGGGACGTTGACCCCGACGTAGACGTGCGCCCCGTCGGGCGAGAGGGCGATGCCCATGCCCCCGCCTCGGTACTCGCCGTCGCCGACCGGGCCCGTGCCGGTGCGGTAGGGGATGTTCGCGACCCGGGTCCGGGTGCGGGTGTCGACCACGGCGACCCCCTCGGCGGTCGCCACCCAGGCCCGGCCGTCCGCGCCGACGGCGAGGCCGTACGGGGCCCGTCCGACGGGGACGGAGGCGACGGCGCCGCGCAGCGGGTCGACGAAGGTGACGGTGTCGGCGCCGAAGTCGGCGGTCAGCAGCAGCCCCTGCGGGGTCGGCTCGCCGGCCGGCAGCGGGGAGGCCGCGGACGGTGCCGGGTCGGGCGCCGAGCTCGCGGCCTGCGTGCACGCGCCGAGCAGCAGGGCCGCGGCGAGCGAGGCGATGACCGTACGGGCGACCCGTGCGCGGCCGTTCACCGGCCGGTCTCCCGCTCGGCCTCGGCCGCGCGCAGGAGCCGGGCCATGCCGTCGAAGCCCCGGCGGGCGGCGTGCTCGTACGGGGTGACGCCGTCGTGGTCGCCCAGTGCGGGGTCGGCGCCCGCGGCGAGCAGCAGGCGGACGATCTCCTCATGGCGCGGGCCGCCGTCGCCGAGGATCACCGCCTCCAGGAGCGCGGTCCAGCCGAGCCGGTTGACGTGGTCGACGTCGATGGCGGTCTCTTCGAGCACGGCGCGCACGTACGCGGTGTGTCCGCGTTCGGCGGCGGGGATGAGGGAGATCCCGCCGAACCGGTTGCGCTGCTTCAGGTCGGGCCCGGCGGGCAGCAGCAGCCGCATCATCCGCACGCTGCCGGTGACGCCGGTGACCAGCCAAGGGCTGTCCTCGCGCGAATCGGGGGCGTTCGGGTCGGCTCCGGCGGCGACGAGCAGCTCGGCGACGGCCACGTGGTCTCCGAGCGCGGCCAGCAGCAGCGGGGTGCGCAGCTGGTCGTCGCGGGCCTCGGGGGAGGCGCCCGCGGCGAGTGCGGCGCCCACCGCCGCCGTGTCGCCGCGCCGGGCGCCGTCGAGGAGCTGTCGGTCGTGCGTGTTCATGGTGTCCCTCTCGGCTCCGGGGCGGGGAGGTGCCGGGAGGGTCCGGTCCGCCCTCCCGCTGCCCCGGTCCATCGTCGCCGGGCGGCAGGCGCGGGCCGGTCAGCCTGCGGGCCGGCCCGCGGGATCGTTCGGACGACCCCGCGGTCAACCGATCGGTTGATGCGGCCGCGGGCGGCGTGCGGTCCGCCGGTTCAGGCCTCGTACTCGGTGAGGTCGATGCCGTGGATCTGCAGGAGGTGGTGGTGCTCCGGGTCGGTGGTGTCCCGTTCGAGCTCCATGCCGAGCTTGCGGATGACGTTCTCGGACTCCTCGTTGCCGGCCCGGTTCACGGCGATCACCCGGTCCAGTCCGCGGTCCTGGAGCGCGAACTCCAGCGAGGCCTGGGCGGCCTCGGAGGCGTAGCCCTGGCCCCAGTACTGGCGGCCGAGGCGCCAGGTGATCGCGATGTCCGCGAGGACCTCCGGCGGGCCGTCCGGGACCGTGAGGCCGACGACACCGATCAGTTCGCCCGAGGCGAGGAGTTCGACGGCGAAGAGCCCGAAGCCCTCCTCGTCCCACTCCTCCTCCATGCGCTCGATCTCCTCGGCGGTCTGGTCCAGGTCGAGCGTGGAACCGTCGCCGATCCAGCGCATCACCTCCCGGTCGGCGTTGATCTCCGACAGGGGGACGAGGTCGTCGTCGGTCCAGCGGCGGAGGAGGAGTCGGGGGGTGCGGATCTCGGTCATGGGCCCATCCTGCCGAAGTTCGGCGGATCGACGTAATCGGCCCCCGCCGTGGCTGTCGCGGCTGCCCCGGCCCTGGTCAGGGGCTGTGGAAGCGGACCGCCGGGGCGTCGGCGGTCGGACCGTCGAGGAGGGCTCCCGGCGACCCCGGTCAGTCAGAGGTCGCAGGCACGCTGATCGCGTCGAGCTGTCCCCGCAGGTAGGCGTGGGAGTCCACCGGGTCGTGGGCGATCCGGCCGATGGGGGCGGGCAGGGATTCCACGCGGGTGTGCGCGTCGCACTCGTAGAAGTAGACCAGGGAGATCAGCTCCTCGGCCGGGCTGTGGGCGGGCGGCGGGAGCACCCGGTGGCGGCCCGCCCGCCAGCGGTCGCCCGTCCAGCGGGCCATGAGGTCGCCGATGTTCACGGTGAGCGCCGCCGGGTCGAAGGGGGCGTCCTGCCAGCCGTCGGCGTCGGTGTGGATCTGGAGCCCGCCCGAGCCGAGCTGGCGGTCGAGGACCGTGACGGTGCCGAAGTCGGTGTGGGCACCGATGCGGAACTGGCCGGGCAGCGGCGGGCCGACGGTGTCGGTGCCGGGGTACCAGTTGAGGTTGAACCCCCACGTGGGGTGTGAGGTGTGGCGGGTGAAGTGGTCCTCGGCGAGCCCGAGGGCCGTGGCCAGCAGCTCCAGCAGCTCGTCGGAGAGGGCCCGCATCAGCCCCAGGTACTCCTCCACCAGCGGACGCAGCGCCGGGACCTCGGCGGGCCAGGTGTTGGGGCGGAACCACTCGGCGTCGACGGAAGGGACCCCGGTGGGCTCGTCCGCCGCGAAGGACCAGGACTCCTTGAGGTCGGGCGGCGAGGGCTCCCCCTCCGCGTAGCTGTTGGCCTCGGCACCCGGCCCGAGCCAGCCCCGCCCGCCGACCGTGACGGCGTACGGCTCTTTCGCGGAGGCCGGGAGTCGGAAGAACTCCGCCGCCGTCTCCCGGATCCGCGCGGGCAGCGCGGGGTCCACGCCGTGGCCGGTGACGAGCAGGAATCCGGCGGCGCGCAGGGCCTCGTCGACGCGGGCGGCCGTACGGGCCCGGGCATGCGGTTCGCCGGACCGCCACGGCCCGAGATCGATGACGGGGACGACGGGGGTCGCGGGAGTGGGGGAAGTCGCGGGAACCGGGGAACCGGCCATGGGAGACCTGCCTTCCGAGGGTGCGGGTGCGCGTCCGCGACCGAGGGTAGCGCCGCGCGGCGCCGCCGGATCGCCACGGAGCGTGATTCCCGGCCACTTCTCGTATACGAAGGGGGTGGTCGACCGGGTGGGTCGTCCTCAAAAGGACCAGAATGGGACCGGGGGTGCGCGAGGGATGGAGCGAGCGGTGGAGATTTCGACGCGGGAGGTCTTCGGGGCGCCGTGCTGGGTGAGCCTGATGGCCCGCGACCTCGACACGGCACAGCGCTTCTACGGTGCGGTCGCGGGCTGGCGGTTCCGGCGGGCCAGCCTCGGCGAGGCCTTCTCGGTGGCACTGCTGGACGGCGTCCCGGTGGCGGGCATTGGCGCCCTCGCCGGGGACCTGGCGGTCCCGGTGGCCTGGACCCCGTACTTCGCGGTCGACGATGTCGACGTGGCGGTGGACCGGATCCGGGAGCGCACCGGCACGATCGCCGTCGGGCCGGTCTCGTTCGAGTCCGGCGGCCGCGGGGCCCTGGTGGCCGACCCCGACGGCGCGGTCTTCGGGATCTGGGAAGGTGACGTGGCCGCGGACTGGCGGGTGGGCAAGGGCCCGGCACCGGCCTGGCTGGAGCTGCGTACCCGCAACGCCCTGGACGCGGCCATGTTCTACGGCGCGGTGCTGGAGTGGGCCACCGAGCGACCCGGCTGCTGCGAGGTCAGCTACGAGGAGGACCAGGTGGTGCTGCGGCAGGACGGCGTGCCCGTGGCCCGGCTGAACAGCGGCCCGGTCGAGCTGGCCTCCTACTCCCCGCACACCCGGCCGCGCTGGCACGTCCACTTCCGGGTGCCGAAGCTGCGGCCGGCGATCGAGGCTGCCGTGGCGCTCGGCGGGCGACCGGTCTCGGACGTCGTCTCGAACGCGGAGGAGCGGTGGGTGACGCTCCGCGACCCGGACGGGGCGCTGTTCACCCTCACCACCGCCCTCGCGGCGGACACGGACTGAGCTCAGCCGAGGACGGCCAGGACCCGGTCCGGGGTGAGGGGCAGGCTGCGCAGCCGGTGCCCGGTGGCGTGGGAGACGGCGTTGCCGATGGCGGCGGCCACCCCGACGATGCCGATCTCGCCGATGCCCTTGGCGCCGAGGGGGCCCACGTGGGCGTCGTGATCCTCGAGCCAGTGCGCCTCGATGTCGGGTACGTCCGCTTGCACCGGAACGTGGTAGGCGGCCAGGTCGCTCTGGGCGAAGTCCCCGTGGGCCGCGTCGACCGAGCTGTGTTCGGTCAGGGCCATGCCGAGGCCCATCACCATGCCGCCGACGAACTGGGAGCGGGCGGTGGTCGGGTTCAGGATGCGTCCGGCGGCGTAGACCCCGAGCAGGCGGTGCACCCGTACCTCGCCGGTGACGGTGTCGACGCGGACCTCGGCGAAGTGGGCGCCGAAGGAGTGGCGGGCGTACGGGGGCTTCGCCTTGGCCGCCTCGGTGGTGTCGGCCGTCTCGGACAGCCCTTCGGGCGGCAGCGGCCCGTCGTGGCGGGCCAGGCGGGAGGCGAGCGCGGTACAGGCTTCGTGGACGGCCCAACCCCAGGAAGCGGTGCCCGCGGAGCCGCCGGCCAGCGGGGCGGCCGGAAGACCGCTGCTGCCGATGGCGATGGTGACGGCGTCGGCCGGCACTCGAAGGGCGTCCGCGGCGACCTGGATCAGGACGGTGCGGGCGCCGGTGCCGATGTCGGTGGCGTTGATCTCGACGAGGTAGTCGCCGCCCGGCCGGGCCAGCGCCCGAGCGGTGGAGGGTGAGAGCCAGACGGGGTAGGTGGCGGCGGCCACGCCCACCCCGCACAGCAGCGGCCCGTCCCGGCGCGGTGTGCGCAGGGCGGTCCAGCCGAACCGGTCAGCGCCCTCGCGGAGGCATTCGACGAGGTGGCGGCCGCTGAAGGGACGGCCGCTGTCCGGGTCCACGGCGGGCTCGTTGCGGACGCGCAGCTCGATCGGGTCCATGCCGAGGGCGTCGGCGAGTTCGTCCACGGCCGATTCCAGGGCGTACATGCCGGGGGTCTCGCCGGGAGCGCGCATCCAGGAGGGGGTGGGGACGTCCAGGGGGACGACGCGGTGGCTGGTGCGGATGTCGGGTACGGCGTACATGATCCGGGTGGCCACGGCGGACTGCTCGACGAACTCCCGCACCTGGGAGGTGTGGCTGGTGACCGTGTGGGTGAGGGCCGTGAGGGTGCCGTCGGGGCGCGCGCCCAGCCCGATGCGGTGCAGGCCGGGCGGGCGGTGCCCGACGACGGCGGGCATGTGGCGACGGGGCAGGGCGAGGGTGACGGAGCGGCCCGTGTGCAGGGCGGCCATGACGGCGAGGACCACGTGGGGGCGCGGAGTGCCCTTGCTGCCGAAGCCGCCGCCGACGTGTTCCGAGACGACCTCGACCCGGTCCTCGGCCATCCCGAAGAGCGCGGAGAGCGCCTCGCGGACGAGGCCCGCGCCCTGGCTGGAGTCGTAGACGGTGAGCCCGCCCCGTTCGGCGTCCCAGACGGCGGTGGCGGCGTGCGGCTCCATGGGGTGGTTGTGCAGCGGCGGCACGGTGTAGACGCAGTCGACCCGTACGGGGGCGGCGGCGAGCGCCGCGTCCGGGTCGCCCTGCTCGCGGTGGGCGGGGTATCCGCCGTTGGCCTCTTCGGGGGTGTGGGCGGCCGGGTGGTCCTCGTACAGGACGGAGTCGTGCGGCTCGGTCGCGTACTCGATCCGTACCGCTTCGGCGGCGGCGCGGGCGCCCTCCGGGGTTTCGGCAACGGCCAGGGCCACGTACCAGCCGCGGTGCGGGACGGCCGGCTCCTGGAGCAGGTGGAGGGTGGGGTCGTCCCAGGGGCCCAGGCGCGGCGCGTCGTACGGGGTGAGGACGGCGAGCACGCCGGGCAGGGCCAGGGCCGCGGCCGTGTCGACGGCGGTGACGCGTCCGCGCGGGATCGTCGCGGGGACGGGCCAGGCGTGGGCGCAGCCGGGCGGGACGCGGTCGGAGGCGTAGCGGGCGGCGCCCGTGACCTTCTGCGGCCCCTCGGCGCGGGCGGTGGGGGTGCCGAGTGCGGGGTGCGGTGGCATGGGGGCTGCTCCTCTGCGTGGCTGCGGCTATGCGGTGGTGTCCCGGGCGAGCGCGCCCAGTACGTCGCAGGCGAGGTTGCGGGCCAGTACGACCTTGAACGCGTTGTCCCGCAGCGGCCGGGCCTCGGCCAGTTCCGCCTCCACCGCCCGCCGGAAGGTTTCGGGGGTCGGCGCGGCACCGGTCAGCGCCCGCTCGGCCGCGGTGGCCCGCCAGGGCCGGTGGGCGAGCCCGCCGAAGGCGAGGGCGGCGCTGCGGACGAGGCCGGACCCGGCGTCGACGTCGAGGACGGCGGCGACGGAGGCCAGCGCGAAGGAGAACGAGGCCCGGTCGCGGGCCTTGCGGTACCGGGAGCGGGCTCCGGGCGCGGCGGCGGGCAGCAGGACCCCGGTGATGATCTCGCCGTCGCGGATCTCGGTGTCCCGTTCGGGGTGGTCCCCGGGCAGCCGGTGGAAGTCGGTGGCCGGCACGGTGCGGGTGCCCTGCGGCCCGTACAGCTCGATGTCGGCGTCGAAGGCGGCGAGGGCGACGGCCAGGTCCGAGGGGTGGGTGGCGACGCAGTGGGTGGAGTGGCCGAACACGGCGTGCTCGCGGTGGACGCCGTCGAGCGCGGAGCAGCCGGTGCCGGGCTCCCGCTTGTTGCAGGCCTTGGAGAGGTCCTGGAAGTAGGTGCAGCGGGTGCGCTGGAGGAGGTTGCCCCCGGTCGTGGCGACGTTGCGCAGCTGGGCGGAGGCTCCGGCGAGCAGGGCCTGGGCGAGGGCCGGGTAGCGGGTCCGTACGAGGGGGTGCGCGGCCACGTCGGCGGCGCGGGTGGTGGCTCCGACGAGCAGGGCGCCGCCGGGGCGTTCCTCGATGGCGTCGAGCGGGAGCCGGGAGATGTCGACGAGGGTGCCGGCGCGTTCGACGCCCAGTTTCATGAGGTCGACGAGGTTGGTGCCGCCGGCGAGGTACCGGGAGTCGGGGTGGGCGGCGTGGGCCTCGGCGGCTTCACGGAGGGTGGCGGCGCGGACGTACCCGAAGGGCTTCACCGGGCCGCGTCCCGTGCGGCGACGTCCTGTACGCCGACGTCCTGTACGCAGACGTCCTGTACGGCGTCGCGTACGGCAACGTCCCGGACGGCGCGGACGATGGCCGGGTAGGCGCCGCAGCGGCAGAGGTTGCCGCTCAGCCGTTCCCTGGTCTCCGCCTCGGTGAGGGTGACGGGGCCCGCCGGGTCGGCGGCGGCTTCGGCGAGGGCGCCGACGGCGGAGCAGAGCTGACCGGGTGTGCAGAAGCCGCACTGGAAGGCGTCCCGCGCGACGAACGCCCGCTGGAGCGCGGCCCCGGTCGCGGTGTCGGAGAGCCCCTCCACCGTGGTGATCGCGGCGCCGTCCTGGGCGACCGCGAGCAGCAGGCAGGCGCAGACCCGCCGCCCGTCGAGGAGGACGGTGCAGGCACCGCACTGGCCTTGGTCGCAGCCCTTCTTGGCCCCGGTGAGGTCGAGGTGGTCGCGCAGGGCGTCGAGCAGGGTGGTGCGGTGGTCGGGCTCCAGGGAATGCTCGACACCGTTGACCCGCAGCACGATGCGGGTGCGTGTGGGGGTACCGGCGGTGGTGGCGGTGCCGGTGGCGTCCTCGTCCGGGTCTGTTGGGCTCACCCCCACAGGTTCGCCGCGCGGCCCGGCTCCGGCATCCGTGGTGGGCCATTCGCGAACGGCCCGTGCTCCGACGCCACCCATCAGGTTCACGCTCGGTGACGGTTCGAGATGCGTGCGCGCGGCGGTGCTGATTCGCTGGGTCCGCCCGCTCTCCCCCACTGATCCGAGGAGCGATCATGAGCGTTTCAGGCGAGTCCCGAGGCCGGTCCCAGCAGATGCGCATGAAGGCCAAGGAGCTGAACGACGCGGCCGAGCGTTCGACCGACCCGGAAGAGCGCCGCCGACTGCAGGAGAAGGCGCGCCGCCTCCAGGAGCAGAGCGAGCAGGAGGGCCGTATGGACGACCGGGGCATGGACCCCATGTAGTCCGTCCCCCTCCCAGGTGCCGTACCCCGGCCGGGGGGGGGCGCCCGCCCCCCCCCCCGCCGCCCCCCCCCCCCGGGGGTGGGGGCCCCCCCCCCCCCCCGCCCCCCGGGCCCAGGGGGGGGTGGCCCGGGCGCCCCCCCCCCCC